>NZ_JBGFCF010000004.1:0-334323 GCF_041205445.1 Falsihalocynthiibacter sp. CO-5D18 | reverse complement strand
TGGCGTAGGATCGCAAGAATTTGGGGTTCACTATATCTCGTCATCTTCATCAAAAATCTCCTCAGATATCTTGCCGAGAAAATTCTACTTTTGAACACCACTAATTTTAGGGGGGATTACCGGGGGACTACTGCTAATTGCTAAATAAACTGATGCAGGAAACGGACCAAAGCTTCTAAAAAACATGAGTAGTTTAGAACATCACGACCGTCCGAGGGTTTCTTGGGAAGCGTTTTATTACTGTTTATGCCAAAATTTTCTAGATCTAATACAAAGGCGCGCGTCGGTCTGACCAAATTTTAGTTTTGTATTTTTAAGTTAAAGACAGTGAAAGATTTGCGAATGTTGGCCTGTTCTATGAGGTCGTCACTTTTCCCACATGAATTTTATCTCGCACGAGGAGTTCAAAAAAGCTATCCCCCGACATCGGCCGACAAAGTGCGTAGCCTTGGAGCGCGTGACATCCCATGCTTCGAAGGGTGTCGATGTGAAATTGGGTTTCAATGCCCTCAGCGATAACTTCAATATCAAGGGAGCGCCCAATCTCAATTAGAGAAGCAACAATTTTCCGCGCGGACGGGGAGAAACTAATTGGAGTAACAAGTTGATTGTCAATTTTAAGGCGCATGGGGCGAAGCTTTTGTAGGGCAACAATCGACGCGAACCCTGTCCCAAAATCATCGATTTCAATTTCGATTCCCATGTCCTTTATGCCTGCAACATTATCTTTCAGCATCTGATTTTCATCATCCATAAAAATCGATTCTACTAATTCAAAACATATGGAACCACGTGGAATATCCAGTTTTGCGAGGTCATCCAAAATATGTGGACTAGCTATCTGCCTCGCGGACACATTTACCGAAATCCTTGGTACAATGGCTCCCGCCTTTTGCCAGCTAATGCGATCTGCTAAAACACAAAGAAGTATTGCACGGTCAATATCGGCATCTCTTCCTATTTCTTTTGCGTTTTCAAGAAAATCTTTGGGAGTGAGAAGGCCACGGGTTGGGTGGTTCCAACGGGCGAGCGCTTCGACACCAAAAAACGACAAATCCGAACCGCTGTATTGGGGTTGATAATAGGGTATCATTTGCCCTTCTGTCAGCGCGATTTCTATCTCAGATAGAAAACTATTTTTGCGATCTAAAGTGCGTCGAAGTTCTGCGTCGCAGAGTTGAAACTGGCCTCTTCCCAAGATTTTAGCCTCATATAATGCGACATCGGCGTCCCTTAGGATGTTTTGTGGAGTTGTCGTGGAAATAGCGTCCGTAGCAATACCGATCGACGCCCCAATTGTTATTTTTCCATTTGAAACACTGAGAGGTAAGGATAATCGGCGGATTATTTTTTCCGCGAGGGTTTGCAGATGGTTCTCTTGCGCGAAAAAACTCTTACTTTTTCTGCTAATGAAAATGATGAACTCATCTCCACCGAGTCTAATAACATGATCTTGATCGTCAATAAGAGTTCTTAGGATATTGCCGACTTGATTTAGAATATTGTCACCTGCGAAATGGCCTAATGTGTCATTTACAGTCTTAAATCCGTCCAAATCTATCTGGAGAACACCAGCAAAAGCTTCGCCCGCGGCGTAGCTCACTTTGTGTTCTTCAAGGCGTTGATCAAGGAAGCGACGATTGGGAAGTTCAGTAAGTGCGTCGTGGTGAGCAAGGAACTCTACGCGCTGTCTCGCCAGTTCTATTTCAAAGTTTTTCTCTTTTAAATTTTGATTTGCGGCCTCGATCGATTTTTGCATTTCTGTTTCTTCGGTAACATCCCAATTTACTCCAACAATTTTTGTACGCCCTTTGAATTGAATTATGTTTGCTAAAGAACGGACATGGCGAATGCCGCCATTTGGCAATAGGATTCGGTAAACGGATCTAAAATGAACGCGCCCACCAACCCCAGCCTCAAAATCAGCTTCTGCTCGTTCGCGATCTTCCGGGTGAATGCGAGCCGCCCAATCAGTATGGTAGTGTTCCCTAAAGGAGGGGGGGTATCCATATAGTTCATTCATCCGCGCATCCCAGATGATCGTTTTTTTGTCGACATCAAATTCCCAAACTCCAGCCCCAGCGGCTTCCATGGCGAGGTGAAGGCGTCGGGATTGCCGATGTAGATCGCCCTTTTGCTCCGAAAGAACATCAATATACTCATGGCGCTGGTGTATGAGGAATGCGGAGGCAAGCATGGGCGCAATGATCATCAGGGCTGCAACCAAAAACGCACTTCGAAGAAGCCAGAGTGCTGGAGGTATCGTTTTCCAGCCCTCTTTTGGCACCGCTGAAATTCGCCATGCGCCCGTGGGAAGACGAACTTCCATTTGAACGGGGGTGTTCTGAATTGTTTCTATATTCCCAAAAAACATCTTCCGTTCGCCATTTACAGTATCTTGGCTTTCAAGGGCAATGCTGATTTTTGAATACGGATCATAAAGGCCGCTCGTTGAGTAAAGACGGTCCAGATCAATGACGGCTGCAAGGACCCCCCAGAAGGGTTCGGACGGGGCGTGCATGTTGAAAATCGGGTAGCGCCCAATAAAAGCTCGCCCCCCTTGAACAAGTTCGACTGGCCCGGTGAGAACCAATTTTTTTGTGTCACGAGCTTGCAGCACGGACGCCAGCTGATTCGGAAGCGTTCTGTAATCTACGCCGATTGTCGGCTCATTGCCCTTGGTTGGGTAAACGAGTTTGATTATCATGTCTGGCGCGGCGGCCACGTTGCGAACGTTTTTACTATTGCGGAAAAATTCCGCCGCAAGCTCAGTAAAGTTTTCCTGCGACATGTCGGGTTCGACCGAAAGCGCCGCTGCGAGACCCTGCGCGAGGTAGAGGTCGCTGTTGAGGTGAATCTCAAGATTGGCACGTACGTCGTTGGCTAGGGTGCTGACATCATCTCTCAAGGACTGAGCAAAAATCTTTTTAGTTTGAAGCTCCGTCACATACCAAACGGACGCAACCAGAAGCGCGGCAATAATGGCAGGCAATAAAGATAATTTCGGAAAAAACCGTAGTCTGTTTTTCCGGTTTAAGGCGTCTTGAGGCAGTTTGTTTGCTCCTACTGATAATTTTCGTCCAGATTCGGACCTAAGTGAGTTTTGTGCGGCGTGTCCCTATTATGTTCACTGTTTAGAGCAGCGTCGCGGTCTTTATCATATTCGAACCCAGCATGTGTTTTAGCGGCCCAAGTTCAAATTGCTGTTTAAATGCTAACACATAAAAGATTAACGGGGCCTTTCCCTTGGGGCAGCATTGGCTGTGACCGCTTCATCATAGACCTCTGCGCCCAAAGTCAGTTCCAAACAAATTGCCGCTGCGTTAAGTTCCTCTCTAAGAGCGTCAATATTGTCAGTCTCTGCTACGGATTGTGCTGCCGCTAATTTGGCGTGAAGCGCGCTGGCTCCCATTGATGCGCTCAGGCCCGCAAGCCTGTGAATTTGAATGACAAGGTCTTTGGGTTGGCTGGCTGGCGGCTGATTGCTTAAATCTTGGATGAGATCCTGAAACCCCTTTTTCATTTCGCTGCGAAAACGGGCGCAGGTTTTTGCAAAGCGTTCAGGGCCGAGGATGTCCCTAATACTTTCTATCTGTTGGATGTCCAAAAGCTCGCCAGCAAGGGTAGGTGCCTCCGTTTTGGCCACGGGCTTAAATCCCAAGACAGAGAGAATGCCTGCGCGGCTGACTGGCTTAACAAGAACATCATACATCCCCGCAGCAAGGCAATCATCACGGCTTTCTTGGCTTGAATGGGCTGTGAAGCCAATTATTTTTGCATCCGCAGACGCGCCCTTCATATTCCCTCGGAGCATTTTCGTGGCGGCGATGCCGTCTAATACCGGCATGCTGATATCCATGAATATATAGTCAAACTTCGTTGCATTTGCCGCCTCGACTCCCGTTTGCCCGTTTTCTGCAGTCTGCACCTCTAGGCCCACATCCTCAAGAAACTCCAGCATGAGCGTCCTATTGATCGCATTATCCTCCACTAAAAGGGCCCGAATGCCTTGTGAACGGTTCCCAACGGACGGGGGCGCGTTGAAGGCGGGCTCGCCTAGGTTTGTCTCTGGCGATGGGCAATTTACAAACGGAAGCTTTACCCAAAATGTACTCCCCACACCGACTTCGCTTTCAACCCCCATCTCGCCGCTCATCGTTTGAACCATGCGGCGGGTAATGCTGAGCCCAAGGCCGGTTCCATCTGCGTCACGGTCGTATCCAGTGTTCAACCGCACGAAATCGTTGAATATATCCTCTAGCTTGTCTTTGGGAATGCCGAGTCCGTTGTCAGTCACATGCACCTCAAAGCAAACAGTTTCGTCGTCTTGCAAAAATGTGCCAAAATCAATCTGGATGTGCCCATTTTGAGTGAACTTGATCGCGTTCCCCAAAAGATTAATTAAGATGCTCCGAAAACGCCTTTTGTCGCCAATGTAAAAACCGGCATCTGCCCCCGTGAAATCAGCGCCCAACGAATTCCCCCGCGCGCGGGCCAGGGACTGGGCGTTCTCCATAATCTCCTCAATGGCTTCTAGCGGACTAAACCTGTCTTTGCGGGGGGCCGTTTCTGAGGCATCCAAGCTTGCGATGTCTAGAACATCATTGACGTGGCTTAAAAGATGGGCAGCCGACGAGCGCGCGATCGAAAAGAATTTGTTTTGATAGGGCGTAAGCGTCGTGGAGGACAAAACTTCATGTGCGGAAATGACCCCATTTAAAGGCGTACGCATTTCGTGGCTCATAATTGTAATGAAGTCGGATTTGGCCTTGGCCATTTTGAGGGCTTCGTCGCGGGACCGCAGGATATTTTCCTTGATGGCCTCGCGCTCCGAGATGTCGCGCACAAAGGAAATGAAAATCGTTTGGTCGCCATCGACAGCGGGTGCAATCGAAATCTCGATTGGGATGACTTCACCCCCTTTTTTCAACCCGTTAAGTTGCAGGAGCCCCTTTCCAACAAGGGGGCTCTCGCCGGTTTCCAAATGCTGACGGATTTCCGAGCGCATGATCGATCGATTGCTTTCGGGGATAAGGTAGTGAAGGGCCTGTTTGCCCAGAACTTCGTCGCGCGAATAGCCAAAAACATGCTCGGCGGCGCCATTATAATCCAAGAGAACACCATTTTGATCGCTGACAATTACCGCATCAAGCGACGCCCCGATGGTCGACTGCAGGCGCGCTGTGACATTGGTCAGAGTTACTTGAGTTGCCCGTGCTTCACGAACGGAACGATAGAGGAGGACCACGACTGAAATAAACGAAACCGCCAGGAGGAGGGCGATGACCAAAATTTGAATAAGAAGTTTGGACAACTGTGCGCGGTGATCATCAGAAGTTTTGGCAAAAATCTTGGTTGTTTTGCTTGAGAGCTCTTGCAAAAACGTGTCCTGAGCCTCAATTTGCGCATATAGAATTGGAAGGTCATACCGCAGTTCTTTATCCGGCTGGTCGATGATCGTTGCAAGTTCAATTGTTTGGGCTTGGAGTGAATCCAGAAGCGCAATTAGCTGCGCATCTGGCGTAAGATATTTGGAACTCCGCATAGAAGTAACAGTCTCTGAGCGCGAATAATACAAATCAAATCTACGCCGAAGGGGGGCCAAATCCGCATCTGGAGATCGCATTGCCAAAAGGAGAGCTTGTTGCAGACGAGCCTGCTCGACGTTCAGCTGCGTTAGTGTCCATTGTGAGCCACCATTCGGAGAGGACTCAAGCAGTTCAAGATGGTCGCGCACTGATTGACTCAGGGGGATAACCGCCGCGACAAGCCCAAAAATTGCTAGGCTCAGAACAACAAAACGCCACTGTTGGAGGCCGAATTTTCGGATGTTGCTCATTCGGCTCCTTGAAGGTTTCGCGCCTAAACTCCGGAGGTGCGCTTCCGCAAAGCAACCTTAGCGTGCAATCTTCGCGTTGAGGAGAAAAAACTACTCGAGGACTTCAATTTCTTCGAGTTGCCAAATGCTGCGAGTATAAATGGTCTCTGTGCGGTATTTTTTTTGAGTATCAAAGGGATAAACAATCCAAAGTGGGCCTTTGTCTCGCAAGGACATAAGCTCTCTATCCATTTCATACGCAACAATAGGATAGAGATCGTCAGCCTCCGGCGCTGGAAAATTGATGGCATAGTCATTTGCTGCGCGCGCGCGCAGGGTCACCGGCTCAGCGCCATCAATCGACTTAACTTGTGCAAGAAGTGTCGAGAGCGGGACACCTTTAAACCGGTGCACGCCTTCAGTCCATATTGTCGAGGTCACAAAAGTTTCGCTAGGGAGTGCTTGGAGCATATCAATTGAAAACGCAGCACTCCCTTCCTTTTCATACCCCAATATGTTTTGCCCAGACACCGTCAATACAATTTCCGAATGTGGCTGCTGCTCTTGACTCGCGTATGTTATACCCGTGAGTGAGATCGCGAAGATGGCAGCTGTGCCAATTATGGAAACCGGTTTGAAATACATTGACCGTCCTTTTCAATTGTTTTTATTATATAGTCTCTGCGATAAAAAATGTTTTGGCAATTTGGGATAGTTGTCTATACTTTTGTATAGTATTTATTTTTTTTGCGATTTGTATTGGCTTTCTTTTTTCGGCGTAAAGGCTTGCGCGGAAGAGTTTCGGGTTTTGATGGATTTCTAGGAGATATTTTTGCGCGTTCTGGTTATCGATGATCATACAATGGTGCTTGATATGATCTCTTCCCTTCTTGCTAACGAGACAGATATGGATGTTGCTGTGGCAACGGATTTTCCAACCGCGCTTGAGCTTCTCAACACAGGGCGTCCTTATGATCTCACGCTTTTGGATTTTAGTATGCCAGGGATGGTCGGACTTGAAGGCCTTGCCGCAGCGATCAAAGTTTCTCAGGGCAAGCCCGTGGCAATTATGTCGGGTGTGGCCAGCAAAGAAACCGCAGTGGAGGCCATTAACGCGGGGGCCGCTGGGTTTGTCCCAAAAACGATGCATGCAAAATCGCTTGTGAGTGCCGTGCGATTTATGGCGTCGGGCGAAATATTCTTACCTACGGCCTTTATGGAATCCACGGGCGAAAAGGCCGAAGTCCACCCGATAATTAAAGATTTTACGCAACGTGAGTGTGAAGTTCTTGAGGGGGTTTGCCGCGGATTGTCCAATAAGGAAATTGCGCGAGAATTGGATCTGCGCGAGGTGACGATAAAGCTCCATATGAAAAACCTGTCGCGAAAAATTGGGGCGAACAATCGTACACATGCGGCCATGATTGCGCGCAACGCGGGCTTGTTCACGCCCTAGCGAAACCCATGTAGCAACGGGGAAACGGGCGCGCACACACGTATTGCGCAAGCACGCACAGTGTTTTTCCTATTTTTGGTGCCAAAACGCGGCTAGTTTTACCTGACCCCAAAAATTGGACGCCCAAAAATGACAGATTTTTTACTTCTCGCCTTTATCTTCCTCATCGCGGGGGTCTTCTCGGTACCTATTGCGGCACGGCTCGGGTTGGGATCGGTGCTTGGATATTTGATCGCGGGTATCCTCATTTCTCCTTTGCTTGCGCTCCTGCACGTCGATGTCGTGTCGATTCAGCATTTCGCCGAGTTCGGGGTTGTTATGATGCTGTTCCTCGTCGGGTTGGAGCTTGAGCCAAAACTGCTCTGGGCTATGCGGGCAAAACTCCTCGGTCTTGGGGGCGCACAAGTTGCCTTTACGACGGGCGCTGTGATGCTCGCGGCAATGGCACTTGGCCATGTGTGGAGTATTGCCCTCGCGATTGGGCTTGTCTTTGCCCTGTCCTCGACCGCCATTGTGCTGCAAACCCTTGGTGAAAAGGGGTTGATGAAAAGCGATGGCGGGCAGGCCAGTTTTTCTGTGCTGCTGTTCCAAGATATTGCCGTGATCCCGATGCTGGCCCTCATTCCTTTGTTGGCGCTTACCGACCTAACAGATGTGGTGCAGCACGCCGCATCGGTCGCTGACGCCGGTGCACATGAAGATGGGATGAGTCTGGTCGCCGAGTTAAATGCTTGGCAAACCACGCTTGTTACGATTGCTGCCGTTGCTGCCGTCGCCATTGGTGGCAATTATCTGACAGGCCCGATTTTTCGCTTTATCGCGGGTGCCCAATTGCGCGAGTTGTTTACCGCAACGGCGTTGATGATTGTGATCGGCATTGCTTTGCTCATGTCTCTTGTCGGCCTCTCGCCTGCGTTGGGCACGTTTCTCGCCGGCGTTGTCTTGGCCAATAGCCCATACCGCCACGAGCTTGAGTCCGACATCGAACCGTTCAAAGGCCTTTTGCTCGGTCTTTTCTTTATGACCGTTGGTGCCAGCGTAAATTTCCCCCTGCTGTTTGCAAATCTCGGGTCAATCATCGGCCTTACGCTCGGATTGATTGCGATCAAAGCGGGTGTTCTCTTTGTTCTGGGCGTTTTGTTTAAACTCTCTGGAAGTGATCGCTGGCTGTTTGCGATGGGCCTTGCGCAGGCGGGTGAGTTTGGGTTCGTTTTACTGTCCTTCACCGTTGGCGCGAACGTCATTCCCGCAGAAATCGCGGACCAGTTGTTGCTCGTTGTGGCGCTGTCGATGCTCCTGACGCCGGCTTTGTTCATTCTGTACGATCATGTGATTGCGCCGCGCTACCTAGTTGATTTGGAGCGAGAGGCGGATGAGGTTCCCGAGAATAGCCACATCATTATTGCCGGACATGGCCGTGTTGGCGGTATTGTGTCGCGGATTTTACAAAGCGCAGGTTATACGCCGACTGTGATTGATTTTAGCTCCAAGCAGCTCGATATGTTGAGTAAATTTGGCGTCCGGGCCTATTACGGCGACGCGACGCGCCCCGATATGCTCCATTCGGCGGGGATTGATCAGGCCAAGATGTTGGTCGTTGCCATCGACGGCAAAGAAGCGATCACGGAACTGGTGAAATACGTAACACAGACGCATCCGCATGTGCATGTTGTGGCGCGCGCCATCGATCGAAATCATGTGTACGATCTTTGGTTCGCTGGATGTCGAGACGTTATCCGTGAAACCTACGATAGTTCCCTGCGCATGGGGCGCTCTGGTTTGGAGGCTCTGGGGGCCACACGCGCGCAAGCGGATCGTGCGTGTCAGGCCTTTGATGTGAGTGACCGAAAATCAATTCTGGCTATGGCAGAGCACTATGATCCGGAACTTTCCTATGAAGAAAATGACACCTACACATCCAAAGTCCGCGAATATGCACAAGAGTGGGCGGCGGATTTAACCTCGGAAATCGCGGCTATCTTGAGTGAAAAACCAGCCCCAAGGTCGGATGAGGCCGACCCCTTGGCCAAGAAGAAATGAATCTACGTTTTTGGTTAGGGCACAAGGGATCGAAAATTGTACCAATTCTCAATTTGATACTGTAACCTAGAATCCTCATGCTCAATTGTTAGGGCATGATTGACGAGTATCAGGGTTGTGCTTCGGTGCAACCCTTTCCCCAAACGGCAGTCTATCCGTTGAAATAATATAATTTCCTTGATTGTTTACAGTTTGGTGGCAGAATAGAGGGACATAATCTTAAGGAGTAGGCCTATCCTATGTCGGTTTTTGCAATTGCTGCTCAGCTGAAAAAAATGCTTCTCGGGATGGAGAAGGACTTGGGGTTTGACACGTTGTCGGAGTCCGAGAAGTCTATTTTGTATGCTGTCATCGATTTGGAAGGCGGAAGCGCAATTCATTCCAGTTTGATAAAATCCCATGAGTTGACCGACAGCTTGACGAAACCCACATTCCATCGCGCCCTAAAATCCCTGGTTTCAAAAGGGTATATTATTCATGAAGATGGTACGAAAACGGGTCTGTATCGATTTAAGAAAGCTAACTTTAAGACCTCATAAGGCGGGCTGCGCTTAATGGGAGGGAATTTTCAGGTATCTTATTGAAAAGTATTGTTTATTTAAGTTTTTGGCGCGGTGTTCTTTGGGCATAGGATGGTTTGCAAATGTTCCGTGATAGCACTTGGATTGTGCCAATGATTTTGGTCACATCCGCTTATCTAGTTTGTTTTTATGTGACGTTTCTCATTATTTTCCCTTTTCAGAATGCCGTGTTTGGAACCATTCCGGTTTACGCGAGCTTATTGTACTTGCCGCATGGCGTACGGGTTTTGGTGGCCCGTTTTTATGGTTGGAAGGCGGTTGTCTTTCTCGCGCCGGCCACCTTGCAAACCCACTACTACTTAAGCGGTTGGAAAGGCGGGGCTGAAATTAATCTTATCTCCGTGGGTGCAAGCCTTTTGTGTGCCCCTTTGAGTTTCTGGATTTACGAAAAGTTGAAAAACGCTGTGGGTAATGGTGGTAAACCCAATTTCGATTGGCGCAGCCTCTTGATCGTTGGTGTGATGGCATCGTTGATCAATGCTCTGGCGTTGAACCTGTATCATTTTGATCTGGCTCCGATGGAAATGTTGCGCGCATCCCTCGCTTATTCGATCGGCGACATTTCGGGGCAATTCTTGATCATGTTCCTTCTCATGATGAGTTTTCGGTGGGCGCGAAAATTTGAAAGGGCGTAAACATACATCCCTTTAAGTCGCCCAAAACCGAAAAAAAAGGAGCCCCGCGAAGCTCCTTTTCCATTGGTTGGTTGCACAGGTTCGCTAGAAACCCTCGACCACAATTTTCCCTTTAGCAGTGCCCGTTTCAATGAGCTTGTGGGCCGCACGCATATTTTGTGCGTTGATCGGCGAGAGGATTTCGCTGACGGTCGTCCGAATGCGCCCCGCGTCGATTTCACCCGAAACATAGGTGAGCAGTTTGTGCTGCTCTATCATGTCGGGCGTCTCAAACATGGCGCGTGTGAACATGAGTTCCCAATGCAAACTCGCAGCCTTGGTTTTCATTCCCGCCATCGGCATCGGCAAATTGGTGTCGTCGATTGTGACGATTGCTCCTTGGGGACGAATAAGCTCAACCGCTGTATCCCAATGCCGCATGTCATTGAAAATTGCAATATGATCAACATGTTGGAAGCCAAGGGCACGGACTTGCTCTACCATTGGTTGGCGATGGTTCACAACGTGATCCGCCCCAAGTTCCTTAACCCAGCTTACCGTTTCGGGACGGGACGCTGTGGCAATGACCACAAGACCCGCGGCTTTAGCGAGCTGAATGCCGATCGATCCAACACCCCCACCCGCGCCAATAATCAAGAGGGTTTGCCCCTTGTTGGCACCGTCACGGTCGATCCCCAATCGATCAAAAAACGATTCATAAGCTGTAATTGTTGTGAGGGGCAACGCGGCAGCTTCAGCAAAGTTAAGAGATTTTGGCTTTATTCCGACGATACGCTCATCAACGAGTTGAAATTCGGAATTCGACCCCGCGCGTGTGATATCGCCAGCGTAATAGACCGCGTCACCCGGTTTGAAAAGCGTCACTTCTGGCCCCACGGCCTCAACAACACCGCTCGCATCCCAGCCCAAAACGCGTGGCGTTTCTTCCACCGTATCTTTGGGGCTGCGAACTTTTGTGTCGACGGGATTAACGGAAATGGCTTTGACCGCGACCAAAAGATCACGTCCCAGCGCCGTCGGTTTGGGAAGCTCCACATCTAAAAACGAATTTGGATCTTCGATGGGTAGGTAATGTGTAAGGGCAACAGCTTTCATGGTATTTCTCCTAATTTCAATCGTTTAGCTCACGATTGTCATCTCATTCAAAATGAATTCAGCAACCGCACCGTCGGTTGCTTTTTTATAGGCACCAATATGCGGAGCGTTCAAATGCGTTAGCCACAATTCGCGGGTGTCCCAGTTTTCATAGAACATGAAGTGGCTGGGGTTTTCGTTGTCTTGGTGAAGGTCATAGTTGACACAACCGGCCTCTGCGCGGGTCGCATCGATGAGTTTCAATAACTCGGCTTTGACCAACTCGACTTGATCTGGGTTGGCCTTAATATTGGCGACGATGGTAAGTTTGGGCATTTTGACGTTTCCATTGTTGTTGTGTGACATCACTTAACGACTTGCGTGCGGCGGATAAACGGGCAGTATTCGGAATAATAATCCGGAGAAACCGTACAATGTTGCTCAATAATATCGCCCTCTTCTTGCAAATCGTCGAAAAAGGCAGCCTCACTGCTGCTGGCCGCGAATTGAGGCTATCCTCAACCACCGTTTCCGAACGCTTAGCCGCCTTGGAGGCGCATTTCGGGGTCGTTCTTTTGAATCGTACAACGCGCGCAATCAGCCTTACCGAAGAAGGTCGCACGCTTGTTGATGGCGCCAAGCAGGTACTCGGAGAAGTTGAGGACCTTGAAGCGCGTATCCGGTTTGGGGCGCAAACGCTTTCGGGTCCAATCCGCATAAGCGCCCCAAGCAATCTTGGGCGAACCCATATTTCAAGAGGAATCACGGAATTCTTGTCCGATCATCCTGCGATTTCGATCGAATTACTGCTCTCGGACGGATACGTCGATCTCGTGGGGGAGGGGTTTGACATGGCGTTTCGGTTTGGCCCCGCAATAGACAGTTCCCTGCGCTCCAAAAGTTTGGGTCATAGTCGCAGGTTTGTTTGTGCGTCTCCCTCCTATTTGGAAAAACACGGAGCCCCCCAAATCCCTGCCGATCTAAAGGAGCATAATTGCTTGGTGATGCGATTTGGCGCGAAGTTGGATAATGTCTGGCAGTTCGGACCAAGTCCCCTCCCACAAATCGTGTCTGTGCGGGGTAACCGCGTGGCCAATGACAGTGCTCTCGTGCAGCAGTGGTGTCTTGAAGGGCATGGCATCATTCTGAAATCAGAGTTGGATGTAAGTGCTGAGATCAAAGCGGGCAACCTTGTCGCGCTCTTGGAAAATCATCCGCCGTCGCCGACTCTGTTGCAAATGCTTTTTCCGCCAAGCCGCGCACAACCAAGGCGCGTCCGCGCACTCGTGGACAAGCTTTCGCACGTCCTTCAAGAAGCGGAGTGGAGAAAGGGATGATATGCATACCGGTCGGAACAAGTCCTGGAATTTGCATTCGACCGTGAATTAGGATGCGCCTGTGTTGGCTGGACCGAGGCGGAAATTCGCGTGGCAGAAGGGTTTTGGGCCTCTAGCTACGGTGGATGGGCATATTGGAGCGACGTAAAATAGACGAAGCGAAAGAACCATTCGCCTGCTTCCAATGCCAAGTTTGCGTGGAAGCGTCCAGCGATCAAGAGTATGGCTGCGGGGTACCAAGGGTAGTGTGGCCCTTGCCGGTTGAAGACGCCACAATCGACAAGTTTTAATCCAAGACAAGTTAATTGGTTGTGCGCGATGTTTTAAAACGCGCGCCGGACGTCAAACACCTTCAGCATATGATTTACACTTACTTGTTTCGGGATCTGACAGCTGACCGCTTGTTTCAGGTCTGGTGTGGGAGTATTTCAGATATCCGCATGCGGCGTGGGGTCGGTAGTTTTTTTGCCCAGAAACCTTTGTATTACATGTGCTTTGAGTAGTGAATCGGCTGGCAACTTCTGGTGTCTTGGCACCTCTGAACGCGACAAACATGACAGCTGTGTTTTAATTTACCCATTATTGAACTGAGTCTCGGCATTCATCCCTTGAGCGACCAGTTCGCGCTCGGCCCTTTAGAAATTCCTCCTGACAAATAGCACACATAGTTCCCCATGCTTCATTAATACTATTGCCTGCGGAAACACCTTGAAATGACATCCCTTCAACGACCACCATTCTGAAATGGTTCGGAAAAGTCGCCCCCTTTTAGGTTAGAAAAACATAAGCGCCGTGTCTAAGTGGCCCTTTTTTGTCAGGGGCCGGTGCTTCTATTAGAAAGCCGCATTCTCGTATTTCGCTCCAAAGCACATATCGATTGATGCCTGTTTATTTGAATGCCAAAGGGAAAAAATATGGTTCTTCCCATTTAGGCTCAGCATTCAAATACGCTACTTTTAGCGCGGGTCTTTTTCGGAAATTGACACTTTGGCAAGAACGTCGCAGGTTGGAGGTGATTGGGAGAAATTTAGTGCAACATGTTGGTTCAACTGAGAGCGTCACTGCGGGTAACGGTTTGGCATTGCGCGTCCGGTCACTTCTTTGTCGAGTTGCCGAGCAAGCGCCTCCGATCACCTATCAAGGTTTAGCGAAGGCCTTAGACCTCTCGCCGCCAAATACGATCCATCAACTTACAGTCGCGTTAGAGTGCCTGATAGAGGAGGATGTCGCTGCTGCGCGCCCGTTGATCGCTGCCCTCGTGGTTAGCAAAGCGAGGGATGGGTTGCCCGCGCCTGGCTTTTTCGATTGCGCACGCCGTTTTGGGCGCTTTCACGGGGACCCTTCCGGACCCGAGAGTTCGGCGTTCTACGCGGCAGAGTTCGATAAGGCCGTCGAGTTCTGGTGCGTGCCTGCCAATTCCCAGGTTCAATAGCTATCCTGAAAATTGAGCTTGAAGCACTCTGCGGCCCGATTTGACGAATATATTCGGACCCCGAGGAGCGTGGAAAATCTCCCAGTTTTACATGTCTTCTAAGCGCACTCGTTCAGTCGTCGTTTTTAGATTGAGTATCTCAGATACTCTTGAGCAACGCCCCAATTTCAGAGGCGCTCAGAACACGCCCACTTGAGACGACTTTTTCGTCGATCACGAGGCCGGGTGTGGACATGATTCCATAACTGGCGATGGCGACAATATCGGTCACTTTCTCAATGTCCGCATCCAAGGCGGCCGATTGTAAAGCCGTCTTGGTATTCTCCGCCAAGGCCACGCATTTTTTGCAGCCAGATCCCAAAATTTTGATGATCATTCTTCTCTCCCTTTTTAGACGAATAGATGTGCGGTCGCATTGAAAATATAGCCGATCAGGACAATCCCCACGGTGACGATGCCGACAAACACTGCCATCAGGGGCAGTTTTACTACCCGTTTAAGCATGATCATCGACGGTAAAGACAGCGCTGTAACGGCCATCATGAAAGTCAGCGCTGTGCCCAACCCAACGCCCTTTTGCACCAAGGCTTCCGCGATGGGTAGCGTGCCAAAAATATCGGCGTACATCGGAATGCCAGCGAATGTCGCGACCAAAACCGACCACCACTTATCCTGCCCTAGCAGGGCTGAAATGAAGGTTTCCGGAATCCAGTTGTGGATGGCCGCGCCGATACCGACGCCGATCAAAACATAGATCCAAACACGGTGCACAATTTCGATAACTTGATCCGCGGCGTAGCGCAGTCGTTCACGACGGCTTATTGTGCCGTTGTTATCATGGTCGCTGACGGGGCTTTGATAGACAAAGGCCTCAACCTGATTTTCCAGCTTGAGATAGCCGATCAGGGTTCCACCAAGAACGGCCAGTACCAACCCAATCGCTACATAAGCCAATGCGATACTCCAGTTGAAAATACTGGCTAGGAGTATCACCGAGGCCAGATCGACCAGTGGCGAGGAAATCAGAAACGAGAAAGTTACGGCTAGCGGCAGGCCCGCGCTCGTAAAACCAATAAAAAGCGGGATGGAGGAACAGGAGCAAAATGGCGTGATGGTTCCAAGCAAAGCCGCCATAACATTGGCCCCAAGACCTTGCCGCTGCCCAAGAATGCGGCGGGTGCGTTCCGGAGGAAAATAGCTTTGCACATAGGAAATGCTGAAGATCAGAACCGAGAGCAGAATGAATATTTTAATAACATCGTAGATGAAGAAGTGAACGCTTCCCCCTATCTGGCTCGCGGGATTTAGGCCAAAACCTTCGCGCACCAGTAACGTGACCAAATCCGAAAGCCATTGCATGCGCAGTAGCTGGTCGTTCAGCCAGATCAAGACATCACGCATTCATTAGACCCCAAAAAAAGACACTGAGAAAGTCCGCCATCATGGAGGAAGCGTATTGAACCCGATACGAATTGACTTTGATTTCAATCAACCCAAATCAATTTGCGACAATGTGTCCAACTTCTTGAGGGTCTTTGCAGGCATGGACATGACATTCCAATTCAAGTGTGATGTGGGACAGTCCAAACCCGTCGCGCAAAGCGTCCTTAACTGCAAGTTTCACGCGGTCTGCTTCGGTCCAGACGCCAGCCTTAATCACAATATGCGCGTCCACAGCTGACTCGTGTTCCTGCATTTGCCACAGATGCAGATGATGCACGTTCTCCACGCCCGATACCGCGCGTATGGCTTTTAAAATCGCGCGCGTATCAAGATCAGGAGGGCTGCCGAGCATCAAGATACGCACCGCGCCGCCGATTTCAGTCACAGATTGCCAAAGGATATAGCCCGCAATTACCAGCGTAATAAGCGGGTCAATCAGCCGCCAATCATACAATATGATCACGGTGCCCGCGATGATGACCGCAACGGATCCAAGGGCATCAGCGACATTGTGGAGGAACGCCGCGCGAATATTCATACTTTGTTTTGACAACGCGTAGGTCAGAAGAGCGGTGGCAGCATCAACTAAAAGCGCAAAAAACGCGATGACAACTACCAGCCACCCGTCAACGCTGGCAGGATTGAAAAGCCGCGCCACAGCCTCATAGGTCAGATATAATCCGAGCAGGATGAGGGTCGTGTAGTTGATCAAAGCTGCCACAATTTCCGCACGGCCATAGCCAAACGTCATCGTGTCGTCGGCGGGCCTTTGCGCGATCTTGCGTGCCACAAAAGCGAGAATAAGCGAGAGTGCATCCGACATATTGTGAATTGCATCTGCAATCAACGCCAAACTACCAGACAAAATGCCACCGATAATCTGCACGACTGTAAGCAGAATATTGACCGTAATGGCCCAGAAAATCCGCGTATTCCCAGAGTTGGGGTCAATATGATGATGATGTCCTGACAGCTTGAATTCTCCTCTACTGTTCGATTCCCTTAGGCCTAGCATGTCTGCGGTCAGCCGTCAGTGAGTGTGCCAAACTTTTCTGGCTCGGTACGACAAAGTGGAATTTTTGAGTGAAAAAGCGAAAATGGGCGTAACTTGGGGCTAGCATCAATCTATTTTGCAACTACAAGTGCCACCTCGCATCTTGTAAAGAGGTGGCACTTCTTGACAAAATCAAGCGACAATATTCCAGACAATCCCCGCTGCAAACGCGCCCGTCATGGCGATCCCGAGGTAGGCCACAAACACGCGCGGCTTGACTAAGGCCCAGACGGCGAGGGCCGCAGGGATGCAGCTTACCCCCCCAGCGATCGCGAAGGACATGGCCGCGCCGTTGCTCATGCCTTGTTCCAAAAGCGCGTGGATGAGGGGCACGGCGGCGAAACCGTTGAGATAAGCTGGTGCTCCGATCAAAGCGCCGAGCGCGATAGGTTTGAGACCTTCGCCACCAAGGAAACTCGCGATGGTTTCGGCCGGAACATAGCTCAACATCAGGGCTTCGATCAAATACGCAAGCAACAACCATTTCCCCAAAAATAGCGCATTTTCGACCACGGTTTGGCGAAATGCTGTCCGTCTTGGCGCTTCTTTCCAGAATTTCCAAACGGGCTTGCCATCAAAAGGAGAGGGGCCGCAACCACAGCCCGAGGATTGGACCGCTTTGCGCAACGGGTTTGCGAATACGGCGCTTTTGGCAAAGAGTTTTACGGTGAAGCCGCCCATGATCCCCAGGCTGATGGCGGCGATCCCTTTGGCAAAGGCAAATTCCCATCCAAGGGTGCCCGCCGTCACCAAAAACATGGCGGGATCCATCAAGGGAGAGGCCAGCCAAAAGGCCATAACCGCCGAAAGTGGTGCGCCGAGCGCCAAAAGGGCTGCTATAAAAGGAATGACTTCGCAGGAACAAAACGGTGATAAGCCCCCAAGGGCCGCCGCCATAAAGATCATCCGAACTTCGCGCCCTTCAAAGGCTCGCGCCAACAGGGCTTCGGCGCCAGAGGCCTTGAGATATCCCACCATCAGCACAGCAAAAACGATAAAAACGCCCGTGTGAAGGATGGCAGACCCGGCAAAGCTCAGAGTCGGGAAAAATTGTGCAGGATCGAACAGAGCGACGAGCAATGGGATGATGAGGATCGCCACCCACGCCATGTCGAGGCGTTTCCAGAGGGGCGCATTTGGGGAAGGTGTATGCGAATGGGTGTGTGTTGTTTCAGACATGGCTGTGCTCGTGGTCTGTAGAGGGGCAATCGGCGCAACATTCGCGCAAGAGATAGTCGGCAAGCTTTTGCATCTCGGAATAGGCCGCAGCAGCACAAATAACGCTGCGCCCCTTTTTCTCCTGCGTTACAAGGCCCGCTTGGGTGAGTATTTTCAGGTGGTGCGTTAGGGTGGAGCCCGTTACGCCACTGCGTTCGCCCAAGGTGCCAATCGTTGCGCCTTCCGGTCCTGCGCGCACTAAACAGCGTAAAACTTCAAGGCGTTGCTCGCTTCCAAGGGCCGCAAAGCTAGAGGCGGCCACGTGAATATCGAGCGGAGAATCGGGATTTGCATTAGTTGTTTTCATATTTCTATAATTGTAGAAATATAGAAGTTAGTCAAGCCCCTTGAAGCCGCGCATAAATTGGGAAAAACTAACGTATGACTGGCACCCTCCAAGATTTAGACCGCAATATCCGAGGCTGTGTACTGTGCGAGGAGCGCTTTTCGCAAACCTCAACAGCCCATAAACCACGTCCAATTATTTGGTTGAATGGTCGCGCCCCGATTTTGATTGCCGGCCAAGCACCAGGAGCACGGGTTTATAAAAGCGGTATCCCATTTGATGATCCCTCGGGCGAACGCTTGCGAGACTGGATGGGGGTGGAACGCGAAATGTTTTATGACCGCACGCAAGTTTCCATCCTCCCTATGGCGTTTTGCTTTCCGGGGTATGACCAAAAAGGGAGCGATCTTCCACCGCCTGCCGTGTGTCGCAAAACGTGGCATCTTGACATTTTGCAACATTTATCGCCCCGATTAACTCTTTTGGTGGGTGGTTACGCCCATAAATACCACCTTGGGGCCGCAAATGGCGCGAGCGTCTCGGCGACAGTTCAAGATTGGCGCAGTCATGCGCCGCACGTGTTTCCCTTGCCACATCCGTCGTGGCGCAATACTGGCTGGATCAAGAAAAACCCGTGGTTTGAGGCTAACCTTCTTCCGGCCCTGCGCGCGCGTGTTCATGAGGTGCTAAATGAAAACTGAGACTCCCCTCGACGTGGCCTATGCCGCTATGCTGTCCACCCCCGAAAGCGATACCGCGCGGTTGCCGTATTTTGAGCGCCTTGCTGATAGTGAGTTGTTCCTATTGCTTGAAAGGGAAGCGGATGCAGACAAAATCTCACCTGAGCTGTTTGAAACCGAGGAGGGGCGTTTTGTTTTGGCCTTTGATCGTGAGGAACGTCTGGTAGATTTCACCGGACACGCGGCTCCCTATGTGGCGCTCTCGGGGCGGATCATCGCGCATATGGTTGTGGAGCAGGGGATCGGGCTTGGCGTTAATCTGGGGGTTGAGGGGGGCGAAAACCTTCTAGATTCAGAGGCACTTGGCTGGCTTTTGCAAACGCTCGATCACAAGCCAGAAGAGGTTGAGGACGTGCCGCAAGAGCTTAACCCGCCCAAAGGTTTGCCGGATGTGTTGCTCGGCGCGTTAGATCGAAAACTTCCCTCTGCCGTTGGCCTTGCGACCTCCGCGCATTTGGCCGCAGTGACTTATAAATCTGGGCGGCGTGGGCATCTTTTGGCGTTTTTAGACGCAAAGCTCGGGGCCGAAGAAGCGCTGGCGAATGCCGTGAGCGAAGCCCTGACCTTCTCTGGCATTGAGGCGGGGGAGTTGGATGTCGTGTTTGTGGGGCGTGACGACGAGTTGACGGCGCCCTTGTTGCGGGTCGCCTTGAGCTTTGATCTGCCACAACCCGAACGGGCCGAAGCTGTTGAAATCGCGGCCCCAGGGTCCGACCCTAGCAAGCCGCCAATTCTACGTTAGTAGCCCGCAGTGCGGTCCACGAGGAAGAGAAACTCTTGCCCCGCCTCGCCACGTTTGATGTTGTCGGCGATGATTTCACTCGCGGTATCGGCGCGGGTTTCTGAGGCGATATGGGGGGTGATGGTGACGTTTGGATGCGCCCAATAGGGGTGGTCCGAGGGCAGAGGTTCAAGCCAAAACACATCAAGCGTCGCATGCGCGACCTGCCCATTTGAGAGGGCACTTAACAGCGCGTTGTCATCAATCAGTGCGCCGCGACCCGGATTAATAATGACCGCTCCTTTGGGCAAAAGTGCCAGAGCCTCGGCATTGACTATTTTTTCAGTTTGTGGGGTGTGGGGCAGGAGAAGGACGAGAATTTCAGCCTCTGAGAGCAAGGCTTTTAAGCCCGCGTCCCCCGAGAAACTGGTAATTCCGTCAATGTCCTTGGGGCGGCGGCTCCAGCCCAATACATTGAAATTTAGGGCGGCAAGACTACGCGCACAATCTTGGCCAAGCGCGCCAAGCCCCAAAATTCCAACAGTTCGATTTCGCGCCAAAGGTGGAACACTTTGTTTCCAGTCCAAAGGTTTAGCCTGAATATAGGTATCCATTCCGAGATGGTGACGCAGCACATGCCCGCAAACATACTCGCGCATACCTTCGGTAAGGCCGGTGTCAACCATGCGGGCCAGCGGGATGTTGAGGGTAGGATTTCTCGTCAGATTCTCTACTCCAGCCCAGAGGTTAAGAACGGCTTTCGCACCCGTGAACGGGGTGAAATCCGAAACCGGACCATTGGGCGCAAAAACCAGATAGTCCACACTCGCGGGGTCTTCAAATTCGCAGCGTAAATCCACATCCAAACCAGCTTTCTGGAAGCTTGATTTAAGGGCGTCCTTATAAAAACCCCACCGCTCAGGTTTCGCGGAAAAGAGTACATTAATCATGGGGAATCCTATCTCGGACGGTGGATATGGGCGCTTTGGACGAGGCCAAATGCGGCGAGCAAAACGATCATCGCAGATCCGCCGTAGGAAACCAAGGGCAGGGGGACGCCGACCACAGGGGCAAGGCCCATTACCATCGACATATTCACAGCAAAATACAGAAAGAAGGCGGCAGAAATTCCGAGAGTGAGCAGCGATGCAAATCGGTCTTTGTTTTGGAAGGCCGATACCATGCAAAATATAATGATGAGCAAATAGATACTAAGGAGGGAAAAACCGCCAATAAAGCCGAATTCCTCGGCGAGAGTCGTGAAAATAAAATCGGTGTGTTTTTCGGGGAGGAAGTTTAGGCGGCTTTGGGTGCCCTGCATAAAGCCACGCCCCGTCCATCCCCCCGACCCAAAAGCGATTTTGGATTGTGTGATGTGATATCCCGCACCAGAGGGGTCAAATGAAGGGTCGATAAACGTGTCAATCCGACGGTATTGATAGTCCTTAAGGAATTGCCAAGGCGTTCCGCGCACCTTAAAAACTGCAGTGACTGCGCCCACAACAAGGGCGATTACCGCGCCGAAATACCACCAGCTGACCCCCGCCAAAAACATCACGATTGCCCCACCCGTGACCAGTAGGATCGACGTGCCCAAGTCGGGTTGTCGCAATACCAAAGCCGTTGGGACTGCGATTACTAAGAGCGGGAAAAGTACCCACAAGGGATGTGAGGTTTTCTTAATATCGAGCCAGTCGTAGTAGGCAGCGAGCAGCATCACGAGGGAGATTTTCATCAGTTCGGATGGTTGCAGGCGCATGAAACCAAGATCAATCCAGCGTTGCGATCCTTTGCTTTCATCGCCGATTAAATCCACCACAACAAGCAAAACAAGCGTACCAATATAGGCCACCGTCGCGATGTTGCGCCAAAACCAAATCGGCGTCATTGCGATTGCAAACATAAGCACGATACCAAGGCCAAACCGTTTTATCTGCGGCTCGGCCCATGGGAACATGGAACCACCAGCCACCGAATAAAGCATCATAAATCCGACACAGCACACCGTAGCTAGCAGCAGCAAAAGAGGCCAATTGAAATAGAGGATTTTGCGAAAACCCCGTGGCGTCGTTTTGACGTTATACTCAAGATAACTCATACGGGATCTTGCTCAGCTTCGACTTGGTTGGGGTCGAGGGCTTGGATGCGAAGCTGTTGGGTGCGGATGGTGGCGCGGTCGTTGCTGGGATAGGCTTCGAGCGGGGGCGTGCCGCCATAGAGGGCCTGCAACGCAATGTCACGCAGGATCGGAGCAGCCGTTGATGACCCACCGCCACCGTGTTCAACCACAACTGAGATCGCGTATTTCGGTGATTCATATGGGGCAAACCCCGTAAACAACGCGTGGTCGCGTTTGTCCCACTCGACATCGGCATTGCGCACAATACTGTTTCCCGACTGGGACGTGCCAGATTTCCCCGCGATGCGCATGGAATCCTCGACAATACGCGACCCATACCCCGTGCCGCCGGATTCGTTTGAAACGGCGAACATGGCTTTTCGTACCGCCCGCAAATGGTTTTCATTGATCCCCATATCCGTGCCGCCAAGTTCGGGTTGTTTGATCCCATCCAGCGATGCAATCATCCGAGGTTCTACGGATTTTCCGGTGGCCAAACGTGCTGACATGACGGCCACTTGAAGCGGGGTGGCAAGGACGAGGCCCTGTCCGATCGAGACGTTCAAACTGTCGCCAATGACCCACTCTTTGCCAAGTTCCTCGCGTTTCCACGCTTTGTCCGGTGCCACACCAGCCGAAACCGCTGACATTGGGATGTCAAATTTTGTGCCGTACCCAAGACGACGGGCCATTGCGGCAATGTTGTCGATCCCGACACGCTGTGCGACTTCGTAGTAATACACGTCACAGGACATTTTTAGGGAGTTGTGAAGATTCACATTCCCGTGCCCTGCGCGTTTCCAACAGTGAAACCGACGCCCGCCAACTTCAACATAGCCTCGACAGCGGATCGTTTCTTGAGGAGTGATGACGCCTGCCTCTAGGGCGGCAAGAGCCGTCACCATTTTGAAGGTCGATCCGGGAGGGTAGCGGTCTTGTACGGTTTTACTCGCGAGGGGGCGATAGGGGTCTTGGGTGAGGGTTGAATAATCCTTCACTGAGATCCCTTTTACAAACAGGTTCGGATCAAAGGACGGTGCCGAAGCGCAGGCAACCACGTCGCCATTCTCCACATCGATCACAATTGCCGAAGCACTCAGCCCTTCCATTCGCGCTAAGCAATACTTCTGAAGGTCAGCGTCCAACGTCAGTTGAATCGCCTTGCCCGCTTGGCCCTCTTCGCGGTCAATTTCCCGAATAATGCGTCCCGTTGCGTTGACTTCTACACGTTTTACGCCGGCCGACCCGCGCAGGGTTTTCTCGGTTTTTGCTTCGGTTCCAAATTTTCCGATCTGGAACCGAGGGATGCGCAGCAACGGATCTCCGTCATCTATGCGTTGCAAATCATAGTCGCTCACAGGGCCAACATATCCCACCACATGGGCGAAATCCGCGCCATAGGGGTAGGCGCGCGAGAGGCCAACTTCGGGCGTGATCCCCGGTAAGGCGGGCGCGTTCACGGCGATTTTGGCGAAGGCTTCCCACGAGAGGCGGTCCGCGATTGTAACGGGCGCGGATGGTCCCGCATTGCGCAACTCTTTTTTAATCCGCGCGATATCACTGGGCGTCAGGACAACGATGTGGGACAGCCGCTCCAACACAACATCCAAATCGCGGCTGTCTTCCTTACGCACCACCACGCGATAGTTTTGCTGATTTTGCGCAATGACGTTGCCGTTGCGATCATAGATCAGCCCGCGTGCGGGGGCCAAAAGGTGCATGTTGACGCGGTTTTCTTCTGCGAGGTTGCGGAACTGGTCTGCTTGATCCACTTGCAATTGCCGCATCCGCAGAACCAAAAGCCCCATGAAACCAACCTGACTCGCTCCCAGAATAAGGCCACGCCGCGTGATTTTGCGCGCGCTTTCCTCTGTATCTTTTGGAGGCCGCCTCATGACGACCTCCCTTTGGATTCCGCAAGTTTACCGGTTGTGCCAAGAAGGGTGAGCCATCCCAAAAGGACGGTAAAAACCGGATACAGCAACACAGTGCCGATTAAGTGTTGAAGGCTGAGACCGAGTGTTGAGAGGTCGATTGCGACAATGAACAACGTGAACCGATAGCCCAAAAGTACCCCGCAAATGACACTCGCAACCAGCGCCCATTCGACGAAAAACGGCAACTCGCTATTTACGCGCGCGCGGCTGCGCAAAAATTCGGCCCCAATCACAACATAGGCCGTCAGCAACCCCGGGGGGCGCAAAAGAAAGAGGTCAAGAATAATAAAAACACCCGCGATAAGCCCAATCGGAATGGTCTTCGGTCGGCGCATTACAAGAACATAGGTCAAACAGAGTATCACATCAGGTCCAGCCCAACTTGAGGGGGCAGTTGAAAGGGGTAACAGATGCGAGAATAGGGCAATTCCAGCAATTCCTACATATAGGATCACATAAACCCAATTGCCAGTTTCCGAATGCTCACTCACTGATCGCGACCTCCGGCAGGGGAAGTTCTTGCTCAACGAGAGGAGGTAGAAGCGCCTCTCCATTGGGCAAAATGAGCGTGCCGTTCTCCATCAACGAATGGATTGTACCGCTGCGCAAGACGCGCAAAAACTCGAGCCGCTCATTGTCAGCGGCGAGTCGCACTCGCAAGCGTCGATCTGGGCCAAGCGCGAGTTGCCCCACCAAAAGCCCCGCTGGGAAAACGTTGCCATCGCCCGAAGTGACAACTTGATCTCCCGGACGGACAAGCTCGGGGCTCTCGACAAATTCCAAAAGCGGCGCGATTGAGTTGTCGCCATTGAGCAAGGCGCGTTGCCCTGAGGGTTGAATGGTGACGGGGATCGAACTGTTGCTATCGGTCAAAAGAATGACGCGCGATGTGTCCTTCCCGACGCCAGAAATTCGCCCGACAAGGCCAATGCCGTCCATTGTCGCCCAGCCATCATGAATCCCGTCGCGCGACCCAACATTCAACAAAACCGACTGGCGAAACGGGCTGCCACTGTCGGCCAAAACCACGCCGGTGACGTGGGTCAATTTGGGATCAAGACGCACATTGTTTAAATCAAGCAAGCGGGCATTCTTCTGTTCCAGTTGCAGCGCGGCTTCTTTCCAAGCTTTCATTTGTTGTAATTCTCGGCGCAACTCTTGGTTTTGCTCGTATATTTTAGTGTAGCTTTGGAAATCCTCGATCATGTTGCTCGCGGCCGAAACTGGTGCCATTGCCCACGAAAAACTCGGAATAATTGTGTCAATAAATTGAGCGCGAAATCGCTCCATCCGTGGGTTGTCGATCCGCCAAATCAGAAAGAGCACCAGAAGCAGAACAACCATAATCCCGACCAGAATGCGTCTGATCGGGCGGGTGTAGTTTTCTGATGCATTTCTATCCATTACAGCGGTGCCCCCCAAGGGAATTTAGCTGTCGTAATCAATGACGTGGCGGAGTTGCTTCTCGTATTCTAGGGCTTTGCCCGTTCCCAAAGCCACACAGTTTAGACTCTCGTCTGCGACCGAAACCGCGAGGCCAGTTTGCTCGCGCAAGGCTAGATCAAGCTCACCCAAAAGCGCGCCGCCGCCTGTAAGCATAACGCCCCGATCCACAATATCCGCCGCCAAATCTGGAGGGGTTGCTTCAAGCGCGGTCATCACGGCTTCACAGATTTGCTGCACGGGCTCAGCGAGGGCTTCGGCGACCTGCGCTTGGTTGATTTCGATTTCTTTTGGCACACCATTCAAAAGGTCACGCCCCCGAATTTTCATGCTTAACCCACGCCCATCGTCGGGCATCCGCGCCGTACCGATGGAGGTTTTGATCCGTTCTGCCGTCGCTTCGCCGATCAGGAGGTTCTGCTGGCGACGTAGGTAGTTGATGATCGCTTCGTCCATACGGTCGCCACCGACGCGTACCGAACGCGCATAGACGATATCGCCCAAGGAAAGCACGGCCACCTCGGTGGTGCCGCCGCCGATATCGACGACCATGTTGCCAGTTGGATCCGTGATGGGCATTCCCGCGCCAATGGCCGCAGCAATGGGTTCCGCGATCAAGCCTGCACGACGCGCGCCTGCCGACAAAACAGATTGGCGAATGGCGCGTTTTTCAACAGGGGTCGCACCATGGGGCACACAGACGATAATCTTGGGTTTGCTAAACATCGTGCGCCGGTGGACCTTGCGGATGAAGTGTTTAATCATCTCTTCGGCAACGTCAAAATCGGCAATGACACCCTCGCGCATCGGGCGGATGGCCTCAATGCTTCCGGGGGTGCGACCAAGCATCAGTTTTGCGTCTTCTCCGACGGCCAAAACCTGTTTGCGCCCGTCTTTGACGTGATAGGCCACAACCGAGGGTTCGTTCAGAATAATGCCTTTGCCTTTGACATAGACAAGCGTGTTCGCTGTGCCGAGGTCGATTGCCATATCTGTTGAAAACAGTCCGAAAAAACCTGCCATGAAGTTGTGTCCTAAATTGAGTCCGTTCCAGCCCGCGAGTCGCGGACTCAAAAGGCTTACCTGTTATAGGCGTTCATGGTTTATGGGGTAAAGGGCGCATTATAGTTCATTTGGCGGGTTCTTGCCGCTTATACATTTGCAACATTTGGGCTCGAACACTGGCGTCAAAATGCTGTAAAATTTCACATATCCAACAATCCGCAAATTTTCTCATCTCGTTTGACAGAAAAAGGGTACAGAAAAACGACTTTCTGTACCCCAAGCTAGAACTAATTTTAGGCGCGATCTTTGTAGTTAACCGATTTCACGTCCTCGTTCGGCACAGATTTCTCGCGGCGAACGATCAGACGGTTGAGCGCGTTGACATAGGCTTTGACGCTCGCGACGACCGTATCGGTGTCCGCAGACTGGCCTATGGAAATCCGGCCATCCTCTTCCATCCGCACAGAGACAGTTGCTTGTGCATCCGTGCCCTCGGTCACCGCATGCACTTGGTACAGTTGCAAACGCGCGGAATGAGGGAACAGAGCTTTGACCGCATTGAACGACGCGTCAACAGGACCATCCCCAGTGGCAGTTACTGCCTTATCTTCGCCGTCGATTGTGAGGGTCAGGGCTGCTTCTTGTGGGCCTTCTGTGCCGCAAACCACACGCAGGGATTTCACCTTGATGCGGTCATTCTGCTCTGTGGCGTCGCTGTCGCGCATCAGGGCGATCAAGTCATCCTCAAAGATTTCTTTCTTGCGATCCGCCAATTCCTTGAACCGGACGAAAACGTCCTTCAGTTGATTGTCGGCCAATTCAAAACCGAGGTCAGCCAACTTCGAGCGCAACGCGGCACGGCCTGAGTGTTTGCCCATAACAAGATTGGTTTCGGTCAAACCCACGTCCTCGGGGCGCATGATCTCGAAGGTTTCGGCGTTTTTCAACATGCCGTCTTGGTGGATGCCGCTCTCGTGGGCGAAAGCGTTCTTGCCAACAATGGCTTTGTTGTATTGCACAGCAAAGCCAGAAACGGCGGCGACGCGGCGCGAAATTTGCATGATCTTTTTGGTATCGATGCGGGTTTGATAGGGCATGATGTCATTGCGGACTTTGAGCGCCATCACGACTTCTTCTAACGCAGTATTCCCAGCGCGTTCGCCCAGTCCATTGATGGTGCACTCGACTTGACGCGCGCCCGCTTCGACGGCCGCCAAAGAGTTCGCCGTCGCCATGCCAAGATCGTTGTGGCAATGCGTGGCAAAAATGACCTCATCCGCACCTGGAACATTTTCCAGCAAACGGCGGATGATTTCCGCACTTTCGCGCGGGGCGGTATAGCCGACGGTGTCGGGAATGTTGATCGTTGTTGCGCCTGCCTTGATCGCGATTTCTACTACGCGGAACAGGTAGTCCTCTTCGGTGCGGGTGGCATCCATCGGCGACCATTGCACATTGTCACACAGGTTGCGCGCATAGGTGACAGTGTCGTGAATCCGTTCGGCCATCTCGTCTTTGTTCAAGTTCGGGATCGCGCGATGCAGGGGCGACGTACCGATAAACGTGTGGATGCGGGGGCGTGCCGCGTGTTTGACGGCTTCCCAGCAACGATCAATGTCTTTGAAGTTGGCACGCGCCAATCCGCAAATCACCGATTGTTTGGCAAGACGTGAAATCTCGCTCACGGCGGCGAAATCGCCCTCCGAGGCAATGGGGAAGCCGGCTTCAATTATGTCGACGCCCATATCGTCGAGCATCTCGGCGATTTCCAACTTCTCGGTGTTGGTCATGGTCGCGCCTGGGCTTTGTTCGCCGTCACGCAAAGTTGTGTCAAAAATCAAGACTTGGTCTTGTTTGGATTTATCTGTCATGTGTGAAATCTTTCGTCGTTCTTAGCTGTCTGGAAAGAAGCGTATCGCTTCGGTGCATGGCGCGTTGTCCTCCCCTGAGCGTTCGCGCCAAACAGGCACGCTCAGAGGCAGCTAAGAAGGAGGAGGGCACGGAGTCCAAGTGCACGGCCCAAAACGGGCGCGTCTGCGATAATGGAAATATGTGCGTTTGCGTTCATAGGGGGATCATAGCCGCCAAGTGACGAAAGGGAAGAGCAATTCTGAAAAAATATCCGGAGACCGTCTATTCGGATGCGGGGGCCTCGGTAGGTGTGTCGGTCGCGGGGGCAACGTCTTTTGGCGTGAAGGCCCCGTTCGTCCATTCACCCGCTTGTTCTTGTCCTGAAGCAAAGGCCATTGTGCCCTTGCCGTGGCGTTTGCCGCCTGCAAAGTTCCCCGTGTACACATCACCGTTGGCATAGGTCGTCACGCCTTGGCCATGCATCACGCCATCCGCCCAAGACCCAAAGTATTTAAATCCGTCCGGCATCGTGATTTCGCCAATACCCGCGCGTTTGTTGTCTAGAAATTCGCCTGTATAAACAGAGCCGTCGGCGTATTTGACCGTGCCATCACCAGAGCGTTTTCCCGCTTTCCAGCCGCCAATATATTCATAGCCGCTTGGGTAAGTCATTTTGCCGGTCCCATCGTATTGTGCGTCAAGAAAGCCGCCCTCATAGATTAGACCATTTGACTGGGCCGCGCGGCCCTCGCCTTGAATGACACCTCTGCTCCAACCGCCGTCATAGGAACCACCGTCGGAATACTTGATACTTCCGTTGCCATGCGGCAGGCCGTCCAGAAAGCCGCCAGTGTAAACAGATCCGTCGGGATACGTAATTTCGCCCTTGCCCTCGATTTTCCCTGCACGCCACGCACCCGTGTAACGATAGCCCTCAGATCCCGTAAAGGTACCAAGGCCTTCGCGATTATCCGCCTTAAAGGTGCCCACAAACGTGTCGCCGTTTGCATAGGCCACACTTCCTTCGCCCTCGCGCGCTCCGGCCACAAATGTACCCGTGTAGACATCGCCATTGGCTTGCGTCAGAACACCTTCGCCGTGAAATTGATCGTTCTGCCAAGTGCCCGTATAGACAAGCCCGTCGGCCATCGTAAGAGTGCCTAGCCCCGCGCGCAGACCTTCAGAAAGAAGTCCCTCGTAGATCGCACCATCGGGGTAGTTGATTTTGCCCATGCCGTGTTTTGCGCCGTCTTGCCATTCGCCCGCGTAAACATACCCGTTGGGGCTTTGCATGGTGCCGACGCCGTGGTGCAACGCGTTTTTCAAACCGCCCTGAAAGGTCACCCCGTTGGCATATTCAACCACGCCATTACCGGTGATTTCGCCATCAACCCAGTCGCCTTCATAGGTACCGCCATCGGCAAAAGTGATTTTGCCAAATCCATTTGGGCGGCCTTTAGAGAAATTACCTTCGTAAACCGATCCACCGGGGAATTGCGCAATCCCAAGACCACGGATTTCGCCCTCAAACCACTCTCCGTCGTAAACATACCCGTTGGGAAGAGTATAATGTCCGCGACCGTGCTGTTTTCCATCAACGAAAGTGCCCTCATAGAGACCCCCATTTGAATATTCCTTAGCGGATTCCTCCTGCCCAAAGGCAAGTGCAGGGACGAGGCCCACAACAAGGACTGCCGCGCAGAGAAGGGCGGTTGAGGCTCCGAAAATGTCGGAAAAAATGGGCTGAAATTTTTTAACGGTTGTCGCGTAGGGCACAGCTAATCCTCTTGGGTGGCAGGATATTCCATTGGTCATCCCAAGGGATTACCAAGCGATAGCTTAGGCGAGGCTGCATCAGGGGGCAATGCGTTTTGCAACACTCTTAACCCGAAAGCCAGATGCGGGTCTTTCCCTCGCGGTCGCACAGGGGTAAACAACCTCTATTACTCGCAAAAAGCAGGACTGGCCCGTGACATTTCGTTTGACCCTCGCGCAACTTAATCCAACTGTCGGGGCCATAGCCGCCAACATTCAAAAAGCCCGTGATGCATGGGAAATCGCCCGTGAAGCTAAGGCGCACATGCTGGCACTGCCTGAGATGTTCGCGGTGGGCTATCAGACCCAAGACTTAGTGCGGAAACCCGCGTTTTACCTGCACGCAATGCAGGCGATTGAGGGCTTGGCGGAAAGCTGCGCAGAGGGTCCGGCGATTGGCATTGGCGGGCCTTATTTTGACGGCACGAATCTGTTCAACGCCTATTATATCCTCGAACAGGGTAGAATTGCGCATCGGGTCCTCAAGAGTCACCTGCCGAACGAGACAGTGTTCGACGAAGTGCGAATCTTTGAACCCGCACGCGAGAATAGGCCATATAAAATTGGCCCGATGACTATCGGTAGTCCGATTTGCGAAGACAGTTGGCACGCGGGTGTTGCGGAAAGCTTGGCCGGGCAGGGGGCCGAAATTACCCTCGTGCCCAATGGTTCGCCCTATTATCGCAACAAGTTTCCGACGCGCCTAAAGCACATGCGCGCGCGGGTGGCGGCGACGGGCACGCCGTTAATCTATCTTAACATGGTTGGTGGCCAAGACGATCAGGTCTTTGATGGCGGCACTTTCGTCGTCGATACGGATGGCCACGTTGTTGATTGTATGCCTGTGTTTTCCGAAGAAATTCGCCACATTGATTTTGTGAATACCGATGGTCAGTGGAACGTTGCGAAGGGGCAAGTTTCGAAGCATCCGGATGAATGGGAACAGGATTATCACGCGATGGTTCTGTCGCTGCGCGATTACATGTCCAAGACCGGTTTTAAGAAAATCTTGCTAGGTATGTCTGGCGGAATTGACAGTGCGATTGTGGCGACAATCGCCGTAGATGCGCTTGGCCCACAGAACGTACGTTGTGTCATGTTGCCGAGTGAATATACGTCACAGGGCTCGCTTGACGACGCCAAAGAAGCAGCTGAAAATCTGGGCTGCCATTATGATTTTGTCCCCATCGCGCAAGGTCGTGCCGCCATAACAGAGACCTTAGCGCCGCTGTTCCAAGGCTTTGAGGCGGGCCTTGCCGAAGAGAATATCCAATCGCGTTTGCGTGGGCTTTTACTGATGGCCATGTCGAATAAATTTGGCGAAATGCTTTTGACAACGGGCAATAAATCCGAGGTCGCCGTAGGATATGCCACGATCTATGGTGATATGGCTGGTGGATATAACCCCATAAAAGATATGTATAAAACGCGTGTGTTTGAGCAATGCCGTTGGCGCAACGCCCAGCACCGTGACTGGATGATGGGGCCCAAAGGCGCGGTCATTCCCGTGTCTATTATCGATAAGCCACCAAGCGCGGAATTGCGACCTGATCAAAAAGACGAAGACAGCTTGCCGCCCTATGAAGTGCTCGATGCGATCTTAACAGGGCTGGTGGACAACGACCTCTCTGTCGCCGAAATCGTGGCTCAAGGTCATGCGCGCGAGACGGTTAAAAAAGTCGAACACCTGCTGTATATTTCCGAGTATAAACGCTTCCAATCCGCTCCGGGAACCCGCCTCACCAAGGGGGCTTTCTGGTTGGATCGACGCTACCCCATAGTGAACCGTTGGCGCGACGAAGGCTAAGCGGCATTTGCGAAAAGGGAGAGCATTATGGCCAATAAAACGCTACCCACCGATGTACCGGTTGACGATTTTTTGGCCGCCGTTCCCTCCCAGAAAAAAACGCGCCGACGCCGTTGAACTCGACGCACTTTTTCGGCGCGTGACGGGGTTTGATCCGGTGATGTGGGGCCCCAGTATTGTTGGTTATGGGCGGTATCATTACCAATACGAAAGTGGTCGCGAAGGTGATTTTTTGGCGACGGGGTTCTCACCGCGCAAGGCGAATTTCTCGATATATATTCTTCCGGGGTATGCCGATTTTAGCGATATTCTCGCAAGCCTCGGAAAATTTAAAATTGGAAAGTCCTGCCTTTATTTCAATAAGTTGGCGGATATAGATGTCGCGATTCTTGAGCGCCTAATCAGCGCGGGGTTGAAGGATTTAAATACCCGTTGGCCCCTTAACTCAAGTTAACGCGCAGGCTTCTCACTGATCCATAAATGGATCGTGCCCGTCACCACAGCCACCCCCTGCGTATCATGCGCCACCACGGTCACGTCCAAATTTCCCACTTTCCACGCTGATGGATCAACGCTTGCCGTGCAGGTCAAATCCGTATTCGCTTTTGCAGGGTATTCCAACGTCATACCCTTGGGAATCCACCGAAAATTCGCGGGAACCGAGGCTTCCGCCATAAAGCCCATCGCCATTTCCAGACCGTTTGCAATCGCAATCACATGCATTGTGCCAATATGGTTTTGGACCGCACGCCGTTTCTTGATCAGAATATCACAGCGATGAGGCTCAAGCCGCGTCACGAGGGGGCGGACGGTTTTGAAATACGGAGCCTTGCGGGCTGCGTAGGCCGAAAAAAGCTGCGCCCCATAAGGAAGCTTGAGAGCCTTTTTATACGTCCGCATAATGTATGTATCTGTCATGAGACCCCCGTTTTTTGATTCCAATGCCACATTTTGCATTGAATTGCGCCCCTAACGTTGGGTCGTTCGCTTGCTCAGACTAAAATTGCATCGTAGAAGGGACCAACCCTACTTAAAGGCAGTCCCATGACAACCACTCGTTTTGCTCCAAGCCCCACTGGCTATATCCACATTGGTAACCTGCGCACGGCGCTGTTTAACTTCATGATCGCACGGGCTGCGGGGGGAGAATTTATCCTTCGGATTGACGACACCGACCCAGAGCGCAGCAAGCAAGAATATGTGGATGCGCTCAAAGAAGATTTGACGTGGCTGGGCCTCACTTGGGACCGGACCGAACGCCAGTCCGCGCGGATTGATCGCTATGAAGAAGCGGCGCAGAAGTTGCGCGATGATGGTCGCCTTTACGAATGTTTCGAAACACCGGTAGAACTTGATCTAAAACGTAAAAAGCAACTCAACATGGGGAAACCCCCTGTGTATGATCGCTCGGCTTTGGCACTTTCGGAGGCGGAAAAAGACGCGCTTCGGGCGGAACGTGGCGGGCACTGGCGGTTTAAGCTCAAGCAAGAGCGCATCAACTGGAACGACGGTATCCTCGGCGATTTGTCTATCGACGCGGCGAGCGTTTCCGATCCGGTTTTGATCAAGGGCGACGGGCAGTTCCTTTATACTTTGGCGTCCGTTTGCGATGATGTTGATTACGGCGTGACCAACGTGGTGCGTGGCTCCGACCACGTGACCAATACCGCCACCCAAATCCAAATTATCGAGGCTTTGGGCGGCACCGTTCCAAGCTTTGCGCACCACTCCCTTTTGACGGGGCCACAGGGCGAAGCCTTGTCTAAGCGTTTGGGAACACTTTCCCTACGCGATATGCGCGCCGCGGGAATCGCACCGATGGCTATCCTGAGTTTGATGGCGCGGCTCGGGTCATCTGATCCGGTGGAATTGCGCAGTGAAATGAGCGATTTGATTGCCGGTTTCGATATTTCCAATTTTGGGGCCGCACCAACAAAATTCGACTCAGAAGACCTAAAACCTTTGACTGCCAAGCTCCTTGCCGAACAACCGTTCGAGAAAGTTGCGGATGCTATCGCGGCGCTGGGAGTGCCAGACGATATCGCGGCTGATTTCTGGGAGGCAATCCGTGAAAACATCGCCACCATGCGTGATCTGGCACCGTGGTGGGCCTTATTTAGCGAGGGTTGTGATCCCGTCATTGAAGCTGAGGATACGGAGTTTGTGCGCGAAGCCATGGCGTTGTTGCCCGACGGGCCGTTTGATCGTGACACATGGAGCGCTTGGACCACAGCCGTTAAGGAAGCAACGGGACGCAAAGGACGCGGATTGTTTATGCCATTACGCAAGGCACTGACTGGCATGGAACACGGTCCGGACATGAAAACAGTCCTTCCATTATTGCAGGTTATTCGCGCAAAATCCTAAACTCTGTGCGCCAGCGCAGAGTGACGTGTGAATTTTGGACGCTTTCTTTTGATTTCTGCGGCGGTATAGTCGCAGAAAATTGATCGGATTTTCAAATGTCGTCCCCTGCTGCTCAGGCCACCTTCCTTACAGGGAACTTGTTTCGTCATGTCACCGTAATGTCCGTTACGGCCAGTCTTGGGCTGATGGCGGTATTTTTGGTCGACTTTGTCGATATGATTTTCATCTCAATGCTAGGCAAGGCAGAACTAGCGGCGGCCGTGGGCTATGCAGGAGCGATTTTGTTTTTCACCAGTTCCTTTGGGATTGGCATGGCGATCGCTGCGGGGGCTTTGGTCTCACGGGCTTTAGGGTCTGGAGATGCTAATATGGCCAGCCGCCGCGCGGGGACGGCCTTGCTTTATGGTGTGATTTTAGGCGCCATTTTCGCCGCGATTGTTTGGTATTTCGTACCTGTTTTTGCAGCTTGGATGGGAGCCACGGGCGAGGTTCACGGGCTGACGGTCACCTATTTGCGGATCATCGTTCCGAGTCTCCCTTTCCTGATTGTTGGCATGGCTGGCGGTGCGGTTTTACGTGCGCATGGGGCGGCGCGTCACTCGATGATGGCCACGATCATGGGCGGCTTCGTTAACGCGATTTTGGACCCGATTTTGATCTTCGGGTTTGACCTTGAATTGACAGGGGCTGCAATGGCTTCAGTTGCCGCACGGGTTGCTATGGCGGCCTATGCATTGATCATGATTTACAAGCATCACGGGGGGCTGCAAAAGCCAACAAAAGTGGAATTTAGCGCCGATTTCCCCGCCCTCTTTCAAATCGCTATCCCAGCAGTCTTGACCCAACTTTCCACCCCCATCGGCCAAGCCTATGTGATTGCTAGCATGGCGGAATATGGAGAAGAGGCCGTGGCGGGAATGGCCGTTGTTTCGCGCCTTGTGCCCTTATCATTCGCGGTTATTTTTGCCCTGTCTGGTGCAATTGGACCGATCATCGGACAGAACTATGGGGCGGGATCGTTTGATCGCGTGCGCCAAGCTGTGAAAGACGGGTTGCTGTTTATTGCTATCTATACGGTGCTGGCAGCAGGCGTCCTTTTTGCTTTGCGTGGGCCGATTTTGGCATTGTTTAACGCAGACGGTTTGACGGCGGAATTGATCTTGTTGTTCTGTGGGCCGCTCGCATTGTTGTGGTTCTTTAACGGGGTGATTTTCGTGGCAAATGCGGCGTTCAATAATCTTGGGCACCCGTTCTACTCCACTTGGGTGAACTGGCTGCGCCACACGTTGGGAACGATCCCCTTTGTCCTGTTAGGGAGTGCTTGGTATGGTGCCAAAGGCATTCTGATCGGGCAAGCGCTCGGGGGAATTGTTTTTGCTATTGTCGCGCTGGTTCTCGTGCGAAAAGTAATTAGAAAAACCACAACGGGCGACGGGGGTATCGTGATCCAACCAGAACCGTTCGCACGTCAAGCGCGTCAGTTAAGCCTGCTGCGGTTTCATCGCTAGACGGGCTATGAAATCATCCACCAATGCTGTTTGATCTGGACTGAGAATGCGGGCGCGGGGGTATTGCGGCGTGGCGCGATCGTTCAGGATCGGAGTGTCCCAGCCATCGGTGGTCGCAAAAAACCTCGCGACGCCTTCCTCGCCATATTCAAGCAAAAAACCCTGAACCACGACATCCAGATAGCTCAAAAGTATCCTTGGGGCATGGGGCGATTGGAACGGGACTTGAAGAGGCACGGCATAGATCGCAATTTCGGGAGTGTGCGAAAGGGGATGCGCCACCGTGGTCGCGACGTGGCGATCATAACCGCTTTCGCGCTCGTCTAAGGCCTGCCAATTGGCGTTGGGAACTTCCGCAATTAGCCCGTCAATTTCGCTTGCCGCACAAGGGGTTGCTGTGAGCAAAGACACCGGATGATGCGGCGTATGCCGCCATGTGCGACGCCAGCCTGAGATTCGGGCCGTGTGGGCGTTTTCATACAAATGGGTCGATTTATTAACCAGCGAGCCATAGCCAAAAAAGAATGGATTTTTCATATCCCAGCATTTACGCAGTATGCGGCCGAATACAACCCCTTGTCGGATGCGCAATTCAACGGTATTAATTTGGCATCTCAGTGGGAGAATCTATGCAACGTTCGCGTTGCATAGTGCCGAAGGAGCAACCGCCCCGGTAAACTCTCAGGCATCAGGACCACGGGGATGTACGAAAACTCTGGAGAGTGGTCGCAAGGCCCGCCGAAGGGATAACGATCTCAGGCGCAAAAGACAGAGGGGGCATCAGAAAGGCACGCATCGGGCGGGCTTTGAATGGTGCCGCGCGCTTGCACGTGCATCAGAGAATGGGGACGCCAGATGACTGATGCCGTATTAGAACAGACCGTTTTTCATGATTTACACGTCGAGCTTGGGGCCAAAATGGTGCCCTTCGCAGGATACGCAATGCCCGTGCAATATCCGCCGGGCGTGATGAAAGAGCATTTGCATACACGCACCAAAGCGGGGCTATTTGATGTGAGCCACATGGGGCAAGTTTTGCTTCATGGCGATAATCCGGCTGAATCCCTTGAGCGTTTGGTACCTGTGTCGCTTATTCCACTGGCTGAAGGGCGTCAGCGCTATGCGATGTTCACCAATGAAGACGGCGGAATTCTTGATGACTTGATGGTTGCAAACCGTGGCGACCACCTGTTTTTGGTCGTAAATGCGGCCTGCAAAGACGCCGATATCGCGCATATGAAAGCCGGATTGCCAGATTGCCAAATCGAGGTGATTGAAGATCGGGCGCTTTTGGCCCTTCAAGGCCCAGCAGCCGAGTCCGCCCTTTCAGCGCTTGTGCCATCCGCGGCCGAGATGGTGTTTATGGATGTGTCCGTGGTTGCTTCAGAATATGGCGAGTTGTGGATATCACGCTCGGGATACACCGGAGAAGATGGCTATGAAATCTCGGTTTCAAACGAGCAAGCGGTTGCCTTTGCCCAAGCTTTGCTCGCCCAGGATGACGTGGAACCGATCGGCCTTGGCGCGCGCGACAGCCTGCGTCTTGAAGCCGGACTTTGCCTTTATGGCAACGATATCGACACAACAACAACACCCGTTGAGGCCGCGCTGGAATGGGCCGTCCAAAAAGCGCGTCGTCACGGTGGCGCGCGCGAAGGCGGTTTCCCCGGCGCGCAGGTCATCCTTGCGCAGTTTGAAACGGGCGCAAGTCGCCGCCGTGTGGGCATCCTTCCCGAGGGCCGCGCCCCGATGCGCGCGCATACACTTCTTTTCGCCGATGAAGCGGCCACAGAACCTATGGGCGAAGTGACCTCTGGCGCATTTGGCCCGAGCATCGAAGGCCCGATGTCGATGGGTTATGTAGCCACTGAATTCGCCCAAACGGGCACCAAGATTTTCGCCGAACTGCGCGGCAAACGGGTGCATGCAACCGTGGCCGACATGCCGTTCCGCCCATCCACTTATAAACGCTAAAATTCAACAGGAGAAACCCCATGAAATACACTGAAGAACATGAATGGCTGCGCATCGAAGACGACCTTGTTGTTGTTGGAATTACGGCCCACGCCGCAGAGCAACTTGGCGATGTTGTCTTTGTTGAATTGCCCGAAGTTGGCACTATGGTCGTAAAAGACGACGAAATCGTTGTGATCGAAAGCGTGAAAGCGGCGTCCGACATTCTTGCGCCCATCGACGGTGAAATCATGGAAGTGAACGACTCGATCGTAAACGAGCCGGGCAAAGTAAACGACGACCCTGAAAATGACGCTTGGTTCGTGAAGCTTAAGGTCGACGATCTCGGCCCGATGGACGACATGATGGACGAAGCGGCTTATAAAGCCTTTATCGGTTAAGGAAAAAAATGCCCTATCAAACCACTGGTTATAACACCTACGATTTCGCCAACCGTCGCCACATTGGCCCTTCGCCCGAAGAAATGGCGCAGATGCTTGAGGTGATCGGATATCCGTCGCTTGATGCGCTGATTGATGCAACGGTTCCTGACAGTATTCGTCAGACCGAGCCCTTGCCTTGGGCGCCCATGACAGAGCACGGTTTGCTTGCGAAAATGCGTGTGACGGCAAAGAAAAATAAGGTGATGACCAATCTGATCGGGCAGGGGTATTACGGTACCGTGACACCCCCCGCGATTCAACGCAACATTTTGGAAAATCCCGCTTGGTACACGGCCTATACGCCCTACCAACCCGAGATTGCGCAAGGTCGTCTAGAGGCGTTGCTCAACTTCCAGACTGTGGTGTCGGATTTGACTGGTTTGCCGGTCGCGAATGCGTCGCTTTTGGACGAAGCTACGGCCTGTGCCGAAGCGATGGTCATGACGCAACGCGTGGTTAAATCCAAGGCCAACGCCTTCTTTGTGGACGAAAATTGTCATCCCCAAAATATTGCCGTTATTCAAACACGTGCGGCCCCCTTGGGGATCGAAGTGATTGTTGGCAATGTGGATGATCTTAAGGCCGAAGAAGTCTTTGGCGCGATCTTCCAATACCCCGGAACCTTCGGCGTATTGCGGGATTTCACCCCTGAGATCGAAGCGCTTCACGCGGCCAAAGCCGGCGCAACAATGGCAACCGACCTTTTGGCATTGACCATGCTCAAAGAACCCGGCGCGATGGGGGCGGATATCGCCGTTGGGTCGGCGCAGCGCTTTGGCGTGCCTCTCGGATTTGGCGGCCCACACGCGGCCTTCATGTCCTGTGCGGACAACTTCAAACGCTCTATGCCGGGCCGGATTGTTGGGGTCTCAATCGACTCCCAAGGTAACAAGGCTTACCGACTCAGTCTGCAAACTCGAGAGCAACATATCCGCCGCGAAAAAGCCACGTCGAACGTTTGTACAGCCCAAGCCTTGCTGGCCGTTATGGCGAGTTTCTTTGCCGTGTTCCACGGCCCCAAAGGTCTGAAATCTATCGCGGAAATGGTGCATTTTAATGCGCAAGCCTTGGCCAAAGGCCTGACGGACGCGGGCTTTGGAGTTGAGACCAAATCCTTCTTTGACACCGTCACAGTCGAAGTCGGTGCATTCCAAAATGCGATATTGAAGAACGCCGAGGCCGAAGGGATTAACCTGCGGAAAGTTGGGACAACTCGTGTCGGAATTTCTGTGGATGAGGTTGTTGACGCCGCGGTTATTGAAGGCGTTTGGCGTGCCTTTGGATTGGACACAAAGGCTACAGAGTGGCAGGCGAACACTTCCGAAACCCTGTCGCAAAACTTCCCTGATGCGCTTCTGCGGACCAGCGATTTCCTAACTCACCCGATTTTCCACATGAACCGTGCCGAAGCGGAAATGATGCGCTATATGCGTCGCCTCGCGGACCGTGATTTGGCGCTTGATCGCACGATGATCCCGCTTGGATCGTGCACTATGAAGCTCAATGCGGCGGTTGAAATGATGCCGGTGACATGGCCGGAATTCAACTCCATTCACCCCTTCGCGCCTGTCGATCAAACCGCGGGTTACCTTGAAATGATCAAGGATCTGTCGGAGCGGTTGTGCATGATTACGGGCTATGACGCGATGTCGATGCAGCCAAATTCCGGCGCGCAGGGCGAATACGCGGGGCTGCTTGCTATCGCAGCGTACCACCGCTCAAACGGCGATATGAACCGCGACGTCTGCCTCATTCCGGTCTCTGCGCATGGTACAAATCCGGCCTCTGCGCAAATGGTGGGCATGAAGGTTGTTGTGGTCAAATCCGCAGAAAATGGCGACATCGACGTGGAAGATTTCCGCGCCAAAGCCGAAGCCGCAGGCGACAATCTCGCGGCCTGTATGATCACCTATCCCTCCACCCACGGCGTGTTTGAAAAAACAATTAGGGATGTTTGCGAAATCACCCACTCCTACGGCGGCCAGGTTTATATCGACGGCGCGAACCTCAACGCGATGGTCGGTCTGGCTCAACCGGGGAAATTGGGTGGCGACGTAAGCCACCTGAACCTGCACAAAACCTTCTGCATCCCGCACGGCGGTGGTGGTCCCGGAATGGGCCCAATCGGTGTTCGCAAGCACCTTGAGCCTTTCCTTCCAGGACATCCAGAAATGCCTGGTGGCGGCGAAGGCCCTGTTTCCGCAGCACAATTTGGCTCGGCTTCCATCCTGCCAATCAGCTGGGCATATTGCTTGATGATGGGCGGCGAAGGGATCACCAACGCGACCAAAGTTGCCATTCTCAATGCCAACTACATTCGTGCGCGCCTATCGGGGGCCTATGACGTTTTGTTTACGGGCAAGGGCGGCAACGTCGCACACGAGTGTATCCTTGATACGCGCCCGTTTGCGGAATCTGCGCATGTGACTGTGGATGATATCGCCAAGCGCCTAATGGACAGCGGTTTCCACGCGCCCACCATGAGTTGGCCCGTAGCGGGCACGCTGATGATTGAGCCAACCGAGTCCGAGACAAAGGCCGAGTTAGATCGCTTTATCGATGCGATGCTTTCAATTCGTGCTGAGATTGCAGCGATTGAATCCGGTGAAATGGATGCCGACAACAACCCGCTCAAACATGCGCCACATACGGTTGCATCGCTGGTTGGCGACTGGGATCGCCCCTACACGCGTGAGCAGGGTTGTTTCCCTCCCGGATCGTTCAAAGTCGACAAATATTGGCCACCTGTTGGGCGGATCGACAACGTCTTTGGGGATCGGAATTTGATCTGTACCTGCCCACCGCTCGAAAGCTATCTCGACGCGGCGGAATGACCTATTCGGTGGCTGGTGAAAATACGCCGGCCACCGTTTCACACTTAAGTTCGGCGCTTGCGAAGGCCGATTTAAGCGCCCCACATTGCACACAGGTTTCGGGGTTTTCGTGGGTTAACCACACAACCCGCCGATTGGCCCGCGCCTCCTTGATCAATTGTTCTGATGTCGTTTCAATGGGCTGATCTCGCGGCGCTTCCACGCGTTCGGCATCGCGCCGCGCGAACTCAAGGTAGCTGCGATCAAAGGCCCCATCGTAGAAAATGACGTCCGCGTCCTGAAGCCGTTTGACCGACCGCAACGTCATCATATCCCGCCCGCCTTGTCCCGTCGAAACCAAACAAAGCCCTGGTAAATCTTGGGCAGGTGCGCCGCCGTTCGCAATGGCATTTTTGATCGCCAGAGCGGCGGGCCGTTCGCGTCCTGCGGTGAAATCCGCACGCGGGCTGGCCGTAAACACCCAGCGCCAAAGATCGCGCCGTTGAATGGGACCGAGATGATGCGCCGCGCTGTCGCGGAGCCGTCCAACAAGGGCGGCCAAATCGCCGAGGTTTGGTTCGAGCAACTCCTCCATGCGGGTCTTGATTTGCCGCGCTAAAACGGGCGCGGTCCCCTCAGTGCCGATAGCTACCACAACGGGATCTCGATCCACAATAGAAGGGGTCATCGCATCGCAAAGCGCAGGCTGATCAACAACGTTTACAACTGCGCCAGCCGCTTTCGCAATGGCATGAAGAGCTCCGTCCGCCCCTTTGCAGCCCGTTGCGATAAAGACCAAAGCCGCGCCTTCAAACACCTCGACGGTTACGTCCGTGCTATGAAGTTCTGCTTGCCCTTGGGCGATTATACCTGCGAGTTCGTCGTCAAGTTCGCCGCCGGCGGCGATCACAATTTGCGCTTCGGTTTTTAAAGCCAGCCGACATTTTTGCGCCGCTTGTTCGCCGCCGCCACAAATAACGATGCGACGCCCAGCGACTGTCAGGAACATTGGAAATGTTTTCACCGATTTCTCCTACATGGACGGTGTGCGTGCGGCCCAAAGTTGCCGTGCGCGTTCGTCCGCTTGTTGGATTGTCGCGGCTTTTCCAAGCGTTAGCAAGGCGAGCCCGGTTGTACCCGTTACGATGGCTTCGGCAAAAGGATCGGTGATATCGCCGCGCCAGAAAGCCGCGAGGTTGTTGGGCTCTGGCGCGTCTTCTGCCAGCTTGCGGGTTTCCTGCATGAGGGCAGGGGCGATCCCCTCCCATGCGACTGTTTCGCGCAATCCAAAGGCTTGAACATCCTTGGACGGATGGCGCTCAAATTCGCCGCCGCCGCCTTTGATAACAGAGAGAGAGGGGAGGCCCAAAAGCGCGCCTGCATCGGCTTGCAATTCGCGGTAGGATGGATGGAAAACTCCCTGAACAGAAGCCAGTGCCCCCGTTGGATTAAAGACCCGCAACGTGGTGTTCACAGCCGAGCGAAGTCCAAAAACATCCCGCAACTTCAGAACTCTAAAGGCTTCAGGCGAGAGGTCTTCAAGGGGGGCATAGGCCACGCCATTGTGTTGCAGAGCATCGCGGGCTTGTTGCGGGGTTGTGACGGACGCAATGCCCAGTGGAGCGAGTTGTTCGCGTACGGAGGCCAACGGGTTTTGATGCGAATTCCAGCCATGCAAAAGCACAGTTTCTCCACTTTGAGCTACCAGTTTTGCCGCCAGTAGGAAGTAGGGCAAGCCACGTGTGCGTCCCGCCGCATAGGTCGGCCAATCCAGAGAGACAGGCACCGTTTCCCAGCCTAAAATGCGTGCTCTTAGGGCTTGAACACAGCCTGCGATTTCGGCGCTGTTCTCGCCTCGAAACCGCATGAGCATCAACAGGGCCCCGACGGACTCAGGCGCGCAATCCCCGCTTAGAACGAGGGAAAACGCTTCAAAGGCTTCCTCTTGAGTAAGAGAGCGGGAACGTCCCGGCCCCCGCCCAAGTATTCGGACATAGGGGGCAAGTTTTGTCATTCAGCGGCTACTTTCAATGAGGGTACATCTCTTAGTAAAGCTTGAAGTTCTGGCTTGCAAGAGCCGCAGTTCGTTCCCGCGCCCGTGCAGTTTCCAAGGGCCTCGACAGTCATTGATCCCGCATCGATCGCGGCGCGAAGGGTATTTATCCCTACGTTCATACAGGCACAAACCGTCGCGCCCGGATCTGGCTGGTCCGCGCCAGGAACGCCGGCTAAAACATGGGTCGCACCCTTTGATCCGATGAGCGAAATAACAAATCCACGCGCCACCGCGACGGGCGATTTTGCGGCAAAAAATGCGCCTCTAAGGATGCCGTTCTCGACAATTGCGACGCGAACAGTGCCACGATTGATATCCTCAAAAACCATCGCGTCGCCCATCGGGAGCGCAAGCGTTTCGCGTGCTTCCTGCTCCCATGACGTGGGTGGTTTTACGCCAGCGATTTCGGCACGCCAACCGGTATCGCTGCGCATTTTTGCAACATAGGGGCGGTTGGATTGAATTTCATGATCGGTCGCGGCAAAGGCATACCATCCAGCTTCAAACGCTTGCGCGGTCACTTGTGCACCCTTGAGCGCAGGTTGGCCCGAAATTGGATCAACTTGCGAGTCGCCAGCATCATTAATGCGCCCAGTTTTCGAGAAGCTGGCGGTCCAATGCATCGGCGCAAACAGGCTGCCGATCTGGGCGCGTTCCGAAATCATGACCCGCAAAATTGCACTGCCGTTTTGACCAGAAATACGCAAAAGGGTTGCATCGGATACACCGATTTTTTCGGCATCAAGCGGGTGGATTTCGGCGAAGGGTTCGGAAATATGTTGACCCAAACGCGCCGTTTTTCCGGTTCGGGTCATCGTGTGCCATTGGTCGCGGATACGGCCGGAATTTAGCCGGAAACTATGCGCAGAAATAGCGGGTTGTGGCGGCGTAATCGGGATCATTTTTGCCTTGCCGTCAGTGTGATAGAAACCGCCATTGGCGAAAAACCGTTCCTGTGGGATTTGCCCTGTTTTTATGGGCCATTGCACGGGGGCAAGTGTGTCGTAATCTGCTTCGCTTAGGCCCGCGAGGCCGGAAATGTTAAAGTCTTTGCCGAAGTGTCCTGTGGCGGTCGAAAGCTTGGCGTATTCGTCGAAAATTTGTGCGGGACTGGTGAAATTGAACCCCTCAACATAGCCCATGCGTTTGGCCACATCACAGAGGATGCGCCAGTCTGGGCGGGCTTCTTTTGGGCCAGGAATAAACGGCCTTTGGCGGCTTATGCGGCGTTCGGAATTCGTAACAGTCCCTGATTTTTCGCCCCAGCCTGTGGCGGGAAGTAAAACATCAGCAAGCGCCCCCGTGTCGGTATGCTCTATAATATCCGACACAACGGTAAAGGTTACATTTTCAATCGCTTGCGAGACAAACGCCGAATTTGGCATCGACACCGCGGGGTTGGTTGAAATCACCCAGAGCGCCTTGATTTTACCGTCCGCGCAAGCCTGAAATAAGTCGACCGCTTTGAGACCCGCATGGTCGGCCATTACCGGCGCGTTCCATGCGGTTTGCACGGCGTCTCGGTGGGCGGGGTTTTCTAAATCAAGGTGGTTCGCGAGCATATTTGCAAGCCCGCCTACTTCCCGTCCCCCCATAGCGTTTGGTTGGCCAGTGACGCTGAAGGGGCCCATTCCGGCACGGCCAATTCGGCCTGTTGCAAGGTGGCAATTGAGAATGGCATTAACCTTATCTGTCCCGACGGCGGATTGGTTAACGCCTTGCGAATAAATGGTGACGGTTTTTTCAGTTCCGATCCAAAGATCGATGAATTCTGCGATTTCCGCATGGGTCAAACCGCAATCTTTAGGGTTGCTAACGCGGGCCTCAGTTAGGGTCGCGTCAAAGCCTGTAACATGTGCAGCGACATAAGGGGTATTGACGGCACCTCGGTCCTCGATTTCGATCAAAAGCGCGTTAAAGAGGGCGGCATCACCATCGGGTTTAATCGCAAGGTGGAGGTCGGCCAAATCACTGGTGGCTGTGCGCCTTGGGTCAATATTGACAACGCGCATATTGGGGCGTTCGGCTTTGGCTGCGACAAGGCGCTGAAACAGTATTGGGTGGCACCACGCGAGGTTGCTTCCCACCAGAACAACAAGGTCGGCTTGATCGAGGTCTTCATAATTTCCGGGCACGGTATCGGTGCCGAATGCACGCTTGTGGCCCGTCACAGAACTCGCCATGCACAGGCGCGAATTGGTGTCGATGTTGGCGCTTCCAATATAGCCCTTCATCAACTTGTTGGCGACGTAGTAATCTTCGGTCAGCAATTGCCCTGAAACGTAAAACGCCACGGAATCGGGGCCGTGTTCGTCGATTGCGTCGCGAAATTTTCTTGCAACCAGATCGAGTGCATCGTTCCAACTTGCGTCCCGTTTGCCGATCTGCGGTGCGAGAAGACGACCCTCGAAATCGAGGGTTTCGCCGAGCGCCGATCCCTTGGAACACAGGTGCCCGAAATTCGCAGGGTGGTCGGGGTCGCCTTTAATTGTGCCGTCAGCGAAGGCCAAAACCCCGCAGCCAACCCCGCAATAGGGACAGGTTGTTTTAACGGCCTTCATTCAGCCGCCACCTGTGCCAAGACTGCAGAAGCCGCAAGGAGGACGCGTCCATTTTCGACCTTGACTTCATAGGTGCCGACGCATCCTTCATCCGCGCCTTGGGCTTCGCCCGTGGCCAAATCAAAGATCCAATTTCGCATGGGATCGGTCACTTTTTCGTCGTGCTGGATGCCGTTGGAGAGGGGGCCCGCTTTGCCCTCGAGATACTCGTCTACAGCATAGATTGCGCCCGATGCTGTGTGAAAAAGCGCAATGTCGCCTCGCAGAGTCCGCACGATCCGTGCACCGCGAACGGGGATGTCAGTTGTGGCTCCGATGTCGATAAACTGTGTCATTCTGCGGCTACCTTTGTGAAATCTGCGAGGGGTTCAAACTCATGCGCATCAACGCCTTTTTTCGCACGTTCTGCCCATGGATCTATCTGATAAAACTGCTGGGAGTAGCGGAAGCGGGCGGCCAACGCTCCGCGGTTTTCCAAGTCGTCCACAACCTGTTCTTTGACCCAATCAAGGCCGACTTTGTCGATCCATTTGTAGGGGCGGTGCAGGTATTGCGCGCCTTCGCGATAGAGCTGGTAGAAGGCGCAAGCAACGTCGATGGCTTCCTCCTCGGTTTTGGCCACCATCAGCAATTCCGTTTGGCGAAGGTCAAGGCCTGCGGCCCCCCCTACCAAGATTTGATAGCCGCTATCTACGCAGATTATCCCGAGGTCTTTGCAGGTGCTTTCCGCACAATTGCGCGGACAGCCAGACACCGCGAGCTTGAATTTATGCGGTGACCATGCACCCCACATTTCCTTCTCGATTTTGATGCCAAGCCCTGTTGAATCTTGCGTGCCAAAGCGGCAATGATCGGTACCAACGCAGGTTTTTACCGTGCGCAATCCTTTGGCATAGGCTTGCCCTGAGATCATGCCCGCCTCGCCCAAATCATACCAAATGGCGGGCAAATCTTCTTTTTTGATGCCCAGTAAGTCGATCCGTTGCCCGCCTGTGACTTTCACCGTTGGCACGTTGTACTTGTCAGCGGCGTCAGCAATTGCGCGCAATTCATTGGGTGTGGTGATGCCGCCCAACATGCGAGGCACGACGGAATAGGTTCCGTCTTTTTGAATGTTGGCGTGCACACGTTCGTTGATAAAGCGCGAGCGCGAGTCATCCACTTCTTCGCCGGGCCATGCGCAAACCATGTAATAGTTGAGCGCGGGGCGGCACACGTGACAACCACAGGACGTCTTCCAATCCAACTCCTGCATCGCGGCAGGGATGGATTTTAGCTCCTTGGCGATGATCAATTTGCGCACATCGTCATGCGAGAGGTCTGAACATTTACAGATCGTTCCCTTCTCGGGCATTTGGAACGCGTCGCCAAGGGTGAGGCCCAAGACTTGGCTCACAAGACCCACACAGGAGCCACAGGATGATCCCGCTTTGGACGTCACCTTTACAAGGTCCAATGAGTTGGAGCCTGCGTTAATTACGGCGATAATCTCGCCTTTGGAAATGCCGTTACAACCACAGATTTCAGCGTCATCTGGTAAGGCTGCAACGGCCGCCATAGGGTCCAAGGGGGCACCCCCTTGAAAGGCAGGGCCAAAGATCAGCGTGTCTCGCATCTCGCTGATGTCCTCCCTCGATTTGATCAGGCCAAAGAACCAGTTGCTGTCGGCCGTGTCGCCGTACATCACCGCGCCGATCACGGCGTTTTCCTTGAGCACCAACCGTTTGTAAACGCCGCGCGACGGGTCGCGGAAAACGATGTCTTCGCGGTCGCTGGCTTCGGCAAAGTCGCCTGCCGAAAACAGGTCACAGCCTGTTACTTTAAGCTTGGTGGAAATCTCGCGCTGTACGAATTTCGCGTCCTGATTGACCAATGTGCGTGCCAAAACTTTGGCTTGGTCATAAAGCGGTGCGACGAGGCCAAAGATCGCGCCGTCATGCTCCACACATTCGCCAACGGCAAAAATATCGGCGTCCGACGTGATCATTTGATCGTCCACATGGATGCCTTTGCCCACCATCAAGCCGGCCTCGCTGGCGAGGGCAACGTTGGGGCGAATGCCCACGGCCATAACCAGTAAATCACAGGGTAGCTCGGTGCCATCATCCAACACCAACGCCTTTACGTGGCCGTTTTCGCCAGTGATTTCCTTGGAGTTGGCCGAGCAGAGCACAGTGATGCCCTTGTCGATTAAGGCTTTGCGCAGAAGGTATCCTGCGGCCTCATCAAGTTGCCGTTCCATCAAGTGGCCCATGATGTGAACAACCGTGACGTCGACGCCGCGCAGGGCCAAACCCGCCGCTGCTTCAAGACCCAGCAAACCGCCACCAATCACCACGGCTTTGGCGTCTTTTTTGGCGCCAAGTTCGATCATTTTGTTGGTGTCTTCGAGGTCACGATAGGCAATCACGCCTTCCAGATTATGCCCGGGAAGCGGTATGATGAAAGGGTTTGAACCCGTGCCGAAGATCAGCTTGTCGTAAGGGACTTTGTCGCCGTTTTCCGCAATAACAACCTTGCGTTCCCGATCCACTTTCGCGACTTTTTCACCAAAACGGCACGTCACGCCATTTTCGGCATACCAGTCGGACGTGTGGATGATGATGTCTTCAAAGGCCTTGTCCCCAGAGAGAACGGGCGACAACATGATGCGATCATAATTGCCGCGCGCCTCCGCGTTGAAAAGCGTGACGTCGTAGGCGCTAGGGTCGAGTTTGATCAACTCTTCCAAGGCCCGTCCTGACGCCATTCCAGCGCCAATAATAACGAGTTTCTGGGCCATCATGCAGCCTCCTCTTTCGCTTTCTTTGGGTTCTTGCCGTGTTCATATTCCTCAAGGAAATCAAGAACCTCGGCGCGGTAGTTATAATAGTCGGGATGGGCTAGCAGGGCCTTGCGGGTGCGCGGCCGTGGCAAATCAACGTCGACGATTTTTCCGATGGTCGCTTGGGGACCGTTGGTCATCATGACCACGCGATCCGCCAGCAAAATGGCTTCGTCAACATCGTGGGTGACACAAACGGCGGTTACCTTTGTGCGCGACCAGACTTCCATCAAAACTTCCTGCAATTCCCAGCGGGTGAGGCTGTCGAGCATGCCAAAAGGTTCGTCCAGAAGAAGCAGTTTGGGCGACAAGGCAAAGGCGCGGGCGATGCCGACGCGTTGCTTCATCCCGTTGGACATGGAGGTCGCCATTTTGTCCATGGAATCCGTCAAACCGACGCGCTCAAGGTAGTATTCCACGACGTCTTGGCGCTCCGCCATTGAGGCCTTGGGATAGACTTTATCAACCCCAATCGAGACGTTCTCTTTGGCGGTCAGCCACGGGAACAGGTTGGGCGACTGAAACACCACGGCGCGTTCGGGATCAGCGCCTTGAACGTGGCGGCCATCCAGACGAATACCGCCTTTTGAGATATCATTGAGGCCTGCAGCCATGGTCAGAACAGTGGATTTACCGCAGCCAGAGTGCCCGATGAGCGAGATAAATTCGCCGCGGTTCACTTTGAGGTCAAAATCCTCAACCACAGTGAGAGGGCCTTTAGGGGTGGGATAGATTTTGTGCAGTTGCGAGAAATCGAGGAAACGTTCGTCGATTAGGCCCTCTTGGGCTTTGGCAACGGCTGCTGGCACCCCGTGAATGGGGGTGACGTCGGGGAGGGTGCGGGTTCCTTCAACGCGGCCAGTGATGCCCACATTCATGAGGTGTTTGGTGATTGTCGCCCGTAGTGTTTTGAACACAACATCGTCGTTCATATCAATACGGTCGCGGGGGCGCGGGATATTAACCTTGAAGGGCTCTGACAGCGATCCATCGGGGTTGAGGGCGATGATGCGGTCGGCCATGATGATCGCCTCGTCCACGTCATTGGTGATCAGGATCACGGTCTTTTTGTCGGCGTTCCAAATGTCGAGGATTTCATCCGCGAGATTGGCGCGGGTGAGGGCGTCAAGTGCTGACAATGGCTCGTCCAAGAGCAACACTTCTGGGTTCATCGCCAGCGCACGGGCCACCGAAACCCGCTGGCGCATACCGCCGGAAAGCTCTGCTGGACGGCGATCTCCGGCGTGGGAGAGCCCCACCATTTCGATGTATTTGGCGACGATTTCTGCGCGTTCCGCTTTGCTTTTGCTTTTGAAAACCGAGTCCACCGCGAGGGCAACATTTCCAGACACCGTTAGCCATGGCATCAAGGAATAGCTTTGAAACACGAGGCCACGTTCAGGGCCGGGGCCGGTGATGGGCGCGTCTCGGAAAAGGACTTCGCCCTTGTCAGGAGTTGTGAGGCCCGCGACCATGTTCATCAGCGTGGATTTCCCTGTGCCGGAAAATCCGAGGATGGCAAGGAATTCGCCTTCCTCCACTTTAAGGCTCAGATCGTGCAACACGTCGACATGGGCGGTGCCGATGCCAAAGCCTTTAAAAACATTCTTGAATTCTACAACGGCCATGTCGATCACCTGTTCTCTGAGAAGGTAAAGAGCGATTGGATTGTGAACATCAGACGGTCGAGTAAGAAGCCGATAACGCCGATGGTCAGGACCGCAACCATGATTTTTGCGAGGGATTGCGAGGAGCCATTTTGGAATTCATCCCAGACGAATTTCCCTAGACCGGGGTTTTGGGCCAGCATTTCCGCCGCGATCAAAACCATCCAGCCCACACCGAGGGACAAGCGCAATCCGGTGAAAATCAGAGGTAGGGCCGAGGGGAGGACGAGTTTGGTGATTTTGGTGAAGGTCGAGAGCTTAAGGACTTTGCTCACCGAGATCAGGTCTTTGTCGATGCTCGCGACCCCGAGGCTTGTATTGATAAGGGTGGGCCAGAGCGAGCACAGCGTTACCGTGATCGCGGAGGTGAGAAAAGATTTTGAGAACAGGCCGTCGTTGGTGGCATACGTGGCCGAAATGATGATCGTCACGATTGGCAGCCATGCGAGGGGAGAGACGGGCTTGAAAATCTGGATGAGGGGGTTGATCGCCGCGTTCACGATCGGCGAGAGACCCGCAGCAATTCCGAGGGGGATTGCAATCGCCGAGGCAATGAGAAAGCCAAAGAAGACGGTTTGAATGGAGGTCCATATTTGGTCGTAATACGTTGGTTTGCCCGTATAGGCGCGGTCTTTAATCTGGTCCGATTTACCTTCAGCAATCAGTTTCTCGTTGCGGACTGCTAGGCGCTCATAGAATTGTTTTTCTTTTTGACCTTCGCGAATGGCGTCCGCATGGAGCACTTTGGCTTGCTCCCAAACCTGCGCAGGACCAGGAACAGCCCCAAGGGAGGTTTGCACTTTGGGTGCGAGGGCGCCCCAAGCAGCCAAAAACAACACGATCGACAACAGCGGAACGCCCAAGAGCAACCAGATTTGCTTCATTTGGGCCCGTGGGTTGTCTCCAGCGAAGGCTTTCAGAATGGGGGTCATCCACGCAAGGCCCAGCACAGAGAACCATGCGTCGGCTTTGTTGATACGTGTGAAAAGGCGCGCGCGTTTGGCTTCTTTTTCGATATTTGCGGCGAATTCGGGCTCGACTGTGGTCATCTGACCGTCTCCAATCTGGCGTATAGTTTCAAGTGAAGAAACCCAGCTCCCTGAGGGGAGCTGGGGGAGGTATTTTTAATTAGTGATGCCGCTGGGCTGAACGGTTTGCTCGCCTTTGAGGCCGATGATCAGGCTGTCGATATAGGCGTTGGGGGTGCGCCCGTCATAGACAACGCCGTCGATGATATCGCCTTCGGGTGTCTCGACGCGGTAGCCATCAGTGTCCCATGGGAAGTCAGTTTCAGCTGCGAGATCTTCTTCAATCAAGAGCTTTGCTGCGGCGAGGTAAATCTCTGGTTTATAGATGCTTTTTGCTGTTTCATCGTACCAAGCATCGGATTTGCCTTCAGGTATTTGGCCCCATCGGCGCATTTGGGTCAGGTACCAAACCGCGTCGGAATAATAGGGGTACGTCGCGAAATACCGGAAGAAAACATTGAAATCAGGCACGTCGCGCACGTCGCCTTTTTCGTATTCAAATGTGCCGGTCATCGAGGCCGCGATCACGTCGTAATCCGCACCAACATAGTCAGAGCGCGACAGGATTTCCACCGCTGCTGGACGGTTGGCATTGTCGTTTGCATCCAGCCACATCGCAGCGCGGATGAGGGCTTTGGTGACGGCAAGTGTTGTGTTTGGGTTTTCTTCTGCGAATTCTGCTGTGATGCCGAAGACTTTCTCTGGGTTGTTTTTCCAGATTTCATAATCGGTCACAACAGGGACGCCGATGCCTTTAAAGACCGCCGCTTGGTTCCATGGCTCGCCCACGCAATATCCATGGATTGTACCCGCTTCGAGGGTCGCGGGCATCTGTGGCGGGGGGGTGACGGAGAGTAGAACATCAGCCGCGATTTGGCCGGAAACGTCGTCGGGTGAGTAATATCCCGGCTCAATCCCACCCGCAGCCAGCCAGTAGCGCAACTCATAGTTATGAGTAGAAACAGGAAAAACCATGCCCATTTTGAAAGGCTCGCCCTTGTCGGCGAACTCGGTAACAACAGGTTTCAACGAGGCGGCAGAAATTGGGTGAACGGGTTTGCCCGCGTCGTCCATTGGAACGTGTGGCAGCATCTTTTCCCAAATGGCATTGGAAACCGTGATGCCGTTGCCGTTCAAATCCATCGAGAAGGGGGTGATGATGTGGGCCTCTGTGCCATAGCCAATAGTCGCCGCGATAGGTTGCCCTGCAAGCATGTGCGCGCCGTCGAGTTGGCCGTCGATCACACGGTCTAGAAGCACTTTCCAGTTGGCTTGCGGTTCCAATGTGACATAGAGGCCTTCGTCCTCAAAATATCCAAGTTCGTAGGCCACTGCCAACGGAGCCATGTCCGTGAGTTTGATGAAGCCGATTGTAAGCTCATCTTTTTCGAGGTCCAGCATTTCAGCCCATGAGGGAGCCGCGAGGGCAAAGCTCGTCGCCACGGCCATGCTAAGTGCATATTTCATCGAATAATTCCTTCTGTATTGCGCCCCCGATAATGTTGGAGGAAGGGGCAAGAACGAAAAAAGCCGCACGATTCAAGAGACACGGGAGGACATGTCAGAAGAATCGAGCGGCTTTGCTCATGTCGTCCATCGCTGGACGGTATTGACTAAGCGGCGTTGCTCAGCGTTGGTCTATTTGTACGCGGGTTGCTGCGGTGCGGCGAGGCTTTGTGGCCGAATTTTCCGTCAAATTCTGCGACTGCATAATAAATGGGCGCAATTAGGCGTTGAGGTCGAAAATTTCGCCATCAAAGAATGCATCTGGCCCCAGAATCATCTCTCCACGGGTTGAGGCAACGAGCGTTGGAGCAGCAAGGGAGCCCTCCAGTTTTTCAGAGGCTGCGGGCATGTCCACCCCCAGGCCTTCAAGGTTGTGGCGGTATAAATCTGTGCGAAAACAGTTGCGTGCAACCGAACGAGCATGAACGGGGTCAAGACTGTACCGCTTAGCTAATCGCGTCGCGATCCATGCGGCTTGGCTGCGCCACGGGAAATTTGCGGCGGTTCCGTGGAACTGTTGGAACTGTGGAACGTATTGGGGTTGAGCGTTGCGCGTCGGGGCAATTTGCCCTGTCAATGCGCGGTCAATCAGGTGTTCGGGGAGGTCGAGGTATTCTGCGCTTGCGAGGAGGTCGGCGGCGACCATACGGTTGGACGGGTCTTCGAGCCAGCAGGCGGCTTGATAGGTAGCGCGCATCAGGGATTTGGTTTCTTCGGGGTGGTTTTGTGTCCAGTCGTGGCGGGTTGCGAGGACTTTTTCGGGGGCGAAATTCCAAATGGCAGAGCCGGGAAGGATGAGTTCGGCAACACCTTGTTCGACGGCGAGGGACCCCCAAGGTTCTCCAACACAAAAGGCATCGATTTCATCATTGGCGATGGCGTCGGGCATGCGGGGAGGAGGGACGACTTTGATGTCGAGGGCACGCTCTGGGAGGCCGAGGGCGCTGAGCCAGTGGTGTAGCAGTTCGACGTGCATAGCGAAGGGAAAAGGGATGCCCACCCGCAGGGCTTCGCCCGCGGATTTGATCAGGTGAAGGCCCGTCTCGCGCGGGGCTTGGAAGGCCCCACTCCAGCCGTTGCCGCGCATCTTCTGCGCCAGTTTTGGTGCAACGCCGATGTTATTGCCATTGACCGAAAGCACCATCAAAACATCAATTTTTACTGGGAGATTCCCAAGATTTAGCGAGGTGGCGATGGGCGTAGGCGAGAGCATTTGCGCCGCGTCGACTTGCCCTAGGGCGAGACTATCGCGGAGGGAGGACCAACTGGGATGTTTCACCAGATTGAGCTTGAGAGCGTTGGCGCGAGCGAAGCCGAGCTCGTGGGCGACGATGAGGGGGGCGGAGTCAACGAGGGGGACGAAGGCGCAGGAGAGGGGGGTCATTTGAGGAGCTCGCTGGCGGTGACGAGGGCGTGGGCGATGTCGGCGGTTTTACGGCCTTGGTTCATCGCGGTTTTGCGCAGGAGGGCGTAGGCTTCTTCTTCGGAAATGCCCTTGGCGGCGATCAGGAGTCCCTTGGCGCGGTCGATGGTTTTGCGTTCGGCCAGCGCGGCCTTGGCGGCGTCGCGTTCATTGCGGATTTGCGAGACCATATTGAAGCGGGCGATGGCCGCGTCGAGGATGGGTTTGATGCGATTTTTTGTAAGGCCGTCAACGACATAGGCGGAAAGGCCCGCGTCGATTGCGGCTTTGGTTAGCTCGGGGTCGGAGCGGTCTACGAACATGGCGACGGGGCGTTTATTGGCCCCTGAGGCGAGGGAGAGACTTTCGAGGGTGTCGCGGCTGGGATTGGCGATATCGACGAGGACGACGTGAGGGTCTAGCTCGCTAAGGCGTTGATTTAAGGAGGTTTCATTGCCTAGGATGGTGATGGTGAAATCGCCCGCGTCGCAGAGTCCGTCGACGATCATGCGGGCACGCTCGGGATCGGATTCTAGGATGGTTATGCGCAATTTTTGGGCCATATCACGGTGTAGACACGGCGCGCGCGAAGGGACAGATAGGGCGAGATATGGGTGCGGGGGATTGCGGGGTTGTGGGCGAAAATCGGGCAAAAAGGGGCGTGTTGCATGATTTTTGGGCGCTGTCTTAACGCGGTGTGGCAACGGCAAAAGGCGGGGCGTTATTTGCATATGTTTTACATATGATTTCCATAGGGGCGGGATGTGCGGCCGCAGGTTTGCGCGGGCGTTAACGATTTGGTGGGAGGATGGGGCCATATTTTACACAAAATGGAGGCCGCGATGGTCACGCCACACAACAAAAATACTCGGGATAGGATTGAGCCTGCGTCGGATCGACGGGCGACGAAGGAACAGCATCGGCACGTGCGGATGGCGAAGAATACGCTGGCGCGGGTGAGTACGGCGGTGCGGGCGGCGGAACTGCGGCGCGAATTTATCCCAGAGGATTGGGAGGAGATTTCAGAGGCGTTTGGCTTTACGCCGCGCAATGCGCGGGTGACGCTTTTGCTGGAGGAACCTGTGCTGAAATACTACCGCGCTTATGGGGCGGGGTATCAGAAGGTGATGAATGATGTGCTGGCGCTGTTTGCGGAGTTGCGGTTGAGCAAGGTGATCGAGGCGCGGGAAGATCGGGATGAGGAGGGACGGGCGGTTTGAGGATCTGTTCGATTCAAGCAGTATGAAAGCTCGACTGTGCGGGTCTTAGTTTAAGAACGAGAAAACTGAATGGAATTGTGCTATAGTCTCATCAACCTTTCCGCAGGTTTCAAAGAGTAGGGGCGACAATTATCGAGGTAGGCAACGGCATTTCTTAAGGGCAGTATTTTTGTGAACAACAATTATTAGGAGAATAGTATGACTACTCCAAGATATATGATGGTTACTGTTGCTGCCTGTAAGCAGCCCTTTGTGGGGCAAGCCCTTAAACTTCTGTCCAAACTCTGTAGAGAATTAAAGAGCGATGCCGGAGCGCTGACCACACGGTTCGGAGTTCTCGCGACGGGCGAGCAAACTGGGCAATTGATCTTGTTTCAGAGTTACGAAGAGCTGAACGGTATTGATGGAGCCTTTAATGTTTATGCAAAATCGGCAGCCTATAAAGAGCTTGTGGCAGACGGAAATGTCTCGGTTACGCTCCGCAATATACTGAAAATAGAGGACCTTGGATTGTCCAAAACCTCTATGGAGGTTCCTGCCTACGGAGTGGTGACTCGGTGGGGATGCAAGGATTTGAAACTAAAGGCAATGAGCGCTGAAGTTCCGCACTTTGAGAAAAACGGAGCTATGATCATGCGCTATTGCACCATATTAACAGGTCCGGCAGCCGGGCGTCGTTTGTTGGCAGTGGGGTATCCGTCTATGGATTCTATCCAAAAAACATACGAGGCTTTGCGTGCAAGCAAGGGGTATAGCGCTCTCATGAGCGAGTTCGATCTGGATTGGCGAAATGTCATTCGGATGGAGGGGTAGGTATAGCCTGTAGCGGATTGCAACGCGGCTATTTTGAAACTCCAGCGGAGTGCGCAGGCAGGTTTGTTGCCAAACCCGCTGCCGCGCCCCCGTTACTTTTGCTTTGCAAGATCAACGTACGAATTTTTTATGCTTCATCCGCGTAGGCTCAAGGGCATTCGCCCCCAAACGACGTTTTTTGTCTTCCTCATAATCCTCGAAGTTGCCTTCGAACCATTCCACGTGGGCGTCGCCTTCGAAGGCTAGAATATGCGTACAGATGCGGTCGAGGAAGAAGCGGTCGTGGGAGATGACGACGGCGCAGCCTGCGAAATCGACGAGGGCGTCTTCGAGGGCGCGGAGGGTTTCGACGTCGAGGTCATTGGTTGGTTCATCGAGGAGGAGGACGTTGCCGCCTTCTTTTAGGAGGCGCGCCATGTGGACGCGGTTGCGTTCGCCGCCCGACAACATGCCGAGTTTTTTCTGTTGATCGCCGCCTTTGAAGTTGAAGGAGGAGCAGTAGGCGCGGGCGTTGACTTCGGCGTCACCGAGTTTGATGATTTCGCCGCCGTCGCCGATGGCTTCAAACACGGTGGCGTTTGGATCAAGGTCGTCGCGGTTTTGGTCGACGTAAGAGAGTTTGACGGTATCGCCGAATTCAACTGTGCCCTCGTCGGGTTTTTCTTGGCCGGTGAACATGCGGAACAGGGTGGTTTTACCCGCGCCGTTGGGGCCGATCACGCCGACGATGCCACCGGGGGGCAGGGCGAAGCTGAGGTCCTCAACAAGGAGTTTGTCGCCCATGGCTTTTTTGAGGCCTTCGACTTCGATCACTTTGGTGCCAAGGCGGGGGCCGTTGGGGATGATGATCTGGGCTTTGCCGACTTTTTCACGCTCGGATTGATTGGCGAGGTCGTTGTAGGAGTTTATCCGCGCTTTGGATTTGGCTTGGCGAGCTTTTGGTGATTGACGCATCCATTCGAGTTCGCGCTCGAGGGTTTGTTGCTTGGATTTGTCTTCTTTGGCTTCTTTTTCAAGGCGTTTTGCTTTTTGCTCAAGCCAAGCGGAGTAGTTGCCCTCGTAGGGGATGCCTGCGCCGCGGTCGAGTTCCAAGATCCAGCCTGTGATGTCGTCGAGGAAATAGCGGTCGTGGGTGACGCAGAGGATGGTGCCTTTGTAGTCGATCAGGTGTTGTTGGAGCCAAGCGATTGTTTCGGCGTCGAGGTGGTTGGTTGGCTCATCGAGGAGGAGCATATCGGGGGCTTCGAGGAGGAGTTTGCACAGGGCGACGCGGCGTTTTTCACCACCGGAGAGGGTGGAGACATCGGCGTCATCGGGGGGGCAGCGCAGGGCTTCCATGGAGACGTCGATTTGGGCGTCGAGGTCCCAGAGGTTTTGGCTGTCGATCTCATCCTGAAGGGCGGCCATTTCTTCGGCGGTTTCTTCGGAGTAGTTCATCGCGAGTTCGTTGTAGCGATCAAGGATGGCTTTTTTATCGGCGACACCGAGCATCACGTTGCCGCGCACGTCGAGGGTTTCGTCGAGAGTTGGTTCTTGGGGGAGATAGCCGACGCGGGCGCCTTCTGCGAGCCATGCTTCGCCAACGAAATCCTTGTCCATGCCCGCCATGATGCGCATGAGGGTCGATTTACCCGATCCGTTGGAGCCAACGACACCGATTTTCACGCCGGGAAGGAAGTTTAGACGGATGTTTTCAAAACACTTTTTACCACCGGGGTAGGTTTTGGAGACTCCGTCCATGAAGTAGACATATTGATAAGCGGCCATGAGGGTTCTCCGAGGTAAAGGTGGGTTGGCTTTTCGTATAGTTTGTGGGGGTTGAGGGCAAGGGGGCAAAGGGTTTGCGGGGCGAGGGAGAAAAAAGTTTGATCAGCTGCCGGTCGGGGAGTAGGGTCGCTGTGTGGCGGCCTATTGCTGCCAATGGGCGCGTATTAAGGGAAAATTATTATGTCCGTGTTTAAAATTATATCCGTAGCTGCACTCGTTTCAATGAGTGTAACCGGTGCCTTTGCTCAAAATCGTTTTGAAGGAGTTGTCTCCGTTGCGGGGTGGAATATTTGGAAAGATCTCGAAGCTAAAACCTGTTTTATGGAACGCAAGGATGACTTGAATAACGTTGTGCAAATGGGGCGGACGACTGACAATTTATTTGACTATGTCGGGGTGTTCACCCAAACAGAAATTGGCCTTAAAGACGGCGAAATTCAAGAGATTCAAATCGTCGTCGGCGATCATTCTTATAAAAGTAAATCCAAAAGCGTTCGTGGGAAATTAAGCAACGGTTACATGGGGCGCTATTTCTTGTATGACAACGAACAACTCGCAGAAGATATTGCACAACAATATGTTATGTCTGTTTTTTCGGGAAGATCTTACACGCTAGAGATCAATCTGGATGGGACGATGAGGGGCATGGAAGCCGCACGTAAGTGCATGGCGAGCTTCTAGAACCCGCGCGTTTTAGAAAATGGTGGCCCTTCTGTATGTGGGGCCATTTTTATGTCGGAGGAGCGGTGTACAGCGCCACTATTTGCCCGACTAACTGGCGAGCATTCCCTTTTGGCTCTAGACTTCAACCACCGATACCCACTACGAATTCCTCTGACCCAACATTGTTTTGGGGTGCATTCTTAAAAAGGAATATAAAATGATCCCATTGAAAAATCTCGCAATGGCCGCGGCAGTGACATTAACTGCGACGCAAGCTTATGCCGCGGATGAATTCGCCTTTTATGAAACGGTCGAGGGGTGGAATATCTTTGAAGATATCGAAAAACTCTCCTGCTTTATTGAAAAAGCGGATTCAGACGGAAATGTGGTCCAAATGGGCCTAACTGAGGACCGCGCAGTTGGGTACCTCGGCGTTTTTACCACACAAGAAACCAACATCGTAGCGGGCGAAACAAGTGAGATTGGCATCTTGATTGGTGACAATATTTACCTTGGCGAAAGCACAGGGATGCGCGGAAATATCACCGACGGATATTCGGGCGGATACATCCTTTCGGACGACCCGCAATTCGTGACAGACCTCATGCAGCAGTATGAAATGACTGTGTTTCCAGAGTCGGAATTTGCCTTTACGATCAATCTCGACGGCACGTTAAAAGCCATCGAAGCGGCGAAAACCTGTAACGCCAGCCTGTAATAAATCATGCCTTAGGGGGGTAATCCCCTCCTGAGGCTGCTCAAATAAAGGATATTTTCATGGGCTATACCCCTGCTGAAAACCGCTATGAAAAAATGCAATACCGCCGCTGTGGAAAATCCGGACTAAAGCTGCCAGCGCTGTCGCTTGGCCTGTGGCACAATTTTGGCGGCGACACGCCGCATGAGACCAAGCGCGCCATCCTGCAAACGGCGTTTGACAACGGCATCACCCACTTTGATTTGGCGAATAATTACGGCCCCCCTCCCGGCTCCGCAGAGACCGCGTTTGGCGAAATTATGCGCGAAGATTTCGCGGGATATCGCGACGAGATGATCATTTCGAGCAAGGCGGGGTATCTGATGTGGCCCGGCCCTTACGGCGAATTCGGCAGCCGCAAATATCTGGTGTCGTCCTGTGATCAGAGCCTCAAACGGATGGGACTTGATTACGTCGATATCTTCTATTCACACCGTTTTGATCCCGAAACACCGCTCGAAGAAACTATGGGCGCATTGGATTACATCGTGCGGTCGGGGCGCGCGCTTTATGCAGGGATTTCGTCGTATAACTCGGAAAAAACCCGCGAAGCCGTGGCGATTTTGAACGATCTGGGTACGCCCTGTGTGATCCACCAACCCTCGTATAATATGTTCAACCGCTGGGTGGAAACCGATGGTTTGAAGGACACGTTGCAGGAATTGGGCGTCGGATCGATCGCGTTTACGCCGCTGGCACAGGGGATGTTAACCAAGAAATATATTGGCGGTATTCCAGAAGGCAGTCGCGCGACACAGGGCAAATCTCTTTTGCCAAGTCACTTGAATGAAAACACTTTTGCGAGCATCAAATCGCTCAATGAAATGGCCGAAGGTCGTGGGCAAACGCTGGCGCAAATGGCGATTGCATGGGTTCTGCGCGGGGGCGGCATCACGACGGCGCTCATCGGCGCGAGCAAGCCGAGCCAAGTGATTGATTGCGTCGGGGCGGTTGAAAATCTCGACTTTACCGATGCGGAATTGGTGGAAATCGACCGTCTTTCGGGCGAAGCCAATATCAACCTTTGGGCCAAGTCGTCATCGACCGATTAGGCGCTATTTGAGATGTGTTCACATCGGTCGCAAGGCAGCTTGCGGCCGTTTTTTGTTTGAGTTTCGGTGGTTTAAGGGTAGAGACCCCTATGCGGTATGATATTCCCTCTGCGCGCGCTGGTGCGAAAATCGGATTGCTGGGAGGGTCGTTTGATCCGCCCCACGCGGGGCATGTGCATATTTCACGCGCGGCATTAAAGCGGTTTGGTCTGGATGAAGTTTGGTGGTTGGTGTCGCCGGGAAATCCGTTGAAATCCACCGGACCCGCCCCGATTGCGCGGCGTATGGCGGCGGCAAATGCGATGATTACGCACCCGCGGATCAAGGTGACGGATTTTGAGGCCCAAGCGGGCACCCGCTATACCGCGGCGACGCTCAAGGTGTTGTTCGCGGAATATCCTAAGGTGGATTTTACATGGCTTATGGGGGCGGATAACCTCGCGGAATTCCACCTTTGGGGGCAATGGGACTGGATCATGAAAAACGTACGCGTGGGGGTTTTGGCGCGTCCGAGAGATCGGTTGCGGGCCCTGTGCAGCCCGACTGCGCGACGGTTTCGCACCGCGCGTTTGCCGGAAAGCGAGCGGATGTTGCTTGCAAAGGCGCAGCCCCCTGCGTGGTGTTTTGTGAATTTGCCGATGGTGGATATTTCGTCGACGCAACTGCGCGCCAACGGTGGTTGGAAACGCTAGCGCGCCATTGGCGATTACTGTATTCAAGCGCTTGTTTCGCCGCCAATCTGAGGGTTATATGATTTTATGAGTCAGCATTTTTCAAGACGATTTATCCTCGCCGGATTGATGAGCGGCAGCGCGGTCCTTGCACAGGCCGGCGCGCCAGAAACGTCGCTATTTCCACCTGTAAAACCCAAAAATTTCGCGAAATCCGTCGCTAACCCGACTGAGCGGATTGTTGCGGGCGCGGGTTTTAGCGGCGACGTCGGATTTGTGGTGGCGGATGCGACGACGGGCGAGATTTTAGAAAGCCGCAACTCAGGTTTGGCGATGCCGCCTGCGTCGGTGGCGAAGGCGATCACGGCGCTTTATGCGCTGCAGGCGCTGGGTTTGGGGTATGAATTTAGCACACGATTGGTGGCCACGGGACCGATTTCCAACGGCATTTTGAACGGCGATTTGGTGCTTTTGGGGGGTGGCGACCCGACCTTGAACACGGATGCCTTGGCGGTGCTAGCGCAGGGGTTGAAAAACGCAGGGGTGCGAGAGGTGACAGGGGATTTTCTCGTGCATTCGGCGGTCCTGCCCTATGTGCGCTCGATTGATAAAGAACAGCCCGATCACCTTGGGTATAACCCCGCGGTTTCGGGGCTGAACCTGAATTTTAACCGCGTGCATTTTGAGTGGAAACGGGCCAATTCGGGCTATTCCGTCGCGATGGACGCCCGTAGCGACAAATACCGTCCCGAGGTTCATATGGCCAAAATGGTGGTCAAAAAACGCGCGACGCCGATTTATACCTATGCGGACGGTAAAGACAGTGAGCAATGGACGGTGGCGAGTGGCGCGCTGGGGGACGGGGGGAGCCGTTGGCTTCCGGTGCGCAAACCCGAGCTGTATGCGGCGGATGTTTTTAGCACAATGGCGCGTTCGCAAGGTATCAAATTGGGCAAAGAACGTGCGACCGCGACCCTGCCAAAAGGGTCCGTGATCGCGCAGGTGCAAAGCGAGAAATTGCAGTTGATTGTACGCGATATGTTGAAATATTCGACCAACATCACAGCGGAGGTCATCGGCCTTTCGGCGACCCGTGGGCGGGGCATTTCTCCGCGCAACCTTGCGACCTCGGGCGCCAAAATGTCAAGCTGGGCGGGGCCTGCGCTGGGGATGAACACGGCGAAATTTGTCGACCACTCAGGCTTGAGCGGCGATTCAAGAGTTCCCGCGAGCGAGATGGTCTCGGCCCTTGTTGCGGCCAAACCCAATGGCGCATTGCACGGATTGATGAAAAATATCGTCCTGAAGAGTCCCGACGGGAAAAAGCTCAACAATGCCCCAGCGACAGTGCGCGCCAAAACCGGAACCCTCAATTTTGTCAGTGCTTTAGCAGGATATATCACCCTGCCTAATGGACGGGTTTTAGCCTTTGCGATTTTCACAGCAGACCTTAAAAAGCGGACCCAGATCGGCAAAAGCGAACGTGAACGGCCCGCTGGAGGCCGCGCATGGGCGCAGAACTCCCGTAAAATGCAACAGGAATTACTGCAGGGTTGGGCGCGAACCTACGCCAGTTAAAGCGTGGTGTGGCGCGCGCGGCTTCCGCGCTCAATGGCGGCAGCATGCAGGCGATCAAGATCAAGCTCGTAGCGCATTTCTTCTAGAATGCGCAGTTCTTGATCGGTGAGTTTTCCGTCCGAGGCAGCAACATCGCAAGCGAGCGCATAAGCGGTTTCAAACAGTTTTTCGTCCAAGCTTTCGCGGATCAAACCAAACAGCGCGTCGAGGCCGTCTTCTTCGGTAAAAAGGTCAAGCACGGTTTTAGAAATGCCCGCCATACGGTCTTGGTCAAAATCCGCAAAAACGGGTAGGTGATTCACAATCCGTTGGATGGTTACAAGTTCGGATGTGCGGATGTTTTCATCGCTTGCAGAAACAGCAATCATCATTGCGACAAGGGCGTCCTGATGACTCCAAGAGTGGGTAAAATCGTTCATGTGAGATCTCCGATCTACGTGTTTTCGTGTGTAGAATATTGACGCAGCAGGTGGGGCGCAATAGGAGACAGGGTGGATGAGGCATTGGGCCTCATATTAACGAGACGAGTGTTGAAATGTCTGATCTGCGCGAAACTGCGATGAGTTCGAAAGCCTGGCCCTTTGAAGAAGCGCGTCGGGTTTTGAAACGCTATTCCAAGCAGCCGCCCGAGAAGGGATATGTGTTGTTCCAAACCGGCTATGGCCCGTCGGGATTGCCGCATATCGGGACCTTTGGCGAGGTTGCGCGCACAACAATGGTGCGCCGCGCGTTTGAACAGATCAGTGATATTCCAACCAAACTTTTGTGTTTCTCGGACGATATGGACGGTTTTCGCAAGGTGCCGACCAATGTTCCGATGCAGGAAGAATTGAAGCAAGACCTGAATTTGCCGCTGACAAAAGTGCGCGATCCGTTTGGCACGCACGCCGGTTTTGCCCAGCATAATAACGCCCGTCTGTGTGATTTCCTTGATAGCTTCGGGTTTGAGTATGAGTTTGCCAGCTCGACCGAGTATTACACCTCGGGGCGTTTTGACGAGGCGTTGCTGCAGGCCTGTCGGGTCTATGACAAGATCATGGCGATCATGTTGCCAACCCTTGGTGCGGACCGTCAGGCGACCTATTCGCCGTTCCTACCGATCTCGCCGTTGACGGGGCATGTTTTGCAAGTTCCGATGGTGGAAGTGAACGCCGAGAAGGGCACGGTGACCTATGATGAGCCAACCGGCGAGCGCATTGAATTGGCGGTAACTGGCGGCAATGTGAAGATGCAATGGAAGCCTGATTGGGCGATGCGTTGGGCGGCCCTTGGCGTTGATTACGAGATGTCGGGCAAAGATTTGATTGATTCGGTGACGCAGGCGACGAAAATTTGCCGCGCGTTGGGGGCGCAACCGCCCGAATGTTTGACCTATGAGTTGTTTAATGACGAGTTGGGCCAGAAGATTTCCAAGTCCAAGGGCAATGGGTTGTCGATGGAAGAGTGGCTGAAATATGCGGCGCCTGAATCGTTGCAATATTTCATGTTCCAGAAGCCAAAAACGGCCAAACGGTTGCATTTTGATGTGATCCCGAAGGCAGTAGACGAATACCACCAGCAGTTGCGGGCCTATGGCGATCAGGACGAAAAAGCGCGCCTGTCGAACCCCGTTTACCACATGCATGGGCATAAAGTTCCAGCGTCAGATATGTTGGTTCCGTTTGCGATGTTGCTTAATTTGGCGTCGGTTTCGGCGGCCGAAGATAAGGCGCAGATGTGGGGCTTTATTCAGCGTTATTCGCCGGAAGCAACGCCCGAGAGCAACCCTGCGATGGATGCGGCCGCTGGATTTGCGGTGCGGTATTACAACGACTTTGTGAAGCCAGCCAAGACCTATCGTTTGGCCGAGGGCACTGAGATTGCTGCGTTTGCGGATCTTGCGGGGCGGTTGAAGACCTGGGAGGGCGGCGCGGATGCGGATGCGCTTCAGACTTTGGTGTTTTCGGTGGGCAAAGAGCACGGGTTTGAACAATTGCGAGACTGGTTCAAAGCGCTTTACGAAGTGTTGCTGGGCGCGAGCCAAGGGCCACGGTTTGGGGGCTTTATCGCCCTGTATGGTGTGGACGAAAGCATCACGTTGATTGAGGACGGTTTGGCGGGGAAACTCGCCACGTAACGAAATCGTGACTTGGCGCGAGGCCTTTGAAGGCGCATCCTTGCGGTGTGTCTTTACAGGTGAAATTATGCGTTTTCTAAAGATATTGGCGATTGCCGCGGTTATGAACCCTCTTGTGGCGCAGGCCCAAGTCGGAGATCAAGCGCGCGCTTATGGTGCCTTGGAACGCACCGTTTTGGGGCAGATGGAAGCGTTTCGCGACGGCGACCTGACGGCTGCATTCGAGTTTGCATCGGACGATATTCAGCGTTATTTTGGCAGTCCAGAAGTGTTTGGCATGATGGTTGCGCGCGGGTTTTCCATGGTTGTGGATCCCGAGGATGTGACGTTCCTTGATAACCGGCCCGAAGGCCGATCCGTTTGGCAGAAGGTGCTCGTGAAGTCCAAATCGGGCGAAAGTTTTGTGCTGGACTACGAATTGGTGCCAGACAGCGAAGGTTGGAAAATCAACGCTGTGTTACCTGTTCCAGCCACCGGATTATCTGCCTAGGCTTCCCACATATTAACGATAGATTTCATCCTCACTTGGGAAGGCACGGGATTTGACATCCGTGGCATATTCCTCAACCGCTTTTTCGATCATTTCTCCCAAGTTGCCGTAAACCTTGACAAATTTCGGGGTCCAAGGCGAGAGGCCGAGCATATCTTCGAGCACAAGGATTTGCCCATCACACTCTGCAGACGCGCCAATTCCGATGGTTGGAATGGGGATTTGCTTGGTGATTTTGGCCGCCAAAGGCTCGACCATCCCCTCAAGCACAACCGCGAAGGCGCCCGCGTCGGAAACGGCTTGGGCGTCGGCCTCGTGGGCGGCCCATGTGTCCTCATCGCGGCCTTGGGTTTTGAAGCCGCCCATGACGTGGCTGGATTGGGGGGTGAGGCCAATGTGGGCCATCACGGGAATGCCGCGTTCGGTGAGGAAGCGGATGGTTTCGGCCATGCGCGCGCCGCCCTCTAGTTTGACCGCGCCGCACTGTGTTTCTTTCATAATTTTGGCAGCATTTCGGAAGGCCACACTTGGGCTTTCCTCGTAGGAGCCAAAGGGCATATCAACCACCACGAGCGCTTTCTGCGTGCCTTTTACTACGGCGCGACCGTGCATAATCATCAGGTCAAGCGGCACGCCGACCGTACTTTCCATTCCGTGCATCACCATCCCCAAACTGTCGCCAACAAGGATGAAATCGGCGTGTTTGTCGACGATGGCCGCCGTGTGGGCGTGGTAGGATGTGAGGGAGACAATCGGGTCGCCGCCTTTGCGCGCGGCGATTTGGGGGACAGTTGTGCGACGGGTCTTGACTTGTTTAGACATGGCTACCTCGGGGTTGCAACGCGTTGATCAATAAGGAGAATGTCACCAAATTGGACGGAAATCATGATGGCGGTTGGATCTGTGATGGGCCCGCTAATTGGGGCAAGAGTTTCATCATCGACGATATCGAGCCCCTCAAGCGTGCCTCGCGGCTGGGTTGCGATTGTGGCACGGATGCTCTTGGCGAGGTCCGAAACCGTGGTTCCAGACTGCACCGCTTTTTCGGTCACATCAAGCGCTTGGGACAGAATGACGGCGGCGGCGCGGTCGGCAGGCGTTAGGCGGGTGTTGCGCGATGACATGGCTAGACCGTCTGCCTCGCGGATTGTGGGGACGGGCAGGATTTTGATCGGCATGTGCAGGTCGCGCACCATTTTGCGGATGACTTGGAGCTGTTGGTAATCCTTCTCGCCAAAGGCGGCAACATCGGGACCGATGATGTTGAAAAGCTTGGTGACGACGGTGGCGACACCGCGATAATGCCCCGGACGCACAAGGCCGTGTAGCATATTGGCAAGTACAGTGGTCTCGACGATGGTTTCCGCCCCATCGGGGTAAATATCGTCAACCTGCGGCATGAACACTGCCGCGACGCCCGCCGCCTTGAGAAGGGCGAGATCGGCGTCTTCGGTGCGGGGATATTTCGCCAGATCAGCCGCGTCGCCGAATTGGGTTGGATTGACGAAAATTGTTGCAATCACGTTGTCCGCGTGGCGGGCCGCAGCCTTGACGAGGGCGATATGTCCTGCGTGCAGCGCGCCCATGGTGGGAACGAGACCGACGGTTTTTCCCTCCGCGCGCAGAGACGCCACATACGCGCGGATTTGCGGGATTGATCGACAAATTTCCATTGGTGCCCCCGTTTCTCTTGGTTGGCGGAACCATAGCTTTCACGCTGCAACGCGGCAAGTCGCTTGCGCTGAAAACACGAATATTCCCCCGCGCGGCCACAATTTGCCCAAGTTGGGAGGGCATTTGTGGAGGGTATTTTACCGGAGTCCGTCATGCAGCGCGCCTTTCTAGTTGTTTTTGCCTTTATTGCCCTTTCGATGACGTTTGGGTTTGATTTTTTCCAACGCCAGCAGATTGCGAAGGCGACAGGGGAAACCTATGGGGTGTCGGAGTATTTCGCCTCTGCGAAGGCGCGGTATGCAGCGTTCAAAAATGACCCGATAACCTATGATATTGATGACTACGCCCCTAATCCCGCGGATTGGGAAAAACGCGTGTGGACAGTAGGCGATGGCGACCTGTTTTTTGGCCCGCAAAAACCCCTGACTGCGGACCAACTTGCGCAGTTAGAGGCGGTAAAAGATGTAGACAATAATCCGTTTGTGAAGCTTATGCAGGCGGATCTTGAGCGCGGATTAAAAAAAGGCACTTGGGTTTATGAGAAGGGTGACACGATGATCGCGCTTGAGTTGCGGTTCATTCCCGCGCGCCTTCAGACCATGGTTGGCGGCGAACAGTTGAATATGATGCAGGACATGATGCGGATGACTGAAATCAAGAGCGATTTTGCCCGTGTGGGGGGCGTGTTGTTTCAGGAAACCACGCGGGCGGATGAGGCCTTTAGCCGAGAATTAACGGGACATATTGGCCGGCAGATTGATATTGTTTTGCGGGCAATTGGGCCGAGTTCCGATATTTTAACCTTGATGGCGGACATCAATTTTGACGGGTTGAACGGGATGGTAGAAACCCCCATCGAGGGCGTTGGCAATATGCAAGAGATTGCGTTTTTGGCGATGGACAAGGAGCAGGAAGCGGCAGAAAGTCCGAGTGTTTACGCCGCAATGGCCCTGAAAATTCAGGCGATGCTTGCCGCGCGAGTCGTCGAGCAAGTCGAAACGGAGCAGGACGTGGTCGCCCCCAATACCGAGAAGCCAAAAGTACGCCGTTTGGGATCAGGAAGCTGCAGCGGGAGCTCCTTTAAGCGGTGTGTTGCCCGCACAAATTGAGCCGTTTTGAGTGGAAAAATAACCTGAAGCCGACCTTTCAGAAACGGGGGTCGGTTTTTGCATTTATTGCGTCGGAAGAAGGGCGTAAAATCCGCAAGGATAGGCCAATGTGGCGGTCAAAGGAGTGCGCGTTATGAAAACCCATGTAAAAGCTTTGGTTGTTGGCGGCGGAGTCGTTGGAACCTCGATTGCCTATCATTTGGCGCGCGCCGGTTGGGACGACGTGATGTTGCTCGAACGCGACGAATTGACTAGTGGGTCGACGTGGCATGCGGCGGGGCTTTTGCCGTATTTCAACATGTCGTTTGCCACGACCCATATCCATGATTACTCGATCAAGTTCTATAAAACGCTGGAGGAAGAGACCGGATTGAACGCTGGATTTTCCGTTGTGGGGAACCTTCGGATGGCGCAATCAAAGGCGCGGATGGATGAGTATATGCTCTATGCATCGACGGCGGAAACCTGTGGGGTGCCCTATGAATGGATGACGCCCGCGCAGGTCAAAGATCGTTGGCCTTTGGTGCGGACCGATGATCTTGAAGGCGCGATTTTTCACCCAACGGACGGCTATATTAACCCCGCCGACGTGACGATGGCGATGGCCAAGGGCGCGCGGCAACGGGGCGTTGTGATTGAGCGGCGTTGGCAGGTTGATGGCTATCGTTGGGCGGGGTCCGAGTGGATTGTGACCTGTACGAAAATGGTTGAGCGGGGCGGGAATTTGGTGCCGTCGGAGGAGCAGATTGAAATTACCGCCGAGCATGTTGTGACGGCGACGGGAAACCATGCGCAACGCACGGCGCGCCTTTTGGGGATTAAGATTCCGGCGATTCCGGTGGAGCATCAGTTCATTGTGACCGAGCCCGATGCGGCGCTTGTTGAGTATCGCAAAACCCACGGCGAGCATCCTGTTTTGCGCGATGCGGATGCCAAATGGTATGTGCGCGAGGAGCGCGGTGGCTGGATTTTGGGGCCCTATGAAGAGGGGGCTCCGGCGCGGTTTGAATATGGCGTTCCGGACAGTTTCCGCGCCGATCTGTTCCCGCTGGATTTGGAACGGATTGAGGAAGAATACCTGAGCATGATCCACCGCATTCCGTCGTCGGAAACGGTCGGTTTGAAAGATGATTTCAACGGGCCGATTTGTTATACACCCGACGGAAATCCGTTGATTGGGCCTGCGCCGGGACTGCGCAATATGTGGCTTGCTGAAGGGTTTAGTTTTGGCATTACGGCGGCTGGCGGGGCGGGTAAATACCTCGCGGACTTGATGGTGGAGGGCGAGGCCGAGATCGATATGGCGAGCCTTGATCCCAAACGATTTGGCAGTTGGATGACGACCGAATATGCGGCGCGTAAGAACGAAGAGGCCTATGACCACGTTTATGTGTTGCACCATCCCGATGAGGAGCGCCCAGCAGCGCGGCCCTTGCGGACCAGTCCCGCCTATGATCGGCAAAAGGCGGCGGGTGCGCAATTTGGACATGTGAACGGATGGGAGCGGCCAAACTACTTTGCGCCGCTAGAGTTTAGCGACCATGACGCGCGCAGTTTCCGGCGTGGGGGCTGGTGGCAATATGCGGTTAAAGAGGCGAAAGCCATGCGCGAAGGCGTTGGAATGATTGACGCTTCTGCCTTTACCAAACATGTGGTGAAGGGCGCGGGGGCGACGGCATTTCTGGATTGGTTTACCTGTAATAAGTTGCCACGGGTTGGACGGATCAACCTGACTTATGCCCTGACGAGCCATGGCACTGTGCGCACGGAATATACCATCGTACGCGAGGCCGAGGATATTTATCACCTGATTTCTGCGGGAGCTTGGACCTCCTATGACAGCGACTATTTGCGCAAAGCGGTGGAGGATAAAGAAGCCGAGTTTGGCCGCATTGAGGTGCAAAACACCACCACGCAGACAGGGGTTTTTGCCCTTGCGGGACCACGTTCGCGGGACTTGCTCAAGAAGCTGGTGAATGACGCCGACCCCGAGGCGTTCTTTATGAACAAGAACTTCCCGTGGCTTTCGGCCAAGCCGATTGAACTCAAAATGTGCCCTGTGATGGCGATCCGTGTGGCCTATACCGGCGAACTTGGGTGGGAGTTGCATCACCCGGTTGAGATGCAGAATTACCTCTATGATTTGCTTATGGCGGCGGGCGAAGAATTTGGCCTCAAGCTGGTGGGCGCACGGGCGCAGAACTGGCTTCGGCAGGAGAAATCCTATCGCGCGTTCGGGACGGAATTGGGCCGTGATGCCACGCCGCAAGAGGCGGGGTTAGATCGGTTTATTGATCTGGAGAAGGATTTTTACGGCAAGGATGCGATGCTCAAAACCGGTATTCGCAGCCAATGTGTGACGCTGTTGATTGAGGGGCCTGAGGATGCCGATCCGTGGGGGCGCGAAGTGCTCTATGCGGGGGATGTGCGGGTTGGGCGGCTGACGTCTGGTGGGTATTCTGTGGCCTTTGGGAAAAGCATCGGCATGGGGTATGTGAAACCTGAACACGCCGAAGTTGGCAACAAACTGAAGGTCAAAATGTTTGATCAATTGTGGGACGCCGAGATTGTCGAAGACAGCCCCTACGACCCCTCAAATGCGACGATCCGCCAGAACGGTTAGGCGGTCATTTGGTCCCAGCAGTCCAAGGCTTTGGACGCATACATCAGGGACGGGCCGCCGCCCATTTGCAACGCCATGCCAAGCACATCCGCGACTTCTTCGCGGGTGGCGCCGCATTTGATGAGGGCCTCGATGTGAAAGCCGATGCAAGGCTCGCAACGTTCCGCGACGGAAATGCCAAGGGCAACAAACTCTAGTGTTTTATCGTCGACGTGTTGGCTTGATTTCGCGGCCTTTGTGAGGGTACTAAAACCTGCAGAGGTTTCCGGAACAGCGGCGTTAAAGCTGCGGATATTACGCTTCATCCCGCCCGTGAAATCTTTCCAGTCCATACGAATTCCTTTTGCTGATGTTTCTGGTTTTAAACATGAGAAAGTGTAGCGACACTTTGATCCAGAACAAGACAAACGCAAAAAGCCCGAGGTTTCCCCCGGGCTTTTTCTCATCCGATTGAGCCGTTTTTAGTTAGGTAGTTCTGCATCAATGCCTTCGACATAGAAGTTCATGCTTGCAAGGTCGCCATCATTGGCAGTTTCGCCTTCGGCGAGCCAAGGGGTGCCGTCCTGTTTGTTCAAAGGTCCTGTGAACGCGTGGTAGGAGCCATCCGCAAGCGCGTCTTTGAGGGCATTGGCTTCGTCCTGAACAGGTGCTGGAAGTACGTCAGTGAAGTCGCCGATTTTTACCATGCCAGAACCGATACCATTCCATGTATCAACGCTTTCCCATGTACCGTCGATAACCGCTTGTGTGCGCTCAATATAGTAGGGCGCCCAGTTGTCGATGATAGAGGAAACACGTGGCGACGGAGCGTATTGGCCCATATCAGACGCTTGACCGAATGCGATAACGCCTTCGGTTTCGGCGGCTTTTGCCATTGGAGCGGTGGAGTCTGTGTGCTGCATGATCACGTCAACACCTTGCTCGATGAGCGCGGCGGCGGCGTCTGCTTCTTTTGCAGGATCAAACCATGAGAAAACCCAAACGACTTTCATTTCGACTTCTGGGTTTACCTTTTTAGCGTGGATATAGGCGGAGTTGATGCCGCGAATAACTTCAGGAATCGGGAAGGACGCGATATAGCCGATCTTGTTGGATTTGGTCATGCGACCCGCAATGGTTCCGATGACGGCGCGGCCTTCGTAGAAACGTGCGCCATAGGTGGAAACGTTTGGATGCGCGCGGATATAACCTGTTGCGTGCTCAAACTTAATATCAGGGAATTTGGCCGCAACATTGTTTGTTTGGTCCATGTAACCAAAGGATGTGGTGAAGATCAAGTCGTGACCGGACAGCGCCATTTGCGTTAGAACGCGTTCAGCGTCGGGGCCTTCAGCAACACTTTCAACGAAGGTTGTTTCGACTTGGTCGCCAAAATGGGCTTCGACTTCTTTGCGCGCTTGATCGTGCTCATATGTCCAGCCGCCATCGCCTGGCGTGCCGACGTAGACAAAGCCAACCTTTGTGGTGTCGGCCATGGATGGCAAAGCAACGCCGAGCGCGAGCGCCGCAGTTGCGAGTGTTTTCATTAGTTTCATTTAGGTACTCCCCTAGTGGACTTAAGTTTTTGGTTTCTTCTTCGACGGGTGCCGTGGGTGGATATTGGTTTCCACCTCAAGCAAGGCCGTGGTGACAATCGCGGCCGGAACCGCAACAACACCTAGACCGATAAACAGTATAAAACTGGTAAAGACTCGACCCCCAAGCGTTATGGGAACCATATCGCCGTATCCCACCGTGGTAAAGGAGGCGATGGCCCACCAGAAGCTATGCGGAATAGAGGAGAAAACATCGGGTTGAGCTTCGTTTTCAAAGACATAGATCCCCACCGCGCTGACGTAGAGCATGATGACGGCCAAGACCACAAACAGCAGCAATTCGTCGCGGACTTCGTCGAGGGCATGGGCCAATCGATCAAGCGCACGAGAGCTGCGAAACAGTTTTAACAGGCGCAATGCCCGCAACAGTCTAAAGCTGCGTAGGACCGCCCATTCGGGTTTGACCACCGAGAGAATGGGCAAGCAGGACAACAGATCAATGATCCCCCAAAAGCTGATCGCATAGCGCAGTGGGTTGGGCGAACAAATGAGGCGCGTCAGGTATTCCAAAGTGAAAACTACCAGTACGAACCACTCGACGATACTGAGCGTCGTGTAGAGCGCAGGCGAGAGGCCGGGCATGGTTTCCAACGCAATTGCTGCCGCAGAAACACCGATCACGACGTTCAGAAACCACGCAACCGAAGTTCCGAACGCGGGGTCAGTTCCGTCAAGAATATGGATAATTTTCGCGCGGGTCATAGAGGCCTTAGGAGGTCGCGTGGAAGGATTTACCAAGGGACGCTGGGGCTGCCGAGGAACTGCGGGAAATCAAGACCAGAACGATGATTGTGATAATATATGGGCTCATCGACAGGTACTCTACCGGCACCGGTATTCCGGCGACCTGAAGGTTGAGTTGTAGCACGGTGATGCCGCCAAACAGGTAGGCGCCAAAGAGGACACGCTGGGCTTTCCAGCTGGCAAATACCACAATCGCAAGGGCGATCCAACCAGCCCCCGCAGTCATGCCGTCAGTCCATTGCGCGACCCGCACCAGTGAAAGATGCGCGCCGCCAAGGCCCGCACAAGCGCCGCCAAATGCAATGGCAGCGAAGCGAATGCGCACGACTTTATAACCAAGTGCGTGAGCGGCGTCGTGGTTTTCACCAACAGCCCGAAGGACAAGCCCCATGCGCGAATATTTCAGGAAGGCCCAAACCGCGACGAGCAGGAAGAGCGAGAAATAGACGATGGGATCATGCGAAAAGAGCACGCGGCCAAAGAACGGGAGATCCGACAAGACAGGGATGTCGAGTTTTGGGGTTACAGGCGGGCGCGCCTCGGCAAAGGATTGCCCGATGAGGGCCGAGAGGCCGAGGCCAAAGAGCGTGAGCGCAAGGCCCGTCGCCACCTGATTGGACATGAGCTTGAGTGTCAGGAACGCGAAAATCATACTGAGGGCGGCGGAGGCCGTAGCGGCAAAGATGAACCCAAGCAAAGGGCTTCCGGTCGTGTAGGCCACGGCAAAACCCGAGACGGCCCCCGTGATCATCATCCCCTCGACGCCGAGGTTCAGAATGCCCGCTTTTTCCACCACCATTTCGCCAATAGCGGCAAGAAGGATCGGGGTTGCGGCGACCATAAGGGACGCCAAAAGCGCTGCGAAATTAACGGACGAGAGATCCATTATGAAACTCCTTTAAGGATGAGCGTCGTGAGCAGGTAGCCCGTGAGGCTCCCGATGAGGAAGATTGACCAGACAAACGCCGAGAGGCGGCGCGTGGCGGGATCGGGTTCAGGCACAATGATGGGCAAGCGAAACCAGTCGGCAAAATTGCGCAGCATTGTGTGTCCAAACATGGTGGTGCCAACGTAAACAAAGATCATTCCGCTCAGCCAGATTGGGCCAGTGAAAAAACCCATCCCAAGCTGTACAGCAATGGCGCGCCCCATCGTGCCAATCAATCCGCCAAACAAAAGAAAGATGACGAGCGTGAATATACGCGGCCAGAAATCAGGGTTGTGGGCGGGTGTCATACGGTTTCCGATTTCCCGATGCGGACGCGGAAATTAGTGAAAACATCCATCGCCAAGAGGAAGAACAACAGCATCCCTTGGAACACCTGTATCGCGGCGGCGGGAAGGTTGAGCATGAGCTGGGCCAATTCCCCTCCAATATACGTGAGCGCCAGCAAAAGCCCTGCAAACAGGATGCCGACGGGATGCAGACGCCCGAGGAAAGCCACGATAATGGCGGTAAAGCCATAGCCTGCGGCAAAGCTAGTGTTGAGCTGACCCGACGGACCAGCAACCTCAAAAATACCAGCGAGGCCTGCGGTGAGACCAGAAATCCCCATACAAATGATGATCAGAAGTTTTGGACGCACGCCCGAAAACCGTGCCGCGCGGGGACTTTCACCCGTAAGGCGGATTTGAAATCCAAGCAGGTGGCGATTGAGCAGAATATAGGCGGCGATCACAGCGACAAAAGCCGTCAGAACCCCCCAATGCATGCCCGTTCCAGAAATAAGTTCCGCATTATAAACGGCAGGATATTGTTGGAAATTCCGTGAGCCGGGAAACCCCATGCCGTCAGGGTTACGCAGAAGGCCTTGAGAAACAGAGGAAAGTTCGTTGACGGCCACATAGACCAACATGAGCGACACAAGGATTTCGTTGGTTCCGAATTTGGTCTTGAGGAGGGCGGGAATCATAGCCCAGAGAAAGCCACCGACCGCTCCCGCAAGCACCATTAAAGGGAAGACATACCACGCATCCAATGGGTAAAACGCGAGCCCAACTGAGGCACCACAGATCGCGCCAATAATATATTGCCCCTCGGCGCCAATGTTCCAGATGCCTGCGCGAAACCCGATAGAGAGACCGATAGCAATGAGGATCAAAGGGCCGGCCTTAACCAGCAATTGTGGGCGCGAATAGGCGGCAAAATCGGGATGAAACAGCGGATCCCAAAAGATGGTGCGGATGACGATGAAGGGGTCTTTGCCAAGGAAAGCAAACAGTATACCGCCGGCGATCATGGTTAAGAGAACGGCGATAATAGGGGTTACCAGAGTCCACGTGCGTGACGGGGTGGGGCGTTTTTCGAGACGGATCATTGGTGGGGCCCATTTCCTGTGAGTTTGGTTTGTGCGTGGCAGCGAGCGTTAAACATGAGCGGCCTCCATCCCGTGTGCGCCGCCCATCATTAAGCCGATTTCGTCGACCGTCAGACCCTGTACGGGGCGTGGATCGGAGAGACGGCCTTCGTTGAGGGCAGAGAAATTGTCGGAGATTTCCATAAGCTCATCGAGGTCTTGCGAGATGACAATGACCGCCGAGCCTGTGGCTGCGAGATCGAGCAACGCTTGGCGAATATCGGCGGCGGCGGCGGCGTCAACACCCCATGTGGGTTGGTTAACAACAAGCACGTCCGGACGTTGGAGGATTTCGCGACCCACGACAAATTTCTGGAGGTTGCCACCCGAAAGGGCGCGCGCGGCATTATTTGGGCCGGGCGTGCGGACGTCAAAATCGGCGATGATTTTTTCGGCAAAACTTCGTGCCGCGCCCCATTTTATGAAGCCGCGATTGGTCAGGCCTTCGCGAATGGCCCCTGTCATGAGTGCGTTTTCAATGAGGGACATGTCGGGGGCGGCGGCGTGGCCGAGGCGCTCTTCGGGGGCGGTAAGAATGGCGAGCTTGCGGCGTGCGTTCGGCCTCATATGTTGGACTTCTGTTCCATTGACCAAAACGGCGCCTTTGCTAGGGCTGGTTTCGCCCGAAATCGCTGCGAGTAACTCGTCTTGGCCATTGCCCGCGACGCCGCCAATTCCGAGAATTTCACCCGCGTGTACCTTGAACGATACATCCTTGAGGGCGGTTCCAAAGGCGGTGGGGGCACGCATGGACAGGTCGCGCACTTCGATTACAACGTCTTTGAAGTCGTGGGGAACGCGCTCGGGGGTGTGGAGCGTTTGGCCCACCATCATTTCCGCAAGTTCGCGGGAGGTTTTTTCGCGCGGATTACAAATATCGACGACTTTTCCAAGGCGCAGGATTGTAGCGCTATCACAAAGGCTGCGAATTTCGTCGAGCTTGTGGGATATATACAGGATCGACGTGCCCTCGGACGAGAGTTTACGCAGGGTTTCAAACAAGATATCGACTTCTTGCGGGGTCAAAACCGAAGTTGGCTCATCCATGATCAGGATTTTGGGATTTTGCAGAAGACAGCGAATGATTTCAACGCGCTGGCGCTCGCCCGCTGAGAGTTCTCCGACAATACGTTCAGGATCAAGCGGCAGACCATAGAGTTCGGAAACTTCGCGGATGCGGACGCTGAGTACGTTTTGCTTGGGCGGGTTTTCCATGCCTAAGGCGATATTTTCCGCCACCGAAAGCGCGTTGAAAAGCGAGAAATGTTGAAACACCATCGCAACGCCAGAAGCGCGTGCGGCGCGGGGTTCGGCGGGGGTATAAGGCGCGCCCGAGAGTTCCATATAGCCACTATCAGGACGCACAAGCCCGTAGATCATTTTCACGAGGGTTGACTTCCCCGCGCCATTTTCCCCAAGCAAAGCATGCACTTCACCGGCTTTGATCGAAAAGGAGACATCGCTGTTGGCAATCACCCCGGGATAGGCTTTGGTCAGCCCGTTGACCGATAAGAGTGTGTCTTGTGTCATGTCATCTTCCCCATTGTCATGCCGCCCCTTTTTGTGAATCTGGGACGTGTTTTTTGCTTTGACCATCCAGCAATAGCGCGGCGGCAACCGATACGGCAATGGCCTGTGGATGTTTGCCAGTGCTTGGATCACCTATTGGGCAGGCAATGCCGTTTATTTGTGCAGTTTCAAATCCGAACCTTGAAAGGCGACGCTTGAAGCGGGCCCATTTCGTGGCTGAACCAATCAGGCCGATGTCCCGATGCGGGACCTTTAGGAGGGCGGCGCAGAGGGCGAGATCAATCGCGTGATCATAGGTCATGACCAAGTGGCGTGCGGTCGCAGGGGCGTAGGGCACAAGCGTTGGCAAGTCGGCAGCCATGAGGGGCGCGACATTTGGAATGGGGTTTGGAAAGCGGTTTTGGGTGGTGTCGATCAGGGTGACTGCGAACTGGGGTAAAGGCGCGAGGGTTGCCGCAAGGGCGCGCCCAACGTGGCCTGCGCCCCAAATCCAGACGGGCGTTTTGGACGGGCTGACATCTTCAACCAGCCAGCCTTCGCTTAGGCCCGTTTTTGCGGGCTGTGTTGTGGCGGCTTGGTCGGCGATGGGGCGGGCGAATTGGCGGCCTTGGGGTAGGGTTTCCGTTTTGAAAACCTCGGTCACGAGGGTCACGGAGCCGCCGCAACATTGACCCAGATCGGGGCCAAGGGGAATGCGGCGCACAGTGGGGCGGGGCTGGTGGAGGAGGGCTGCGCGAGCATCGTTGACCGCTTGGAATTCAAGCGCACCGCCACCAATGCTGCCGAGTTGATCGTCTTGCCAAACAAAGACTTCGGCCCCCGCTTCGCGCGGCGCGGAGCCTTTCACATCGACAACAACCACACGGGCAACAGGCCCGTGGGAGTGGCACAGCTGGGTAAGCGTTTCGAGGTCGAAACTCATACTCTTACCCGATTGATCGCGGCCAAAATGCCTTCCGCCGTGGCGGGCGCATTCAGCGACGGATAGGTCGCGCCACAGGCTGCGATGGCATCGGAAAGGGCCATCATAACCGAAATACCGTGCATGAACGGCGGTTCGCCCACGGCCTTGGAGCGCGAGATCGTTTCGATGGGATTGGGTCGATCGAATAAGGCAACATTGAGGATATCTGGACGGTCCGAACAGGCGGGAATTTTATAGGTCGAAGGCGCATGCGTCAGCAAACGGCCTTGGTCGTTCCAAACCAATTCTTCGGTAGTGAGCCAGCCTGCACCTTGCACAAAGCCGCCCTCAATTTGGCCGATATCAATCGCCGGATTGATCGAACTGCCCGCGTCATGCAGGATGTCGGTGCGCAGGATGCGGTTTTCACCAGTCAGACGGTCAACGACAACTTCGGAAACGGCGGCGCCATAGGCGAAATAGTAGAAGGGGCGGCCTTTGCCGGCGATACGGTCCCACTTGATTTCGGGGGTTTTATAAAAGCCCGTGGCCGAGAGGCTGATGCGGTTTTCATAGGCGGATTTTACAACATCACACCAATCGCGGGCAGTACCGTTGTGCCAGACTTTATCCTCACTAAAGGTGACACCAGTGCCATCGGGCGTCAAAAATTCCGCCAAACGGCTGCGCAATTCACGACACGCCGCATAGACGGCCATGCCATTCAGATCGGTGCCCGAGCTTGCGGCGGTGGCCGATGTGTTGGGCACTTTGGCGGTGTCGGTTGCGGTGATACGGATGCGTTTCATGGGGATGCCCAACGCTTGCGCGGCAACTTGGGCGACTTTCTGAAACAGGCCTTGGCCCATTTCTGTGCCACCATGATTGAGCGCAACAGAACCATCCTGATAGATATGCACCAAGGCACCCGCTTGGTTTAGGTGGGTCAGGGTGAAGCTAATGCCGAATTTTACAGGCGTGAGGGCGAGACCCTTTTTGAGGATATCGTTTTGAGCATTCCACGCGTCAACTGCGGCGCGACGGGCCTTGTAGTCGGACGATTCTGCAAGGTCATCGACAAGTTGGTTGATCACACAATCGATGACTTTTTGGCGATAGGGCGTTTCTTGGCCCGTGGGTTTAGCGACTCCATCTTGGGGCGCATCGCGATAAAAGTTCACGCGCCGCACCTCGAGGGGGTCTTTGCCGAGGCTGTAGGCGATGTGGTCGAGCACGCGTTCGATGCCCAAAACCCCTTGTGGTCCGCCAAAGCCGCGATAGGCGGTTGCGGATTGGGTGTTGGTGCGCAGGCGGTGACTCTCAATACGCACATTCGGCAGGAAATAGGCGTTGTCGGCATGGAGCATAGCGCGGTCAGCGACGGGTAAACTGAGGTCTTGGGCCCAGCCACAGCGGCACAGATGCAGGAAATCAACGGCGTCGATTTTGCCGCTATCGGAAAATCCGACGGTATAGGAAATGCGGAAATCGTGACGTTTTCCAGTGATGATCATGTCATCGTCGCGATCATAGCGCATTTTGCAGGGCCGACCAGAACGTTGACCGGCAATGGCACAGGCCACAGCGAGCGCGTTTCCTTGGCTCTCTTTGCCGCCAAACCCGCCACCCATACGCCGAATTTCAACGCGCACACTGTGCATGGGCATGCCGAGAGCTTCGGCAACTTTGTGTTGAATTTCGGTTGGATGTTGGGTGCTGGAATTCACCACCATATCGCCGTTGTCTTGGGGCTGGGCAAGGGCGGCTTGGCCTTCGAGATAGAAATGCTCTTGGCCGCCCATCTCAATGGTTCCGGTCACTCGGTGACGCGCGGACTTGAGGGCATCAAGTGGGTTACCGTTGGTATAAATGCGGGGGCCTTCCTCAAAGCGGCTGTCCGCGTTTAAGGCTTGGTCGATGGTGAGTAGGGCGTCGGTTTGTGCATAGGTGATGTCGGCCAAGCGGGCCGCCTTGCGGGCCAGTAGGTGGGTTTTGGCAACCACGAGGAAAATCGGTTGCCCAACGTAATGTACTTTGCCGATGGCCAGCAAAGGCTCGTCGTGGATGGAGGGCGAGACATCGTTTGTGAACGGGAGATCCCCAGCCACAAGGACGTCTGTGACGCCTTCGGCAGTCCGCACTGCGGTGAGGTCGATGGATGTGATTTTTCCGCAAGCAATCGTGGAAAGGCCGAAGGCAAGGTGGAGGGTTCCAACGGGTGTTGGGATATCGTCCACGTAACGCGCGGCCCCTGTTACGTGCAAGGTTGCGGCGTCGTGGGGAAGGGGGGTGTGGGCGCTCATGCGGTCACCTCGTGTAGATCTACGGCTTGGCCTGAGCCCTCAAGGAAAGCCCGCAGGAGCATGTTTCGCGCGGTTTCCAGACGGTAGGCCGCACTTGCACGGGCATCCGACATTGGGGTGAAATCTTGGGCGAAAGCTTTCATTGCAGTGTCTATCGTGGCGCGGGTCCAAGGCTGGCCGATAAGCGCGGCTTCCACGGAACTCGCCCGCTTGGGGGTGCCTGCCATACCGCCAAAGGCGATGCGTGCTTCGGTGATTGTGGTCCCGTCTTGTATGATGTTGAAGCAGCCCAAAACGGCGGAAATATCCTGATCAAACCGCTTGGACAGCTTGTAGCAGCGAAGGGTGTCTGGCTGTTTGGGGATCGAAATACCGATGACAAATTCACCCTCTTGGCGATCCTGTTTGCCATAGTCGATAAAGAAGTCCTCAAGCGGGATGTTGCGGATTTCATCGCCGCGCCGCAGGTGGAGACTTGCACCAAGTGCGATTAGTGCGGGAGGGCCGTCGCCAATGGGCGAACCATTGGCGATATTGCCGCCGATGGTTGCGGCATTGCGGACCTGCGTTGAGCCATAACGCGCGAGCATGCGGGCGAAAAGTGCAAAATGCGGCCGGATGGTTGTGGCGAAATCGGTGATCGTTACGCCCGCACCAAAGTGGAGGTGGCTGGGGGATTCTTCGCCAACTTGAAGGTCTTTAACTTGACCGAGGAAAGCAATTTTTTCGGGTGTCTTGAGGTGTTTTGTCACCCAAAGACCGATATCCGTTGCACCGCCCACAAGGGTGGCATCGGGATTCTTCAAATACCATTGCGCAAGATCATCGCTGGAGGTGGGTTGCACCCAGTTTGCGCCCGAATGGGTGGTTGTGGGGGCGGGGGGCGTTTCAATCATATGGGGCGGGATGGGCGCGGATTGCGATGCTTCGGCAGCGCGAATGATCGGCGCATAGCCGGTGCAGCGACATAGGTTGCCCGCCAGCGTTTCGTCATGGGTTGTGGTGCCGTTGACATGGGCCGTTGCAAGGGAAACCACAAATCCGGGGGTGCAAAAGCCGCATTGGCTGCCGTGATGCTCGACCATGGCGGATTGAACAGGATGCAAGGCACCGTCGGGGGCGGAAATCCCCTCGACGGTGCGCACGGCTTTACCGTTGAGTTGGGGCATAAAGAGAATGCACGCGTTTTGGGCACGGACACCTTTGTCATCCGTGATCATAACGGAACACGCGCCGCAATCGCCTTCGTTGCAGCCCTCCTTTGTGCCTGTCATTTGTTGCGTTTCGCGCAGCCAATCAAGCAATGTCTGCGTTGCCGCGACCTCTTGTAGCTGCACAGTTTCTCCGTTGAGAAGAAACGTGATACCCATGCGAAAACCCGCCACTTTCTTTACATCATTGGAATTTTTGCACCCCTGCCCGATGTGGCGTAAAACAGAGATGCTCCCAGTATTATTGTAGCAAAGCGTAGTTTAGGGGTGTCTGGCAAGAAATCTTTCACAAACGGGTGAAGAAAGAGCTATCTGTTTTATGCGATAATCCGATTTCTGGTGAGTTTTTTCCTAGGTATGCGCGATTGGACGTTTCCCTTACTGAGGAAGGAGGATAGTTTTGCTGGATGTCAGAACCACAGTTTATTCACCTTCGCCTGCATTCGGAATATTCGCTCCTTGAGGGGGCGGTTCCCGTCAAGAAACTCTCGGGATTTTGCGAGCAAAACAACATGCCTGCGGTGGCGTTGACCGATACAAATTCAATGTTCGCAGCCCTTGAGTTTTCCGTCACCGCGAGCAGTTATGGCATCCAGCCGATTCTGGGGTGCCAGGTGGATATCACCTATGATCCCGCCGCTCCCGGAGAAAAACCGCGCCTGCCTGCTCCTGTGGTCTTGTTGGCGCAAAATGAGGCAGGTTACGAAAACCTGATGCATCTTTCGAGCTGTCTTTATATCGACAGCAATGGCGAAGTACCGCAAGTTTCACTGGATCAACTGGAGCAATATGGCGCTGGGCTGATTTGTTTGACGGGAGGAGCTGAGGGGGCGGTTGGCAAGCTTTTACAAGCATCACAGCGGCCAAAAGCCGAGGCGCTCATGGCGCGTTTGGCCGAGATTTACGACGGTCGTCTCTATGTGGAATTGCAACGCCATCCCGGAGAGGGCGGCCAAACAACAGAGGCCGAACAAGGTACCGAGCGTGGGTTTGTCGAGATGGCCTATGCGCGAAATTTGCCGCTGGTGGCGACCAATGATGTCTATTTTCCTAAATCCGATATGTACGCGGCGCATGATGCGCTTATTTGCATCTCTGAGGGGGCCTATGTTGACCAGCAACAACCCCGCCGCAAGCTAACACCGCAGCATTATTTTAAGTCGCAACAGGAGATGATCACCCTGTTTGCGGACCTTCCCGAGGCGATTGAAAATACCGTTGAAATTGCAAAACGCTGCGCCTTTAAGGCGGCGCTGCGGGATCCGATTTTGCCGAAATTCGCCGACGATGAGGTCGTGGAGTTGCGCCGTCAAGCGAATGAGGGCCTACAGGCACGGCTCGCGATTATCCCCCATGCTGTGAGTTTGGAAGCCTATCAAGAGCGGCTGGATTTTGAGTTGGGCATCATTGAGGGCATGGGGTTCCCTGGCTATTTCCTGATCGTTGCCGACTTCATCCACTGGGCCAAGGAACATGACATTCCGGTGGGGCCGGGTCGTGGGTCTGGTGCGGGGTCGTTGGTGGCTTATGCACTGACGATTACCGACCTTGATCCGCTGCGCTACTCCCTTCTTTTTGAAAGGTTTTTGAACCCAGAGCGGGTCTCGATGCCGGATTTCGATATCGATTTTTGCATGGACCGCCGCGAAGAGGTGATCCGCTATGTGCAACAAAAATATGGCCGCGATAAAGTTGGGCAAATCATCACCTTCGGGGCCCTTCTGAGTAAGGCCGCCATCCGCGATATTGGGCGCGTTTTGCAGATGCCCTATGGGCAGGTCGATCGTCTGTCAAAACTGATCCCCGTGGAGGGGGTTAAACCGGTTTCGATCGCACAGGCCCTTAAGGACGAACCGCGTTTGCGTGAAGAAGCGCGCACCGAAGAAGTCGTTGCGCGATTGTTGGATTATGCCCAGCAAGTCGAGGGCTTGTTGCGCAATGCATCGACCCACGCGGCGGGTGTTGTGATCGGGGATCGCCCTCTTGATCAACTCGTTCCGCTCTATCAAGATCCGCGTTCAGATATGCCCGCGACCCAGTTTAATATGAAATGGGTTGAGCAAGCCGGATTGGTGAAATTCGACTTTTTGGGCCTCAAAACGCTGACGGTCATTCAGTCCGCGCTCAACTTGTTGAAGCTTCGCGGAATTGACGTCGATATCGGCACAATTCCTTTGGACGATGAGCTGACTTACAAGCTTTATGCCAGCGCGAAAACGGTCGCGGTTTTTCAGGTTGAGAGCTCGGGCATGATGGATGCGCTTCGGCGTATGAAGCCCAACTGTATTGAGGATATCGTGGCGCTTGTTGCGCTCTATCGGCCCGGTCCGATGGAAAATATTCCGACCTATTGTGAGGTCAAAAATGGCCTGAAGGAAATTGAATCCGTTCACCCGCTGATTGACCATATTCTTGAGGAAACTCAAGGAATTATCGTCTATCAGGAACAGGTGATGCAGATCGCGCAGGTCATGGCTGGCTACTCGCTTGGGGGCGCGGATTTGCTGCGTCGCGCGATGGGTAAAAAGATCAAAGAGGCGATGGACGCTGAGCGGCCAAAATTCGAAAAAGGCGCGGGCGAGAACGGCGTCGCCAAGAAGAAAGCCAGCGAGGTTTTCGACCTTCTTGAGAAATTCGCGAACTACGGGTTCAACAAATCCCATGCAGCGGCCTATGCGGTTGTGTCCTATCAAACAGCGTGGCTAAAAGCCAATCATCCCGTCGAATTTATGGCCGGTGTGATGAACTGTGATTTGCACCTTACGGACAAGCTTTCGGTCTATGCCGAAGAGGTGCGGCGCGGGTTGGATATCGAAATTATCCCGCCCTGTGTGAACCGTTCGTTGGAGACGTTTACCGTTTACGAGGGTAAAGTTGTCTATGCGCTGGGCGGGTTGAAAAACGTCGGTGCGGATGCGATGGGGCTGATCGTAAAGGCCCGCGAGCCGGGACCAGACGGGGCAGGTGGCAAGCCATTTGCGACGCTCTATGATTTCGCACGTCGGGCCGACATGAAACGCATCGGGAAACGCCCTCTTGAAATGCTTGCACGGGCAGGGGCGTTTGATCAACTTGATCCCAATCGGCGGCGGGTTTTTGAAAGCCTTGATGTGTTGGTGGGCTACTCCGCCGCCATACACGAACAGCGCGCGTCAAATCAGGTTTCGCTCTTTGGCGAGGCGGGCGACGACTTGCCCGAACCGCGCCTTTCAGGAGTCGAAGACTGGAATTCTGACGATCGTTTGTCTGAGGAAAATAAAGCGATTGGCTTTTATCTGTCGGGCCACCCGCTGGATGATTATATGGCACCGCTTAAGCGCAAAGGCGTGATTTCCCTCGATGAAGCGCGGGAGAAAGCCGAGCGAACAGGCGCGGCAATTTGCAAAGTCGGAGTGATTGTTTCGGGTCTCCAGCAACGAAAATCCGGACGCGGCACTCAGTTTTTTCGGATGAATATTTCTGACCCAACAAGCCAGATCTCGGGCATGGCGATGTTTTGCAAAGATTTTGAGGCGACCCGCGCGGTTTTGGAGAAAACATCCCGCGTTGTGATGACCATTGAGGCGAAATTCGAGGACGGTCAGTTTGATCCCATCGCCCGCAGCGTGACGCCCATCGACGGGGTCGTCGCGGAGGCTGGCTCCAAGGGTTTGAAAGTGTTTATCGAAACCGTGGAAGCGGCAACTTCGGTTGCGTCGGTTTTGGAGCGCGCGCTTGATGATAAAGCCAATCGCAATCGCGGGCCGATCTCTTTTTGCTTGCTCGATCCGAGCCTTCCAGGGGAGGTTGAGATGGAGTTGGGCAAAGAATATCCGGTAAGCCCGCAGATCAAAAGTGCGCTCAAATCGCTGGGCGGTGTGGTGACTGTGGAAGAGTTTACATAGGCAAACTTCGGGGTCCCTGAAGGCGTTTAATTGCCGAGTTTTAAACGTGGTTATTGCTTTGTGAACCAAAATTCACGTAAAAACACCGTGAATTGAGGGCAAAGAAGGCTGGGGAAACCAGCTCCGCGCCTCTTTTGGGGGATAGAATGACGTTAAAAATGCTCGCGAAACCATGCGTTTGCGCAATGATCATCTTCTTGGCTGGCTGTCAGGCGACGACAACGCCGGTGCAAGAATCAGACGCGCCAGACCAAGAGATCACAACAATCAGCCAACTTGAAGGAGCGCCAAGCGGCGCGAAAACCTCCCTAGTTGCCGATCCAAATGAACAGAGCTTCTTTTCGCGCCTATCTGGAAATAAAGCCAATGATGCGGAGGCCACAATTGCAACGGGGCCAGCGCCGCTGGGCGTGGCTGTCAAAGCATGCGGGATTTCTAAAAGGGCGATGGGAACGAAAATCGAAGGGTATCCGGCAAAGGGCTCGAAACTTTTCCTCTATGATTCTAATCCCTCAACCAAAGCCCCACATGATTTTTACATCACAGGTTTTTCAGACAACTGCCCACGGAAATTTACCGCTGCTGTGGCGATGTTTGGCGACCTACAATTGCATGAAATTATGCGCTATGAAGTGAAAGGGAAATCGGTCCCCTATTCGGATACTGACATTGCCTATGAAGTCATCAAGGGGCAGAAATGTAACGTCGGAAAGGGCGTGGCCTGTGGCGAGAAGAAAATGAATACGCTCGCGAAATCAACTGCTTTGGTTACACTTTATGGAGCGTTTGGTGGTGTTGGAGAATGGGCTGAAGTTTTGCTTCACAATGGTAAAATCCGTGCGAGCACCTTGGTGAAATAACGCTAGATTTCTACCAATGAGGTGGGCGTTGGTCCGTAAGAACCGCGCCGCCGCCCCCTTGAGATTCTCGTTCCGCTTCGCGTTGCAGGAGCATTTGCACACGGTGCTTCAGAAGGCCGTTTTCGGTATCCATACGCGCAACAATATCGGACAGGTCCTCGACCGCGCGGGTCAAATGGGCCATCTCTTCTTCGATTTGCGTGATACGTTTTTCGCTCATAGGCCTGCCATATCACCACAGATCGCTGAATTCTAGAGCCTTTACCTTGCTCCCAAGCGCGTCGCGCGATAAAGCCCAAAGCGTAAACATTGCGATGAGGGCAAGACATGGCCAAGCAGAAAAAACAACCGCGTCCCAAGGCGATTACTCCCAAGGGATTCCGCGATTATTTTGGTGCCGAAGTGACGGCGCGCAAACAGATGCTCGATCAGATTGCCGAAGTGTATCATCGTTACGGATTTGATGCTCTTGAGACTGCTGCCGTTGAGACAGTTGAGGCTTTGGGTAAATTCCTTCCTGATGTTGAGCGCCCGAATGCGGGGGTTTTTGCGTGGGAAGAAGAGGACTCAGGATGGGTGGCGCTGCGCTATGATATGACCGCCCCCTTGGCACGGGTTTTCGCGCAGCACCGCAATGATTTGCCCACGCCGTATCGCCGCTATGCGATGGGGCCAGTTTGGCGCAATGAGAAGCCAGGACCCGGGCGTTTTCGGCAGTTTTATCAGTGCGATGCGGATACTGTTGGCACCGCGAGTGTTGCTGCTGACGCCGAGATTTGCGCGATGTTGTCGGACACGCTTGAGCAGGTCGGAATCGAGCGCGGGGATTATATTGTGCGGGTGAATAACCGTAAGGTTTTGAACGGTGTGATGGAAGTGGCAGGCGTTCTTGACCCGTCTGATCCGGAGAAATTTGAAGCCGAACGCGGGATTGTTTTGCGGGCGATTGATAAGTTGGATCGTCTAGGCGAAACGGGCGTGCGCGCACTTCTTGGCGCGGGCCGTAAAGACGCGAGTGGCGACTTCACCGATGGCGCTGGACTGACAGAGGCGCAGGCGGATGTGGTTATGGGCTTCATGGCGGCCAAGCGCGAAACAGGCGCCTTAACCGTGGCGCGTTTGCGCGAATTGGTCGCGGGGTCGGCCGTTGGTGCTGAAGGTGTCGACGAACTTGAAACGATTGCGGAATTGCTCGCCGCACAGGGCTATGCGAGTGATCGCATTGAGATTGATCCTGCTGTTGTACGTGGATTGGGCTACTATACTGGGCCCGTTTATGAGGCCGAATTGACTTTTGAAGTGCTCGACGAAAAGGGCAATAAGCGCCAGTTTGGCTCCGTCGCAGGCGGAGGTCGTTACGACGATCTTGTGAAGAGATTTACAGGTCAAGAGGTTCCAGCAACGGGAGTTTCGATTGGCGTCGACCGCCTGTTGGCGGCTTTGACGGCCAAGGGACGTGTCGATACCCGCACTGCAGGACCGGTTGTTGTGACCGTGATGGATAAGGCCCGCATGGCCGATTACCAAACAATGGTCGCGGAATTGCGCCAAGCGGGCATTCGCGCCGAAGTCTATTTGGGCAATCCGAAAAACTTTGGCAACCAGTTGAAATATGCGGATAATCGCCATTCCCCGATTGCGATTATTCAGGGAGGCGACGAGGCCGTGGCCGGCGTTGTTCAGATCAAAGACCTCATTTTGGGTGCGAAAATTGCCGAGAATGCGACGCTTGAGGAATGGAAATCCCGCCCGAGCCAAATCGAAGTGCCACGCGACGAATTGGTCGCACAAGTGCAAGCCATGTTAAAGGGGCAGAGCGATGACTCAGAAACCTGAAGTCCGCGACGAAGCCGCCCGTCTTCAGGCGTTTTTTATCGCCGCTGGTGCGCAGGTCGTTGATACCGATATCCTGCAACCCGCCGAAACGCTTTTGGACCTCTATGGTGAGGACATTCGCGCACGCGCTTATGTGACCAACGACCCCTTGCGCGGCGAGCAAATGTTGCGTCCTGATTTCACGGTGCCCGTTGTGCAAATGCATATGAAAAGTGGCGCATCCCCTGCGCGCTATGCCTATGCGGGCGAAGTTTTTCGTCGGCAAGAAGAAGATACTGCACGAGCGAATGAGTATTTTCAAGTTGGCTACGAGTTGTTTGATGGTGCTGATTCAGCGGCCTCCGATGCCGAAGTCTTTGCGTTGTTCCAAGAGGTGCTTTCGCCTTTGGGCCTGCGCGCTGCGACGGGCGATATTGGGATTCTTATGGCGGCGGTCAAAGGGTTGGGAACAACCGAGCGACGCCGCGCGGCCTTGCTGCGCCACATATGGCGTCCTCATCGTTTTCGTGCCCTTCTGGACCGTTTTGGCGGACGTAAACCCGCGCCCGCGAGCCGTCTAAAGATGCTTAAGAAGTTACGCACACTGTCGGCCGAACAGATGATCGAGAATGCAGGAACTTTTGTCGGCCAACGAAGCGCCGCCGAGATCGCAGCACGCCTAAGATATCTGGACGAGGACGCGAAATCTCCCGCGATTTCCGCAGGAGAAGTCGAGATTCTGGAAGAAATTTTGAAGCTGAGGGAAACGGCGCCAAATGTTGTCGAAGCTTTGCATGATATCGCGATTGACTTGCCGTCTATTGGGCCCGCTGTCGAGCAACTGTCCAAACGACTGGACGCGATGTCTGCGCTTGGTGTCGACGTGGATAGTCTCGATTTTGAAACGTCTTATGGGCGCAGCACGATGGAATATTACGATGGATTCGTTTTTGGGTTCTATGTGTCGGGCCGCCCAGATTTACCCCCTGTCGCTACGGGGGGGCGTTATGATGCGTTGACCCGTGTTTTGGGGCAGGGAGCGTCGATTCCCGCGGTTGGAGGCGTCATCAGACCAGGCCTCACTTGGGGCTTAAGGGAGGGCACGGTATGACGATCAAAATTGGTGTCCCCTCCAAAGGGCGGTTGATGGAAAAAACCTTCGACTGGTTTGGCGCGCGGGGAATTTCGCTTCGCCGCACAGGGTCGGAGCGAGAATACGCAGGGGCCATTGACGGTGTGGAAGGCGTTGAACTGGTGCTGATGTCGGCGGGTGAAATTCCGCGCGAATTGGCCGCTGGGCGCATACATCTCGGGGTGACGGGCACAGACCTCATTCGCGAAAAACTGGCCGTCTGGGAAAACCAAGTGGCGGAACTTGCCTTGATGGGTTTTGGACATGCCGACCTTGTTATCGCCGTACCAATCTGTTGGGTCGATGTGGAAACGCTGGACGATCTTGACGCGGTGGCGGCACAGTTTCGCTCCACACACGGAATGCGGCTGAGAATCGCGACAAAGTATCACCGTTTGGTACGAGATTTTCTGCGGGATCATGGGGTGGCCGACTATCAACTCGAGGACAGTCAAGGCGCGACCGAGGGCACGGTAAAGCACGAAACCGCGGAAATGATTGCCGATATTACCTCCACTGGGGATACATTGCGCGCCAACCACCTCAAGGTTTTGGTAGATGGTGTCGTGCATAAATCGCAGGCCACACTGCTGCGCTCCCGCAATGCGGATTGGGGCAATGATGGTCGTAAAATTTTGCGGGACTTGCTCGATAAGCTCGAAATATCGGATTAATTCTGGCCCTAAAGGACGCCGATTTCGCCGAGGGCTGCTGCCAAATGGGCAGGTAATTCATCTTCGGCGCGCGCGCTGCGAAAGAGGTCTGCGGGGGCATCTTCTGGTTTTAGGTAACGCCATCCTTGGAAGGCGCGCCGCGTCGCAGGCTGTGTCCGAATAAGTGCGGGTTCCATCAGGATCGCGCAGCGTCGTATGCCATCTTCGCCGATTCTTTCCTCAAGCGAGTGGATTCGTTGGCGTGCTTGAATAACTCCCTTAATGACCCAATAAAGAGAGCCTCCCTCGAGCAATTCGGGTTCGCGTTTGGGCCACATACGGGTTACATGTTGCGAGGGGGATTCTGGGGAGGTGGCGCGCGCCTCGCGGAATGATTGCAAGTGTTCAAACGACTCGATGCCGACGCACAGCTTTACTAGATGTATGGTCATATTTGCAACGAACCCCAATATATGGACAAATTACTCTTGCCCTAGGCCACAACATACTTCAAGAAGGGGGCTAATTGCAATTGACCCATTTGCAATTAAAGTTTATCAAAATCACCCTGCCACACGCAAACACAGGACTATCTTATGAGCCGTTTCTCTGCCCCTATCGCCGAACAAATTTGGGACATGAAGTATCGCTTCAAAAACGCGGATGGGACGGCCATTGATGCAAGTGTCGAAGATAGTTGGCGCCGGATCGCGCGTTCGCTTGCGTCTGTTGAAAAAACACCTTCCGATTGGGAAGGCAAATTCTATGAAGCGCTTGAAGACTTTAAATATTTGCCAGCAGGCCGGATCACGGCAGGCGCCGGTACAGGGCGTGCTGTAACGCTTTTCAACTGTTTTGTTATGGGCACCGTTCCCGACAGCATGGGCGGAATTTTTGACATGCTTAAAGAGGCCGCGCTGACGATGCAGCAAGGCGGCGGCATTGGCTATGATTTTTCAACAATTCGCCCCAGAGGCGCGGGCGTTATGGGCGTTGCTGCGGATGCATCGGGGCCGTTGTCGTTCATGGATGTGTGGGATTCCATGTGTCGCACGATCATGTCGGCAGGCAGCCGCCGCGGCGCGATGATGGCCACAATGCGGTGCGACCACCCCGATATCGAAGATTTCATCACAGCCAAAAAAGACAGTGCGCGTCTGCGAATGTTTAACCTTTCCGTGCTCATCACCGATGATTTCATGGAAGCGGTGAAAGCAGACGGCAGCTGGGAATTGAAGTTTAACGACACGATTTATCACACAATCCAAGCGCGTGATTTGTGGAATAAAATCATGCAGGGCACCTATGATTATGCCGAGCCTGGTGTGATTTTTATCGACCGGATTAATAAGGCTAATAACCTTAGCTATTGCGAAACAATCGCCGCGACGAACCCCTGTGGCGAACAACCTTTGCCGCCCTATGGCGCGTGCCTTTTGGGCTCGATCAATATGGCGCGGTTGGTGTCTGATCCTTTTGAGACGACCGCGGCATTGGACGAGGCGTTGCTTTCCGATTTGGTCGCAACAGCCGTTCGTATGATGGACAATGTGGTCGACGAAAGCCGCTTCCCCCTTGAGGCGCAAGCCCAAGAAGCGGCTGCGAAACGCCGGATTGGTCTTGGTGTAACAGGCCTTGCAGATGCGCTTTTGATGGTTGGCCAGAAGTATGGTTCCGAGGAAGCCGCGCGTCAGACCGAAGCTTGGATGAAAGCTATTGCGCGCGCGGCCTATCTGGCCTCGGTGGACTTGGCGAAAGAAAAGGGCGCGTTCCCATTGTTTGATGCCGAAAAGTATCTGGCAACCGGCAACATGATGCAAATGGATGACGACGTGCGCGACGCGATCCGCAAACACGGAATTCGCAACGCGCTTTTGACATCCATCGCGCCAACGGGCACGATTTCGCTCTATGCTGGCAATGTTTCAAGTGGAATTGAACCGGTCTTTGCCTATGCCTATACGCGTAAAGTTCTGCAGAAAGATGGCTCGCGCACCGAAGAAGAAGTCGTGGATTACGCGGTGGATATGTGGCGTCAAATTAAAGGTGACGAAGCACTTCCCGATTATTTCGTGAATGCGCAAACCCTTGCGCCCCTTGATCACGTTCGTATGCAAGCGGCAGCGCAGAAATGGATCGATAGCTCGATTTCCAAGACCATCAATTGCCCAGAAGATATCAGCTTTGAGGATTTCAAAGAGGTCTATATGGCCGCATGGGATCAGGGCTGCAAAGGTTGCACAACCTATCGTCCCAATGACGTAACGGGCAGCGTTTTGTCCGTATCGAGCGAGAGCGAAAAAGCACCCGAGGTGGATTCAGGCGCGGACGTTGTTTACATAACGGAGCCATTGGATCGCCCACAAGCTCTTGAAGGAAATACATATAAGCTGAAATGGCCTGACAGCGAGCATGCGATTTACATCACGGTGAATGACGTTGTTATTGGTGGTCATCGTCGTCCGTTTGAGGTGTTTATCAACTCTAAAAATATGGAGCATTTTGCTTGGACGGTTGCCCTTACACGGATGATTTCGGCCGTGTTCCGCCGTGGCGGGGATGTGAGCTTTGTGGTCGAAGAGTTGAAGGCCGTGTTTGATCCTCGGGGTGGCGCGTGGATGGAGGGCAAATATGTGCCTTCAATCCTTGCGGCTATCGGCGGCGTGATCGAACGTCACCTTATCATCACAGGGTTCATTGCCGGCGAAGGTATGGGGCTTAAATCCGATCCACAAGCGGATGTTGTGGCCATTGGTGGCGCTCCACGCGGAAAGGCCTGTCCGTCCTGCGGGCAATATAGCTTGCAAATGAAGGAAGGCTGTATGACGTGTAGCGATTGTGGCCACAGCAAGTGCGGGTAGTTGAGAAACAGTAATCTTGATGTTTGATATGCCAACCCTTTATAGCCCATTTTGGCTGTTTTGACGCCCATCTGCTAGGTCATTAACGCCCATGACTTGTTAACAAATTGATTTTAAATAATAATTTAAAGCGTCGAATTCGAGTGGTCCGGCGCTTTTTCTGAACGTTCTTAGGGTATTGACGTTTGCCTTCTGTTGTCGCTGTCTAAGAGCATGACAACGACTCAGTATATCCACCTCATACGGTTCCCACTGATCTGACCCAAATTGGGCCGGCCATTGAACGCTTGTCATTTCAAACATCACAGTCGAACAAAACCGGTCTTTTTCTTTACCAGATAAGGACGCCGCTATGAAAACCACCAAACTAATCCATGCAACGAACCCTGACACTGACAGGCAGGCTATCACCCAACGCCTAACAGACTATCTTATGAACTTACGCAAAACCCGACTTGCAGCTGATTTCATCGGAGATGATGAGCATTCTATTGATCTCGGACTGGATGACTTTGATAACGTTGCCGACGATCTGTCTGATGGCGTTGAGCTTACTTGGAGAGATAACCGTCGCATCAAACAGCGAGTTCAAGGGATTGTTGATCGACGTAAGGAGGCTTCCGGCCTTGCGCATCTTAAAGACGGGGAGATCAAGCGCCTGCGCCCTCTGTTTGCAGGAATTAAATTGTTTGAACCAAAAAACGAGCACTGGGTTGATGAAAGAATCGCAGCGCTGCACGAGGAGATGCCTTGGATGGCGCCTGCAACCAATGAGGTCTGGTCTGCCCTTCGACAAAACGCCGCCACCGGCGATATCATCAAAATCCCACCTTTAATTTTGATCGGCCCTCCCGGCATTGGAAAGTCGGTATGGGCCAGGCGATTGTCTGAGCTTCCTCATATTCCTAGATGTGAAATTGATGCCAGCCTTGGAGGTGTTGGCTTTAGTGTGGCGGGAACCGAACGAGGTTGGGTGTAAAACGCACTGCAATACTGGGCCACAGAAACAGCCTCGACATATCGCAGTTGTAGCGGAGTAAAATTCCGCCAGTTTGTGTCCTTCGTTTATTCGGAGGGCGGGAGATGTATTCTGTGGATATTTATAGTCGTGTGCGCCGTGCTTGTTTGAAGGACGGCATGTCTGCTCGTGAAGCGGCGCGTTATTTCAACAAGGACCGTAAGACGATAGCGAAGATGCTACGTCATGAACTCCCTCCTGGTTATCGTCGTTCAGAAGCGCCACGTCGCCCCACGCTTGATGATTATGTTGGCATCATCGACGAGATACTTCGGACTGATAAAACCCTGATCAAAAAACAACGCCATACAGCAAAGCGCATCTATGAACGCCTGAGAGCCGAGCATGGATATACTGGCAGCTTGACGACTGTGACGTATTACGTACGCGAGCAAAAGCGGCGCACGAAAGAGGTGTTTGTGCCGTTGTCGCATCGGCCCGGCAACGCGCAGGTTGATTTTGGTGAGACCCTTGGCGTGATTGGCGGCGTAGAATGTAAGATCCACTTCTTCGTGATGAGCCTGCCGCATTCGGACGCAGTGTTTGTGAAGGGATACCCTGCGGAGACGACAGAAGCGTTTTGCGACGGCCACGTGTCAGCCTTTGCGTTCTTCGGCGGCATCCCCCAATCCATTCTCTACGACAACACCAAAATCGCTGTAGCCCGTATCTTAGGGGACAGAACACGCATCCGCACACGTCGGTTTACTGAGTTGCAATCGCATTATCTGTTTGATGACAAGTTCGGCAGGCCTGCGCGGGGGAACGACAAGGGCAATGTCGAAGGCATGGTTGGATATACACGCCGCAACTTCATGGTGCCGGCCCCACGCTATGACAGCTTTGATGATCTGAACGCGCATCTGGAAGCGAAGTGTTTAGCACGTCAGGGCGACAAATTGCGCGGCCACAGCCAAACTATTGGCCAGCGTTTGATGTCCGATCTTGATGCTCTGATGGGATTGCCTGTCTCGGAATATGAAGCTTGCGACCATGTCAGCACGCGGGCCACATCAATCTCGATGGTGCGCTATAAGAGTAATGATTACTCTGTGCCCGTGGCCTATGCCCATCACGACGTCCACGTGCGTGGCTTTGTGCATGAGGTCATTATTGGCTGCGGCAATGAGGTGATAGCACGGCATCAACGGTCTTACGCCAAAGCGGACATGATCTTTGACCCGCTCCACTTCCTGCCTTTGATTGAGCAGAAGGTTGGGGCTTTGGATCAAGCCGCCCCTTTGCAGGGATGGGATCTACCGGATGTCTTCGCCACCCTGCACCGACTGCTCGAAGCCAGAATGGGTAAGCCGGGCAAGCGGGAATATGTTCAAGTCCTGCGCCTGCTGGAAACCTTTGAGAAGGATGTTGTGCAGGGTGCGATCCAGCATGCCATTGATCTGGGCGCGATTGGCTATGATGCGGTAAAACACCTTGTGTTGTGCCGAGTTGAGAAGCGACCACCGCGATTGGATTTGGACTTCTACCCCTATTTACCCAAGGCCAATGTAGCAACGACACGCCCGTCCAGTTACATGAGCCTGATGGGGGCAACGGCATGACAGAGGCTCCCCAAATCCTTCTGCAACATCACCTTAAGAAGTAGCGCTTGCCGACGTTCCAAGGAGAGTACGTAAAGCAAGCGCAGATCTGTGCTGCTGAGAATAAGGATCACATTCATTACCTGGCACGGCTGTGTGAGATGGAGTTGATTGATCGCGAGCGCCGGATGATCGAACGGCGGATCAAAGCGGCAAAGTTCCCCAGTACCAAAAGCCTGGATAGCTTTGACTTCAAGATCATGCCCAGCCTGAACAAACCGCTGACAATGGAGTTGGCACGATGTGATTACATTGATCGCAGAGAAAACATCATCGCCCTTGGGCCATCAGGTACAGGCAAAACGCACATTGCCTTGGGGCTTGGATTGGCGGCCTGTCAAAGAGGGCTGAAAGTGCGCTTCACGACGGCGGCAGCCCTGGTCCATGATCTGATTGAAGCGCAGGATGAGCGGAGATTGCAGCGGCTTCAAAAGCACCTGACGAGCCAGAACCTGTTGATCATTGATGAATTGGGATTTGTGCCCCTCAGCAAATCTGGTGCGGAACTCCTCTTCGAGGTGATATCCCAGTGCTACGAACGCGGCTCAATTATAATCACCTCGAACCTGCCTTTCGATGAGTGGACCGAAGTCTTTGGTTCCGAACGGCTCACAGGCGCTTTGCTGGATCGTTTGACCCATCACGTCCATATCCTGGAGATGAATGGCGAGAGTTACCGGCTCAAACATAGCCGTAAGAGCCGCCAATAACCAAAACACATCAAGATCAGAACAATGTCGGCCCAAGGGCCAACATGCGCTTTGGCACGCGTTAGCTAAATGGGGAGCACACGCGCCAAAGCGCACGACAAACGAGAAGTCAGTGGACCAGTTTTACGCCGCGATCTGGACCCTTTTTACTCTGCGATTGACAGGTGTATTGTCGAATGTCGCCCGTGTTCCTGCCGCGGACATCGTAACTCATGTGCTCGAAGGGGGGCTGTCTCGGGTCGAAACGGGCGCGGAGGTCTTTGCCACAGCACATCTCGTGAGAGGTGTCAGTAGGGTTCGAGCTCCTAAGGCGGGTAATGTGCAAACATTCATTCAACTTTTTGGTTGACTGACGGCGAGGTGTTCTGTTATTCATCCTTATGGTTGAACGAAGTAATCCAGATCGCCTGAGCGAGATACTTAAAGCAGCAAGTGATCCCACACGTCGGGAAATTTTGACGCTTTTAACCCAGCATGGCCCGATGCGTGTCACGGACATTCATCGCCAGTTTGATATGAGCCTCAATTCAGTTTCTAAACATATCAAAGTGTTAGAGCGTGTGGGGCTTGTTCGCCGACGGACAGAATGGCGAGAGCATTTGATCGAAGTTCAGATGGCCCCGCTTTCAGAGATCGACGCTTGGTTTGCTTCGTTACGCTCAATTTGGGACCTCAGGCTTGAGGCGCTCGACAACATTTTTACGCAAGGAGATACGGACGATGACTGAACTTTCCCTCACAGTTGACCGCAAGATTAATGCACCACAGGAAGCCGTGTTTAACGCGTGGCTCAACCCCGATATGCTGCGCAAATTTATGCATCCCGCGGCGGAAATGTCCGTGCCGCGTGCCTCTAACGACCCTAAAGTGGGCGGCGCGTTTGAAGTGGTGATGAAGGTTGGCGGAAACGAGTTGCCGCATTCGGGCAATTACAAAGAAATCTCGCCGCATGAGCGCATCGTTTTTACGTGGATGGGGCATGTATCCGTGGACGATAGCACCGTTACGCTCACCTTTAAGCCGGTAGAAAGTGGAACGCACGTCACCCTAACGCACATCCGATTTATGGACGAAGAAACCCGCGACAATCACCAAGGCGGTTGGATAAATATTCTAGAAAAACTCGACACTGTTTTGTCTGCAAAGTGAGAACATAGATCGACGCCCCGCGCGCAATTGCATGGGGCGTATTGGCGCGTTTGTCTGTGTCCGGAAGGTCGCGCCGCATGAGGAAACGTAAAAACTTACTGGCGTGTAAGAACGACGGCGCGTACATCCGAAGGGAACGCTGGGGGCGGCGAAGGGATATACAATGCGGCAGACACTTTTTTCAACACTCACTTTTCTTGCGGCAATAGCATTATGCTCGGTTGCGCAAGCCGGTGAGAAATTCACCTTCGGGACCGGACGCCTCTTTACCAACGACTATTTGGGCGATGGGAAGGATCGTTGGCGATCTGGAGCTTATGTTATCAGTAAAATGCGTGCCTCTGAAGAATGGGACGGCGCTTACCCTGAAGAGATTGGCGCGATGGTTGAGTGGCGTTTTCGCACCGATATTCTGGCTCCGTCAAATATTGTCAATCCGAACGCCCGTGATCGGCGCTATGCGGGAACGCTAACGTTCGGTTTGCACACCTATTTTGATCGCCAATCCGTCGACTATAATTTCGGCGTCGATCTGGTGGCCGTTGGTCCGTCAACAGGGGTCGGTAGCTTCCAAAGTACAGCACACCGCGTGCTTGGAGCCCCAAAAGTAAGCGACGAAGTTTTGGACATGCAGATTGGCGATAAAATCATGCCCACGATTAGTGGCGCGGCGTCGCAACAGATCCGCTTTGGTGATGCCGAGTCCGTGCGTCCCTTCGCGGAGTTCCGTATTGGCGACGAAAATTTCGCGCGGATTGGTGCGGACTTTATTTTTGGCAAAGTCGGGCAAAATGATCTTTGGCTGCGGGACGTGGGCACGGGGCAGCCTTACCGGGCTACGTTTGAGCGCGCATATGGGGTGTCCTTTCTTGTTGGCGGCGACATCGCTTTTGTAGAAAGCTCGCAATATTTGCCGTCTCAGGACGGAATAACTCTAAACCAAAATCGCGTGCGGGCACGTGCTGGGGTGCAATGGCAGGGCGAGAGCCATTCGGTTTTCTACGGGCTTACCTATTTGGGCAAAGAATTTGACGAACAAAGCGAAGGTCAGGTTGTTGGGTCTGTGGCCCTTAGGCGACGCTTTTAGGTAAAAGATACTTTCCGTTCTTCCCAAAAAGAATCACTGTGTGTTAGCAATTAACGAATAAAAAAAAAGAGCAGGCATACAGGCATATGAAAACGGGCTTTAAAGGCACGTTTGTCATCACTTGGACGCAAACCGCAATAGACGGCGAAAACGCTGCAGATGTGGATGCGTTAACGGTAGGCGCCAACTGGCGTTGGAGCGGAACTTCTGTGCGGGTCGATGGCCCTCAGGGGGTATTGCGCCTTCACGAAGCCAAGGGATCGGCAGACCTCAGAAAACGTGCAGCACGCATGGTACAGCGCCTTATGGGCGATGCGGTCGATGCGACAAGAAATCAGAATATTGATGATATTGAGGGCCAAGGCTCCTCTTTGGATAACGGGTTTACCGTGACCGATGGCCGTCGGACGTACACTGTGACGATGATCGAAATTACTGCATCTCCTCAACCGCTTTTGATGTTCCTCGACGAAGTACCCCCAGCGGATACCGATTTATGGATTGTGCACCGTGTGTTGCGCGATGCGCGACACCAACAAATGTCCAATACCCCTACGAGCGGTATGATTTGTTTTGCTGCGGGTACCTTGATCCGCACAGAGGACGGCCCCCGACTGGTTGAAAGCTTGTCCGTGGGGGATAGCATCCAAACAAAGGACAACGGGTGTCAGCAAATCCAGTGGATTGGGGCACGGCGCATGACGGGCGCGCGCCTTTACGCGATGCCGGAATTTCGCCCCGTGCGTATTCGTGCCGGCGCGTTGAATGATGATGAACCCGAGAGTGATCTTTTAGTGTCACCAAATCACCGGATGCTTGTGAGTGGTCCCGCGGCGCAACTCTTGTTTAATACATCAGAAGTTTTGGTCGCCGCGAAGGACTTGATCAACGACCTGTCGATCACCATTGACCACAAGGTGCGCGAGGTGACCTATGTGCACCTCATGCTCGAAAGCCATCAGATTGTCTGGGCAAATGGGGTTCAAAGCGAGAGTTTCCATCCTGCAAATATGGCGCTAGGGGTGATCGAAGATAGCCAACGTGCGGCGCTTTTGGAGGCATTTCCAAACCTCGCTTATGATACGCACGGGTATGGTGAATATGCGCGGCGCAATCTATCCGCATCTGAAGCCGCAATTTTGCAGCACGATAGTGGGAAATTCCCGCGTCTAGCCCATTGACTCCACTTTCCCAGCTTATATAAGCCCCAAGTTCCCGGCTCTCGTAGTCGAGATATTTCTTTGGTGTTTGAGACTCCCGCAAGGGATGTTCTGTCGCCGAGGGGCCTTTCGGGGTTCATCGGAAAGGAAAGCACCTTTCACAAGCTCGGTTTCGAGCGCACTTGAAAGGATCCAGTCGTGACTAAACGTACGTCTGCCAAACATAAAATCGACCGTCGCATGGGCGAAAACATCTGGGGCCGTCCTAAATCCCCAGTAAATCGTCGCGAATACGGCCCCGGCCAACACGGTCAACGCCGTAAAGGTAAAATTTCCGACTTCGGTACACAGTTGCGCGCCAAGCAGAAGCTTAAAGGCTACTATGGCGACCTGACCGAAAAGCAATTCCGCCGCATCTATGGCGAAGCTGAGCGTGTAAAAGGCGATACAGGTGAAAACTTGATCGGTCTTCTCGAACGCCGCCTCGACGCCGTTGTTTACCGTGCGAAATTCGTTGCAACAGTTTTTGCTGCGCGTCAATTCGTGAACCACGGCCACGTCACAGTGAATGGCAACAAGGTTAACATCCCGTCCTACCGCGTTAAAGAAGGCGACGTGATTGCCGTACGTGATCGTTCGCGTCAAATCGCAGTTGTCATCGAAGCCACACAATTGTCTGAGCGCGATGTGCCTGACTACATGGACGTAGATCACAACAAAATGACAGCGACATTCGTTCGCACGCCAACTCTTGGCGATGTTCCTTACCCAGTTGTTATGGAACCAAACCTTGTTGTGGAATTCTACGCGAAGAACTAATCTTCGCCACACCAGAGTATACGAAATGGGCTGCCTTCGGGTGGCCCTTTTTGCTTTCTACAGGGGAAGGGCGCGCCCTTCGGCGATGCTTTCCATCGCGAAATAACTGGTGACGCCATCCAGTTCGACCCCCTCGATCAAGCGTTGATAAACCTTATCATAGGTATCCATACTCTCGGTCACGACCTTGAGTTGATAGTCATAATCGCCGCCAATTCTGTGAAAATCCACAACCTCTGGAATGGTCAGCACATGGCGTCTGAAGTCTCGCAACCACTCCGCTGAGTGATGACGCGTGCGCAGCATAACGAAAACCACGAGCGTGAGGCCGAGTTTGCGCCGGTCAATCCGCGCGGTCGCGCCTTGCAAGACACCGTCCTGCGTCATGGCCTGAATGCGCCGCCAGCACGCATTTTGCGATAGGCCTACTTTTTCGGCAATCGCGCGCTGGGAAAGCGTCGAATCGCGTTGCAATTCTGCAAGGATGTGGCGGTCTATTTGATCTAATTTTTTTGTAATCATGTGTCATTTGACACAAAAAACTATGAAAACGCAATGAATTTTGGGTAAAATGTGCCGCAATCATGGGGTATTTGTTGGCTAAGTAGTAAGGAAGTATAATGCCACTCACCTCATTTAAGCATGCCATAGATTTTTCAGACCCGATTGCCGCTTTCCGAAATGGTTTGATCGGGGAGGGCATCATGATTCCGGGCCTCAATGGCGACGTGCCGCTGGTCTATGCTGACTACGTGGCATCGGGACGTGCCTTGCAACAAGTCGAAAGTTTTATGCTTGAGGAAGTCCTGCCATATTACGCAAATTCGCATACAGAGGCGTCCTATTGCGGGGCGTATATGACAAAATTGCGCGCGGCAGCACGGGCGGAGATCGCTCGATTGACGGGGGCAGGTCCCGACTGTGCTGTGGTGTTTTCCGGATCGGGGGCGACTGCGGGGATCAACCAGCTTGTGTCCCTGCTTGGCGTGAATGAAGTCAAGAAAGCCGTCGTATTTGTTGGTCCTTATGAGCATCACTCGAACATCCTCCCATGGCGTGAATCTGCGGCAACGGTCGTAGAGATTCCCGAGGCAAGCACTGGTGGTCCCAACCTTACGTATTTGGAAACGGCTCTCGAAACCTATGCCGATTTCGACCTCAAAATTGGGGCGTTCTCAAAGGCGTCGAACGTAACCGGAATCTTAACGGACGACGAACAAACGACAAGGCTGCTTAAATCGCACGGAGCCTTGGCTGTTTGGGATTATGCAGGCGCTGGCCCCTATGTTTCGATCGATATGGGGCAGGGGGATTTGGCCAAGGATGCCGTGGTAATATCACCGCATAAATTTGCGGGAGGTCCGGGGTCGTCGGGTATTTTGGTGCTCCGTCGCGCCAGTGTTGTGCGGGATAAGCCAAGCCGTCCCGGAGGTGGGACGGTTGATTTTGTGTCGCCTTGGGCGCACGCATATTCTCAGAAGGTCGAGGCGCGCGAAGAGGCTGGAACGCCGAATGTCCTCGGTGATATCCGCGCAGCCCTCGCTTTTTTGGTCAAGGAGCGCGTAGGCCATGCTCTGATTTCAGAGCGTGAAACGAAATTTTGTTCCGCAGCGATGGCCGCATTTTTGGCGCATCCACAAATTGAAGTTTTGGGGAATATGACCGCAAAGCGGCTGCCAATTTTCAGTCTGTGTATCACGGATTCAAAGGGTGCGCCGATCCACCAGCAATTGTTCACGCGGATGTTGTCCGACGTCTATGGCGTTCAGGCGCGTGGCGGATGTGCCTGTGCTGGCCCGTATGCGCATCGATTATTGGGGATTGAGCGTCCGGAGTCTGAGGCTTTGTTTGCAGCTATTCGGGGAGGGAAAGAACTGAGTAAACCGGGCTGGGTGCGTCTGAATTTCAGCTATTTGATGGCGGATGAAACTGTACATAAAGTCATTCACAGCGTGATCGAACTGGCGGAGAATGCACAAGAATACATGGCATATTACCAAGCTGACGCAGCGACCGCGCGCTTTGTGGCAGGCGTAAAGCGCGCAAGCTAGAATAGTGGCCCCGCGGCCACGCCTTCCCACAATCGTCAAGTTTTCCACTTACCTTTGCTCTAGCCGCAATTTGCGTATGGAAAAGCTTGGGCTGGCTCGCTAGAACCAGCCCATAAGGGGAGCCTATTATGAGTGCCACTATCCAGCCACAGCCAGGTATTTTGCAAATTGAACTCTACAAATCGGGGAAATCCGCAGTAGAGGGCATGGAGCATGTGGTTAAACTGTCCTCCAATGAAAACCCTTTGGGTGCGTCGGATGCAGCAAAAGTGGCCTACGCGCGCGAAATGCACAGCCTCAATCGCTACCCCTCTTCCGATCACATCGAGCTGCGCACCGCCATTGCACACATTCATGATTTGGACGCGGATCGCATCATTTGCGGCGCGGGTTCGGATGAGGTCATTACCTTTTTGTGCCAAGCCTACGCCGGGCCAGGCGACGAAGTGGTTTACACGGAACATGGCTTTTTGATGTATCCGATTTCGACTCTTGCTGTGGGCGCAACGCCCGTGAAAGTTGCCGAAAAAGAGCGTGTTGCGGATGTGGATGCGATCCTTGCCGCTTGTACGCCCAAGACCAGACTAGTTTTTATCGCGAACCCGAACAACCCAACGGGAACGATGATCAGTGGTCGTGACATGGCACGGTTGGCGGCAGGTATTCCTGAGCAAGCCCTTCTTGTGATTGACGGCGCCTATGCTGAATATGTTGAGGGCTACGACGGCGGCACAGCGTTGGTTGATAAACTCGACAATGTCGTGATGACACGGACGTTTTCCAAGATCTACGGGCTTGGTGGATTGCGGGTTGGCTGGGGCTATGGTCCACGCCACGTGATCGACGTTCTTAACCGTATTCGCGGCCCCTTTAACCTTTCGTCGGCGGGGCTTGCTTCGGCCGAGGCCGCAGTACGTGATGTCGGTTTTGTCGACAAATGCCGTAAAGAAAACGCGCGGATGCGCAAATGGCTCACTTTGGCTTTGTTGGAGCTTGGGATTGATTGCGACACGTCTTTTGCCAATTTCATCTTGGCACGTTTTGCCGATGAAGTGCAGGCAGAAGCTTGTAATCAGGCCCTTGCAAATGAGGGGCTGATTGTGCGTCAGGTGGCGGCCTATGGATTGCCAAATTGCCTGCGGATCACGGTAGGGGATGAGGCGTCTTGTCGTCGTGTCGCGCACACAATTTCCAACTTTTTCAACGCAGTCCTTTCCGAACCGGCGATTGAAGGCCCGCAATGAGCGGATCGGCACCACAGCGCGCACCGGTTTACGGCAAGGTCGCCCTCATTGGATTGGGCTTGATTGCCTCGTCGCTTTTTTGGGCAATGAAACGCGCAAATCTGGCAGGCACCGTGACGGGATATGCGCGTAGCCAAGAAACACGCGATACTGCGCGTGAAATCGGATTGTGCGACGAAGTTTGTGACAGCGCTGCCGAAGCTTGTGAAGGGGCAGACCTTATCGTCCTTTGTGTGCCGATCGGCGCAATGGAATCCGTCGCACAGGAGATTGCTCCCTATTTGAAAAAAGGCGCAACCGTTACGGATGTTGGCTCTGTGAAACGTGCGGTTATCGACTCCGTTGGTCCCCATATTCCAGAGGGAGTGCATTTTATTCCGGGCCATCCTCTTGCAGGGACAGAGCACTCCGGCCCGCGTTCGGGCTTTGCCGAACTCTTTGATAATCGCTGGTGTTTGCTTGTTCCCGTCGAAAACTCCGATGCTGCCGCCATCGCGCAATTGCGCGCGTTGTGGGAAGGTGTGGGTTCAAATGTTGAGGAAATGGACGCGGAGCACCACGATCTTGTCCTCGCCGTAACCAGCCACGCGCCCCACCTCATTGCTTATACAATGGTGGGGGTTGCCGACGATCTGCGACGTGTTACCGACAGCGAAGTGATTAAATACTCGGCGGCAGGTTTTCGCGATTTTACCCGCATCGCCGCAAGTGATCCGACCATGTGGCGCGATGTGTTCCTCAACAACAAGGAAGCCACGCTTGAAATTCTTGGGCGCTTCACCGAGGAACTCTTTGCACTCCAACGCGCAATTCGAACCGGAGATGGCGACCATTTGTTCGATTATTTTACGCATACACGCGCCATTCGACGTGGTATTATCGAAGCAGGGCAGGATACGGACGCCCCAGATTTTGGGCGCGGTAAAAAGGACGTAAAATGAAGTTACTTGGAGCAGGAGTACTTGTCGCATTGTTGGCCAGTGCACCCGTGGTCAGTATTGCCAATGCTCCAACACAGTCGCTTCGTCCCCTTTCTCGTCCGACCGAAGGGGTAGTTTCTAAGACGTCGCCCGTGTCGTCGGAACCGCGGTTGATGCTGGTTCCCGTCTATTATAGTGCCTCCGTACGCCCCGTTCCGCGGCCCGTTGCGCTTGGGGGAACCGCCCCCTTGAAAAAATCAATTCCTATGACCAAAGTTGTCACAAAGACCACTGTCACAATGGTCGCCTCAAATTCTGCCGTCGAACATTCGTTGCGGCCCTTGTCACGGCCTGAGGGGCATATCGTTACGAAATCACGCGCAACGACACAGCAAGAAGTTGTGACGCTCGCAGCAGTGAAAGCGCCACAATCCGTCCCGACCAGCAATAAGGGATCAATTTGTGGAAGCAGTAGAATTCGCGGCCAAACCATGAGTGCCATTCCGGGGAAAATCAAAGGCTGCGGTGTTAAAAATCCTGTATCCGTAACTTCCGTCGCGGGCATTCCCCTTTCGAGAGCCGCCACAATGGATTGCAATACAGCCATAACATTGCACAATTGGGTGGAAAAAGGCGTAAAACCCGCCGTCGGACGCCTTGGCGGCGGGGTCGCACGCATTGACGTTATTTCGGGGTATAGCTGTCGCACGCGCAATAACCAAAAAGGCAAAAGAATTTCAGAGCACGGCAAAGGTAAAGCCGTCGATATTTCCGGTATCACTCTTGCAAATGGCGTCTCAATTTCGGTCCTAAAAGGGTGGAACAGCAAGGCCCAAGGCAAGCTTTTACGCGCCATGCATAAATCCGCTTGCGGCCCCTTCGGGACAGTGCTTGGCCCTTCCGCCAATAGCTTTCATCGTGACCATTTCCATTTTGATACCGCCAAATATCGCAGCGGATCGTATTGCAAATAGCCGTTAGAACGGCGGGATAAAGCCAAGGGGTACGAAGCCCAAAAAGATATTTCCACGATTTACCGTGATGGGCGCATGAATATCGGTTGCGGAACCACTTGTGGTTGCGAGTCCCTTTAACACCGTTTTAACCATATGCGATTGTTCATCGGGGATTGCACCAAGCCCGTCCAGCATCGCAAACCCATCTTCCCAGTTAGGCGTCGAAAACGTGAGCGAACCCGTTGCGAAACCTTCAGAATCAAAGGTGAGCGCACCAGAAAGAGTGATATTCACTTGCCCTTGTGAGAGCGCAAACTGGTTGAGGGTGAGTGCTGTGAGTTTCGCGGGCACTTCGCCTCGACCAAGGGCAGCGTCAAATTCCAGATTGGTGTCAAGCACCACGGTTTCAATCGAAACGGTACCTGTCGGATCCATTATCGATGGCAGAGAGACATCAGACATCTTCCCTGAAAAATCATGAGAAAAGGGCAGAATACCTCGACGAGAAGCCGCCGAAATCGCGCGCGATCGATAGGTCGTGCCCGCGTTCAAGACAACTTTAAGGTCCTCGCCGGTCAATTGAAATCGGTTGAGCGCCAGAGTGGAGTTGGGTTTTACAACGAGGCTTGCCCGAAGGTCCGACGTTGAAATCTGTGCCGAGATACCCTGATATTCAATCAGTTGTTCATGTGGCCAGACGGCGATGATGTGATAGGGCTTATAACTCAAGGCAAAGATTTGGAAAAAAGCAGCTTTCCATCGAAGCCCCGAAAGCGTGAAAACATCGATATCCTTGATTGTCGTGTCAAATCGGTTTGGGAAACCCGCCGTATTCAAGTTGGAATACGAGATTGAATTCCCCGCCTTTGTGGCGTCTTCAATGGCTGAAACTGCCGCTTTTTCCACCGCATTCGCGCCGACAAACCAATAGCCGCCCCAGAGAATCGACATGATAGCCAAAAGCCCAACAAAAAACCGCATATCTGCCCTTTCAAACATATACTGTCTGTTGTTTATAAGGGGGAGCGAGAAAGGACCAGTGCAATGACTGACACGCCCCTTTGGGTTTTTGGCTATGGCTCTCTGATGTGGAGGCCTGGTTTTAAGTACAAAAACCGCCAAGTCGCCCGACTCTCGGGGTACCAGCGCAGTTTTTGCATGTGGTCCATTCACTATCGAGGAACTGTTGAGAGCCCTGGACTTGTGCTGGCTTTGGATCGGGACGAGGCTTCCAGTTGCCTTGGGTTAGGGTTTGAGGTTGCCGCACAAGACGCGGCCGATGCCCTTGAATACCTGCGGGAACGGGAGTTGATTTCTTCGGCCTATCTTGAAGTCGAATTACCGATGGACCTTGACGATGGGCGGCGCGTAACCGCCGTGACCTACGTTATCAACCGCGAGAACAGCCAGTATTGTGGTGGGATTGATTTGCAAAAACAAGCGCAAGTGATCGCGCGTTCGCACGGGGTCATGGGCCCCAACGTGGAATACCTGAAAAATACCGCCGAGCATTTGCGTGAATTAGGGATCGTTGACGCGGATATGGAATGGTTGGTAGCACAGGTTGACAAAGGGGACGGCGAATCGAGTGATTATTGATAAATTTCTAGTAAATCCGGCAGCTTGCCCTTACTCTAAACACAACAAAAACAGCGTCAGGATGTCCAAATGGACTTTATAGATCGCGAGGCCGAGCCGGAATTTACCCTGCCTACCCGCCAAATTACTCTTATGAGTGTGGTTCTGGCCATCATGATGGTTGGGGCATGGTTTGCGTTACCACGCATATTGCCGCTTTTCCTCGCGAATTTGTGGCTAAACGGGTTTATTTGCTTTGTGTTCTTCATCGGGGTCTTGGCGTGCTTTTGGCAAGTCATTCAACTTTATAGCTCTGTGAATTGGATCGAAGGTTTCGTGGTCAACCGCGCAGGGCACGAGATCGTGACGCCGCCGCGTTTGCTCGCGCCCCTTGCGGCACTTTTACGATCACGCGGCGCGCGGATGCAGATTAGCTCGACATCCAGCAGTTCCATTCTGGACTCCGTTGCAACCCGCATTGATGAGGCACGGGATATAACGCGTTATATCGTTAACCTTTTGATTTTTCTGGGACTTTTAGGAACGTTTTACGGTTTGGCGACCACAGTTCCTGCCGTGGTCGACACTATCCGATCCCTCGCACCACAAGAAGGCGATACGGGCGTTAAGGTTTTTGAAAAACTTATGAAGGGGCTTGAGGCCCAGCTTGGCGGTATGGGGACGGCGTTCTCGAGTTCGCTTTTGGGGCTCGCGGGCTCTCTTGTTGTTGGGCTTTTGGAGCTTTTTGCGGGCCACGGTCAAAATCGCTTTTATCGCGAGTTGGAAGAATGGCTTTCAACGATTACTCGACTTGGTTTTTCTTCGGGAGAAAGCGAGAGCGGCGGCGATGCAGGCCATACCGCGGTTGTGTTTGAACATATGGCTGACCATATGGAAGCGATGCGCGCAATGTTCACACAATCGGAGGCAAACCGCACCCTCATAGATGAGCGGATTAGCACCCTAACCACGGCAGTTGAAAGTCTTGCGAGGAACATAGAGCGCGGCCCAGAAAATTCGGCAATTGAGCGTATGCTGGAGGGGCAAGAGCGGTTGATCGAAACCCTTCAATCTAATGAGGACGAGGTGGGGTCTGGTGGAGGGAATTCCGATGCGGAAAGCCGGATGCGTTTGCGCTCGATCGACGTTCAATTGCTGCGTATCCTTGAGGAAATAAGCGCTGGTCGTCAGGAGTCGATTTCGGATTTACGCACGGATATTGCGGGTTTGACCAATGTCATTCGGGCGGCGACGGCGCCGTCACAAGAGGGGTAGGTCGTGGCCTTAAGTCGGCGCACAGGGCAACGTTTTCAAGGGTCGATCTGGCCCGGATTCGTGGATGCGATGACGGCCCTCTTGCTTGTGTTAATGTTTGTCCTCACCATTTTCATGGTGGTCCAATCGGTCCTGCGCGAGACAATTTCTGGACAGGAGACAGAACTTGATGAACTCACGTCGCAGGTTCTAAGTCTTGCGGAAGCCTTGGGTCTTGAGCAAACAACCAACCAACAATTGCAAAGTGAAGTCGTTCGACTTTCTTCAAACCTGCTCGATGCCCGCGATTCGGCAGATATTCAAGCGAGTATGATCGCGTCTTTGACAGTGAAAAATGATGCGCAATCGGTGGAAATTTCTGCGCGCAAGGCAGCAATTGCCAGCTTTGAGGCGCAAGTTGCGACGTTGTTGGCGCAACGGAACAAGGCTCTGGCGGATGGCACGGCGTTGGCAACAACATTGAGTGAAGCCGAGCAAGAGAAAGCACGGCTGATTTCCGAACAGGAAGCGTTGCAATTGGCACTCGCGAGTGTTCGTGAAGAAGTCGACCAAGGGGCCGAGGCCGCCAGGCTAGCCGCCGCAAAACGCGAGGCTCTAGAGGCGCTTATCGCGGATCTACAAGTTGAAAGCGCGCGTGAGAAAACGAGTTTGGCACAAACTTTGGCACGGCTTACGGAGCAAGAAACCTTGAATGCAGGGTTGTCGGATGGGCTTTTGGATGCCCAATCCAAGCTGGACGCAGTGGAAGTTGCACGACTTGCGGAATTAGCCGCGGCCGAGGCTTTGCGACTCCGTCTCGATACTGCAGCGACAGCACTGTCCGAGGAAGAAGCCGCGCGTTTGGCGGAAGCGGCCGCGGCCCAAGCGTTGCGGGATCGATTGGCGAATGCCGACGATGAGATAACCGCGATGAGTTTGGCTCTTGAGGCAAAGCGGCAAGAGGCCGAGGATACGCTCACATTGCTTGCCGCCGCAAATGATGCGCGTGGCGATTTGGACGAACGTTTAGCGGCAGCGCTGGCTGCAAAAATTCTCGCCGATAAAGGCTTGAGCGCGCAGGGGGCGGCAGCGCAAACGTTGGAAACTCAATTGGCTGCGGCTTTGTTGGCGGGCCAAAACTCTGATGACACCCTAGAGAATACCAAAGCAAAACTGGCCAATGCAGAGGCTTCTTTAGCGCTCCTGCAGGAGAAGTTGGCTCAATCGGGCGCGGATGAAGACGATATGCAAAAACGCCTTTTGGCGGTATTAGCCGCAAAAAGCGAAGTTGATGCAAACCTCAACACAATCATGACAGAAGCCGAACAGCGCAGCGCATTGCTCAAAGTTGCGAATGATCGGCTTTCGGCGAAGGAAGCTGAATCCGCCGAAAGTCAGAGAAAAATGGCTGTTTTGAATGAGCAGGTTACGCAGTTGCGCGCTCAATTAGGTTCGTTGCAAAGCGTGTTGGATGCTTCCGCGGCAATTGATGGCGAGTCCAAAATACAGCTTCAGGCCTTAGGCTCACAACTCAATCAAGCCCTTGCCCGTGTGGCGAGCGAAGAGAAAAAACGCCGCGCTCTTGAAGAGGCGGAGCGCAAGCGACTCGAGGCCGAAGCGGAAATTCTCAAGGCCGAAACAAAAAATTTGGCACGATACCGTTCGGAGTTTTTTGGTCGACTGCGCGATCTTTTGGGTACGCAGGAAGGAATGCGTATCGACGGCGACCGGTTTGTATTCTCTTCCGAGGTTTTGTTTGAAACTGGCGCAGTCGAACTTTCTGAAGAAGGCAAGGGCGAGGTTGCGAAAGTCGCGGCGATCTTGAGGTCCGTCGTCGATCAGATTCCCCCGGAAATCGATTGGGTTATACGCGTGGATGGCCACACGGATGACACACCCCTTTTGAGCAACGGGAAATACAGCGATAATTGGGAGTTGTCACAAGGACGCGCCTTATCTGTGGTGCGTTACTTGGTCGACGCATTGGACATTCCGCCCAGCCGACTCGCGGCAAATGGGTTCGGGGAATACCAACCTGTCAACACTGACGACACGCCTGAAGCCCGTGCACAAAATCGGCGAATTGAACTCAAATTTACTGAGAAATAGGTGAGGTTTAAAACGAGCTTCCCTCGATCTAGATTTTTGTTACCCCACTGAACAGTATCGCGGTTTGGGTGTTTTCCTGTATGCCATTTTTCGGCGTTGGCCTCTGTCAACTTTCCGACGCTGCAGGCACGGGCTAGGATCTTCCGCAAATTGGCTTGGCCGCAAAACATGATATCAAATAAAGATGCATCCCTTTCTCGCGGGTTTCGGAGAAAAAACTACCTAAAAGACTGGCCGCCTTGGGGTGTTTTGGGGTGTTTTGGGAGCCATCGAAAAGCCCGCATGTACTTGCGAATATTTAAGGACCGAGTTTGTTTCACCGCTTGGAATAATGACTGCTGAGTTTGATCCCGCTAGATTGCGCGGGTACTGCACTTTTCTTGGGGCTTTATACGATTTCTGGCGACTCAACTGCACGCTGGTCATGTGTAGTATTTGTAGAGACTATCTGTCCTCCTTTTTTTATGAACCTGTCAGGCAAAATCAACGCCTCCTGCATTTCTGCCCTGCCTGACACCGCAAGTTCTGACGGTGTCGTTTTCCAATTTGAGGCGCCACCCCGCATGTTTCCTTTAGCGTTGCCGTTTTGGTGTAGTCAAAGTGCAGATGTGGAAGCGCGACACTGCTAGAAAGGTGACAAAAACAATCAGGGCAACTTGTTTCACAGGGCCGACGACATGTACCACGACATTTTCTTCCGTTATTTTACAGTGAGGCACATGCCCAGAAAACTGAGCTCTCGAAATCTAGAGATACTAAAGTGTGAAGCCAATTGTCGTATTCCTTTCATTGCAGATTTGGTCTTGTCACGGTCTAATTACGGTCCCGTTCGTACTGGGTTTGCCTGCGACTAGCGACGAGACACAGACGAGTTTCGCCGTGATGCTGTGTGTATCGCAACGACCAGCGGCCTAACGCGGCCTCAAGTTTTATCTGATTTGGGCGTAAGTCTTTCGACCCTGAACAAGTGGCTCAAAAGTACTAGGACGATGTTCAAATGCCCGGACCACAGGAAGGCGTCGAGAAAAAGACCGAACGCCTTCGTTAGGAAGTCCACTTGTTGAGCGAGGAGAGGGAAGTGTTCAGGTCGAGGCGTTTAGGATATGATCTGGGGACCATGCTGCGCACAATCCTGCCGGGCAATGGACCATTCCTTGGTTGAAACGTTCTTCAAATCACTCAAGGCAGAGCTGATCTGCCGAAACTGTTGGGAAAGCAGACCATAGGCCAAGGGGATATATTCCAGTATAACAATGGGTTCTACAATCCACGGCGACGACATTCGTCGTTAGGTGGCAAAATCCCCTTGGCCTTCGAACGAAAAGCTGTCTAAATAAACTGAATGACCCGAACGTTAACGTGATAAGACCAGACCCGTGCAGTACCGCTAACAGGTTTCGCTTATCTGGAATGCTCGGCAGGCCAGCGCAAAACTGATCCCATTCATCGCCATCTCCCGTCTTCGAGATGACTTCAGCACCTTTTTTCCCAAGTTCGACACCCACTCGAGCGCATGGCATTCATGCTTTCATCCACTCAGCAAGTCGTTCTGCATGCTCATCTCGGCATATATCTTCTAGAGTGGCCGGTTCTATTTTATCATGGCCACGATCTGTAGGTTGCTAATTAGAGCTGTCTTCATCAAAAATCTCCTTAGATATCTTGCCGAGAAAATTCTACTTTTGAACACTACTATTTGGGGGGGATTGCCTGTACATCTGAATCAACTCAGTACCAGCATCGATAGAATTATCGTTATCAAGCGACGCCTGAAGGATGAGTCGAAAATCTGAAGTGGTCCTGATTTTTAGGACAGGTTTGCGGCTCAGCTAAGATTTAATCTGGTCGGTCTCATGGGGCCTTTTGGGTTCGTTCTGTGTCGAAGAATGTGTCGTTTGGTGATCGTTTGTCGAGGACCGTATGAGGCCGCTCGGAGTTGTAGAAACCAATCCAATCTTTGATCACGCGTTTGGCTTGGAAACCGTCCTGCAATTCGTGCTGATATATGGCCTCCTGTTTGAGCGACCGCCACAGCCGTTCGATGAAGATATTGTCGAGATAACATCCCCGTACGTCCATCGAGATTTTGACGTCAGCATCGGTCAAGGTTGTGACCCAGACGGACCCCGTGAACTGCGATCCTTGGTCGGTATTCATGATCTCGGGCTTGCCGTATTTTGCGATGGCCTCGTTCAAAGCGTCAACACAAAAGCGGGCATCCAACGTGTTCGACACCCCCCAAGCCAGCACCTTGCGTGTCGCCCAATCCATAATCGCCACCAGATACAAGAACCCACGCCGCACTGGAATGTAAGTGATGTAGCTGCACCCGTCGCCCGGCAGCATGTTTACATGCCCGAGAGGAGAACGTGGTTCGGCCGCGTGATTTCTAGCTTCCGTAGCAGAAAGGGATAAATCCGGTGTTGAGGGTGCTTTTTGCTGGTAATTGGCCCTTTATCGATCGCTTGCAGCCCCATCAAACCCATCAGCCGCCGCACGCGATGGCGACCCGAATGGAACCCATTTCTCGGCAAGTAGGCCGCGATCTGCCGGTTGCCGAAGAACGGATATTTCGTGAACACGCGGTCGATTTCATTCTTCAGCTCCAATGTCGCTGCATTCACCCCGACTGGGGCATAATACAGGGATGACCGGCTGACTTTTAGCAGCTTGCGCTGCTTTGTCAGGCTCAAATCTGTGCGGTCTCTGTTGATCATTTCTCAGCGTTCACTCGGGCTCATCGCTTCAGTCCTTGTGAAAAAAAATCATTTTCGACCGCCAGCTTCCCGATCTTCGCATGAAGTTCTTTGACCTCGGCCTCATTTTCTTCCGCTTTCTTGATCTTGTCCGAGAACGCCCCTAGTCAGGCCATCTATTGCGCCGTCCTGTCTCCATGCAGCGCCTCAAGCGCCACCGTAGCTTTGAACTTGTCCGAAAAACTGCGTCTTTTCGTCATTTTTGTATCCTATCGGCGTTGTTGGATACACCTTAGCACACTGTCCGAATTTGCCGGACAACTTCAATCTGATCCAAAAACGATATGGCTGCAAACGGCAACGGGCCTTGGCCCTTTCAGTGCAATGGCCAAGATCCGATGGGCGGTAAAAGAAACAAGCAGCTAAAGGACACATGACTTGAGCAGATGTGAGAAAGACACCGAGACCGTAAGAACAAATGATCGACTAGATCAAAGCATGGAAAACCAGTGTGGAGCTAAGAGTATCTAATTCGCAGTATTGATTCGCACCTAATCTCCGCATCACCATACTGGCCCGCGGCATGCGAAACGCCGCAAACTGAGGTCTGACACATTACCGTACCCGATAACATGTTCAAACCGTCGGAATATCTCTTGCATCAAACGAGGCATCCACACCAGATTATCAGATATGGCTGCCAAAATGCATGGCTTCGAAGTCTCCCCTCCCGTGCAGGTAAGCATGCGAGAAAGGGGAGTTGATGAGTGGCAAAGGCAATTGTAATGGGAAATCCATGGTTGAGACGTTCTTCAAATAGCTCAAGCCAGAATGATTTGGTTCAAACGCTGGGAAACCAGACGCCAAGCCGAAGGCGCAATCTTTCTACGCACCAATAGTTTTTTAAACCCCAACAAGACAGTACGCTGCACTGGGGGGGGGAAAGCGCATTGGCTTTCGAAGGAAAGGCCGCATAAGGCGTTGGGAGTCTGGAATGTAAACGCGACCGGTCCAAGCTACGCAAAAATTATCTAGACTGCTCCTCAACCATCACGGGGATGGCTGAGGATTAGAGAATTAACCTTTAAAGGACTGCATTATTCTGCTGTAAGAAGCGGCGGCTTTTTAGAGGAAAGTTTAGGGGCTTCGGGCTTGAAAACCTGAAGATCAATTTTTCCATTTTTAATTCCGACTTTCACCAAACCGCCTTTGACCAGCTTTCCAAAGAGCAATTCCTCGGCCAATGGTTTCTTGATGTGCTCTTGAATCACGCGACCTAGTGGCCGTGCTCCCATTTTGTCGTCATAGCCAGCTTCGGCGAGCCATTCTGCAGCAGGGCGCGTGAGTTCGATTGCAACGTTTCGATCCAAGAGTTGGGCCTCAAGTTGTAGAACGAATTTTTCGACCACTTGCAGGATGATCTCTTTGCCCAACGGCGCAAAGCTGACAATGGCATCAAGACGGTTGCGGAATTCTGGAGTGAACATGCGTTCAATCGCAGCGGTATCCTCGCCTTCTCGTCGGTCACGGCCAAATCCAATGGCAGCTTTGGCTTGATCAGCGGCCCCAGCATTTGAGGTCATAATTAGGATCACGTTGCGGAAATCCACCGCGCGACCGTTGTGGTCAGTCAGTTTGCCGTGGTCCATCACTTGAAGCAGGATGTTGAAGACATCCGGATGCGCCTTTTCGATCTCATCAAGAAGCAAGACACAATGCGGGTGTTGGTCCACACCATCCGTGAGCATGCCGCCTTGATCGAAGCCGACATATCCGGGAGGGGCGCCGATTAGACGGGAAACCGCGTGTTTCTCCATATATTCGGACATGTCGAACCGAAGGAGTTCAACACCAAGGATATCCGCAAGTTGGTTGGCAACTTCGGTTTTACCCACACCCGTTGGACCTGAAAACAGGTAGTTCCCGATGGGCTTGTCTGGTTCGCGCAGTCCCGCCCGAGACAATTTAATCGCGGACGCGAGCGTTTCAATGGCTGGATCTTGGCCAAAGACAACCCGTTTTAGTCCCTTTTCAAGATCGCGCAGAATTTCGGCGTCATCTTTGGACACATTTTTGGCGGGAATGCGGGCGATTTTTGCCACAACCGCTTCGATTTCCTTGACGCCAATTGTTTTGCGACGACGACTTTCTGGAATCAGATGCTGTGCGGCACCCGCTTCATCGATCACGTCGATTGCTTTGTCCGGAAGCTTGCGATCGGCCATATAGCGCGACGAAAGTTCGACTGCAGTTTTGATCGCGTCCGAGGTGAAGCGCACATCGTGATGTTCTTCAAAATAGGGCTTCAACCCTTGCAAGATTTTGATCGCATCTGGAACTGTTGGCTCGTTTACGTCGATCTTTTGGAACCGACGTGAAAGCGCGCGGTCCTTATCAAAGTGTTGACGGAACTCTTTGAAGGTGGTCGACCCCATGCAGCGCAATTTTCCGCCCTGCAACGCAGGTTTAAGCAAATTGCTCGCGTCCATAGCGCCGCCAGACGTCGCTCCAGCCCCGATGATTGTGTGGATTTCATCGATGAATAGAATTGCGTCTGGATGGTTTTCCATTTCGGTCATGACGGCTTTGAGGCGCTCTTCAAAGTCGCCGCGGTAGCGAGTGCCGGCCAAGAGCGCGCCCATGTCGAGCGAATAAATAGTAGCGTTCGCCAAAACTGCGGGCGTTTCACCTTTGACAATCTTGCGGGCCAAACCTTCGGCAATCGCTGTTTTACCCACGCCAGGATCGCCAACCAAAAGCGGGTTGTTCTTGCGACGGCGGCACAACACTTGGATGCAACGTTCGACTTCATGAGCACGACCGATCAGAGGGTCGACTTCGCCCTTGGCTGCTTTCGCATTCAAGTCGACACAATATTTGGCAAGTGCGCTGTCTTTGGAATCGCCTTCCTCCGCGAGCGGGATGTCCTCATCGGTCTCAGGGGAGCCAGTAACGGGCCGTGCTTCGCCGTAGGCGGGGTTTTTAGCTACACCATGCGCGATGTAATTTACGGCGTCATAGCGAGTCATGTCTTGTTCTTGAAGGAAGTAGGCCGCATTAGATTCGCGCTCGGCGAAAATCGCAACAAGGACATTGGCCCCTGTCACTTCGGTGCGACCCGAAGATTGAACATGGATGGCCGCGCGCTGAATGACGCGTTGGAAGGCCGCCGTTGGGACGGCTTCGGAGCCTTCGACGCTTGTTTCTAACGAAGAAAGGTCGTCTTCGATGAATTCAAGCAATGTGGCGCGCAGTATATCGAGATCAACATTACAGGCGCGCATCACCTGAATGGCGTCAGGCTCATCAAGAAGCGCAAGGAGCAAATGCTCCAATGTCGCTAATTCGTGCTTACGTTCGTTTGCTAAACCAAGAGCGCTGTGGATCGCGGCTTCGAGCGTATTGGAAAATGAGGGCATTCCACTTTCCTTTCTTTGAGATTGCAAACACCAGTATCGGTGTCCTGTTCTTATAGATTTCGGTTTTCTGACGCAGTCTTCAAGAGCAAACACCAAACTTCCCGAATATTTCTCAGTTTCACACCGAGTTGTTACCTTTCAGCTAAGAAAAAGCGTGATTTTTGATATCACATCACCTTTTTTCGATTTCCACGGGGACAACAAGTTTGGCCTCGCACAAGCGCGAGTCGTAAGTTGAGGTCACCGCAGGGGTAGTAAGCACTGAGTTGGGACCTAGAAACCGTTTCTCCGCGTACGGAGTTCGGCGAAAACCTCGACGTTCGAGGCCTCCTGTAAGTTGAGCGTAGCGCGAATGTGGGCGTCTTCATATCGTAAAAATGGATTGGTCGCACGTTCTTGACCCAAAGTTGAGGGAATCGTGGGCAATCCCGCGTCCCGCGCCGCTGAAATCTCGGTGATACGGGTGATCAGGGCGGTGTTTTCGGGATCAACCGTTAGTGCGAAATTTGCATTGTGGGCGGTATATTCGTGTCCCGAATAAAGAAGAGTCGTATCTGGCATTTTGGCAAACTTTTCCATGGAGCCGAGCATCATTTCCGGCGACCCTTCAAACAAACGCCCACATCCCATCACCATCAGGCTGTCGGCGGTAAATATCGCGCCGGTCTTGCGAAAATAAAATGCGATATGTCCGATTGTGTGCCCGGACACGTCGAGAATTTGAACGCTTTCGCCGCATATCGTTAAGACACTGCTGTCCTCGACCGCCAAGGTGAGTGGGGGGAGGCGGTGAGCGTCGGCTTTGGCGCCGATAATGCGCGCCTTCCCGACAGAAAGCGCCTCAAGCCCGTCAATATGGTCCCAATGATGATGCGTGATCAGAACATCCGTCAGCGTCCATCCCTTTTGCGCGAGCACAGCCTCAATGGGCGCAGCCTCCGGAATGTCCACTAAAGCGGTCTCGCCAGTTTCGCTATTGTGAATTAAATAAGCGTAGTTATCTTTCAAGCAAGGGATCGTGACAATCTCGAGGGGCATGGCGTTTTGTGCTCGCTTTGATATGGTTCACGTCAGCTTTGCCGATTTTGGCCGCCGTTCCTAGGGGAAAAGATATGCACCTTGATGTGCGCGACCTGAAAACGTTCTACTACCGAAGCGCTCTGGGGCGGGCGGCGCAAAAGGCGATCCGCGATCAGGTGGTAGAGTATTGGCCCGAAGCCAAAGGGCAAACTGTGGTGGGTTATGGTTTTGCGGTGCCTCTTTTGCGGCCTTACTTGGGCGATGCTCGGCGCATTGTCGGTTTGATGCCGGGGCCACAGGGCGTGATGCCGTGGCCTGCAGGGCAAAAAAACGTCTCGGTTCTGAGCGAAGAAGTGAACTGGCCACTGGATACAGGATCGGTCGACAAGCTCGTCCTCCTTCACGGGCTTGAAACCAGCGAGCATCCGACCGCATTGCTTGAGGAGTGCTTTCGCGTTTTAGGGCCGGGGGGCAAGGCGCTCTTTATCGTGCCCAATCGCGCGGGGCTTTGGTCTCGTAGTGATCGCACGCCTTTTGGGTTTGGGCGTCCCTATTCGTTGATGCAGCTCGAATCACAACTCAAAATGCATCACTTTCTACCTGAGCGACACAGGGCGGCCCTCTTTGCCCCTCCCTCAAGCAAACGTTTTTGGCTCAGAACCGCGCCTGTCTGGGAAAAGACGGGCCGAAAAATTTCATCCTATTTAGCTGGAGGGGTCTTAATCGTCGAAGCAACAAAGCAAATCCAAGCACCAACGCGTCCCGGCCTGCCTGTCGCATTTAAGAGGCCGTTGGGGGTTTTTGAAGGTATCAGAAAGCCCGCAGGGCGACCTGTTGGCGAGGGAATTTAAGGGATTTTCGGGACTCTCCCCTATTTTTCGGAATGTACGGGGCCAAATGACGCAGCCACCGTCAAGCGCGCCGATTCATGGAATCAGATAAAGGGCTTGGAAAACTGACAAATCACAGTCCCAATGTTAGAAAAAAAGCGAAGATTTCTGTCGCTGTCAGCGCACAGCCCTGTTTCACGGGCCAATTGATATAGAGCAAACGCGTATAGAGTGTTGCGACGTGGCAATTGCTCTGCTACATCACAGCCGATTTCAACGCGTGTGTGAACATGCGTTACTTAGGCTGCCTCACTAAGTCCTGCATAACGCGGGGTACCGAAGGAGGCCCAGACTAGCGGAAGGGTGGACGTGTCCGAACCAGCTTCGATCTCCTCTGGCATTGCTACGCGCTATGCCACGGCCGTCTTTGACTTGGCCAAAGAAGGCAAAAAACTCCCAGCCCTTGAGGCTGATTGTAACGCGTTGGAAAGCGCACTTAGTGACAGCGACGATTTTGTGACTTTGATTTCTTCACCCGTGTTATCGCGTGACGAGCAAAGCAACGCTGTGACTGCTATTGCCAAAGCAATGAAACTCTCGCCTATCGTGTCTAACACGCTGGGTCTGATGGCCGAAAAGCGTCGCCTTTTCGTGCTGCCCCAATTGATCACGGCTCTGCGTACGCGGATTGCCGATGAGAAGGGGGAAGTCACCGCCGAAGTGACGGCAGCTAAGAAGCTGACCAAAGCTCAGGCAGACGCGCTTGCCAAAACGCTTAAGGCGTCAGTTGGCAAAGATGTCATCGTGAATGTTGCCGTGGATGAATCCCTCATCGGCGGCCTTATCGTTAAGATGGGCTCAAAGATGATCGACACGTCGATCTCCTCTAAGCTCGCTAACCTCCAGAACGCAATGAAAGAGGTCGGATAATGGCTATCCAAGCTGCCGAAATTTCTGCGATCCTTAAGGACCAGATCAAAAACTTTGGCCAAGACGCCGAAGTGGCCGAAGTCGGCCGAGTATTGAGCGTTGGCGATGGTATCGCTCGCGTGTACGGGCTTGATAATGTTCAAGCTGGTGAAATGGTTGAGTTCCCTGGCGGTATCGTCGGGATGGCTCTGAACCTTGAAGCTGACAACGTTGGTGTTGTTATCTTCGGGTCTGACCGTGACATCAAAGAGGGTGACCTCGTTAAGCGGACAAACTCCATCGTGGACGTTCCTTACGGCGATGAGTTGCTCGGACGTGTTGTTGACGGTCTGGGTAACCCGATCGACGGCAAAGGCCCGATCAAAACAAAAAATCGCGCTGTTGCGGACTCCAAGGCTCCGGGCATTATTCCCCGTAAGTCTGTCCACGAGCCAATGGCGACTGGTTTGAAATCTGTTGACTCGATGATCCCCGTTGGCCGTGGCCAGCGCGAATTGATCATTGGTGACCGTCAAACAGGTAAAACAGCGATCGCGCTCGACACGATCCTGAACCAAAAATCTTACAATGAGGCCGCTGGCGACGACGAGAGCAAAAAGCTCTACTGCGTTTACGTTGCGATCGGTCAAAAGCGCTCCACAGTTGCTCAGCTTGTTAAAAAGCTCGAAGAAACTGGCGCGATCAAATACACAATCGTTGTGGCTGCGACGGCTTCGGATCCTGCCCCTATGCAGTTCCTTGCGCCATATGCTGCGACTGCGATGGCGGAATTCTTCCGTGACAATGGCCGCCACGCTTTGATCGTTTATGATGATCTTTCCAAGCAAGCCGTGTCCTACCGTCAAATGTCCCTCTTACTTCGCCGCCCACCCGGACGTGAAGCTTACCCAGGCGATGTTTTCTATCTTCACTCCAGACTTTTGGAACGGTCTTCGAAATTAAACGAAGATAACGGTTCTGGTTCTTTGACGGCGCTGCCGATCATTGAAACTCAAGGTGGCGACGTTTCTGCGTTTATTCCAACCAACGTGATTTCGATCACCGACGGTCAGATCTTCTTGGAAACTGAATTGTTCTACCAAGGTATCCGTCCCGCTGTGAACACAGGTCTTTCGGTTTCGCGTGTTGGCTCTTCCGCTCAAACAAACTCGATGAAATCTGTTGCTGGTCCGGTTAAGCTTGAGCTTGCTCAGTACCGTGAGATGGCTGCTTTCGCACAGTTTGGTTCCGATCTTGATGCTGCAACTCAGCAATTGCTGAACCGTGGTGCGCGTCTGACCGAATTGATGAAGCAGGCTCAGTATTCGCCCCTTACAAACGCTGAAATCGTTTGTTTGATCTTGGCGGGTACAAAAGGGTATCTGGACAAAATCGCGGTGAAAGACGTGGGACGTTTTGAGGCGGGACTTTTGTCTCACCTACACAGCAAACACGCTGACATCTTGAAATGGATTGCTGATGAGGACCCCAAAATTAAGGGGGACGCAGAAGCCAAGATTCGTGTCGCACTCGATGAGTTCGCTGCTAATTTCGCCTAGTATTTTCGCCTTAGGATAGGATTGGATACATGCCAAACCTGAAAGACCTAAAAAACCGGATCGAAAGTGTCAAATCGACACGTAAGATCACCAAAGCCATGCAGATGGTTGCCGCGGCGAAACTTCGCCGCGCGCAAGATGCTGCAGAAGCTGGTCGCCCTTATGCAGAACGGATGAATTCCGTTCTGGGTGGCCTAGCTGCGGCGGTTGGTGGCTCGTCCTCCGGTCCGAAGCTGCTCACGGGTACGGGTTCAGATCAAGTTCACCTTTTGGTGGTCATGACGTCTGAACGCGGTCTCTGTGGGGGTTTCAACTCTTCTATTGCCAAGCTGGCCCGCGCAAAAGCTCAGGAGCTTCAAGCGGCTGGTAAGACGGTCAAAATCTTGACTGTTGGCAAAAAAGGGCGTGACCAGCTCAAACGCGATTTCGCGGGCTCCATGATCAGCCACGTTGATCTGTCCGATGTTAAACGTGTTGGCTATGTCAATGCTCACAAGATCGCGACCCAAGTTCTTGACCGCTTTAATGTCGGTGAATTTGATGTCGCAACGATCTTTTATAGCCGCTTTGTAAACGTGGTGACCCAAGTGCCAACAGCACAACAGGTGATCCCGGCCTCGTTTGAAGAAACGAGCGAAGCATCAACGCTCTATGATTATGAACCCAGCGAAGAGGCGATCCTTGCGGATCTCTTGCCGCGTGGTGTGGCCACACAGATTTTCGCCGCTCTCCTCGAGAATGGCGCATCTGAGCAAGGTGCTCGGATGTCTGCAATGGACAACGCAACACGCAACGCGGGTGAAATGATTGAAGACCTGACCATTGTGTACAACCGCTCGCGTCAGGCCGTCATCACCAATGAGCTTATCGAAATCATTTCGGGCGCTGAAGCGCTCTAAAGGACCGGAGAAACAAAATGGCAAAAGCGAAAGCTACTGGCAAAATCACAGCTGTGATTGGCGCCGTTGTAGACGTTAAATTCGAGGGCGACTTGCCCAAGATTTTGAACGCTCTTGAGACAGTAAATAACGGCAACAAGCTGATCCTTGAAGTGGCTCAGCACCTTGGCGAAAACACTGTACGGACAATTGCGATGGACGGAACAGAGGGCCTCGTTCGCGGCGCTCCTGTGACGGACCTTGGCGAGCCGATTTCGGTTCCCGTTGGCCCCGCAACACTTGGTCGTATCCTGAACGTCACCGGCGATCCCGTTGATGAAAAAGGTCCGGTCAAAACGAAAGAGCGTCGCGCGATTCACCAGCCTGCGCCTTCTTTTGATGAGCAGGCGACGTCTTCCGAGATGCTCGTAACAGGCATCAAGGTTATCGACCTTCTCGCGCCTTACACTAAAGGTGGCAAAATTGGCCTCTTCGGTGGTGCGGGTGTTGGTAAGACAGTTTTGATCATGGAATTGATCAACAACATCGCCAAAGTGCACTCTGGCCTCTCCGTATTTGCGGGTGTTGGTGAGCGGACACGTGAAGGCAATGACCTTTACCACGAGATGATCGAATCCGGCGTTATCGTTCCAGATGACCTCGAAAAATCGAAAATCGCGCTGGTTTACGGCCAAATGAACGAGCCTCCCGGTGCGCGTATGCGTGTCGCTTTGTCCGGTCTCACAATTGCTGAGCAGTTCCGTGATGAAACAGGTTCCGATGTTTTGTTCTTCGTGGACAACATCTTCCGCTTTACGCAAGCGGGTTCCGAGGTTTCGGCCCTTCTAGGTCGTATTCCTTCCGCTGTGGGCTACCAGCCAACATTGGCGACCGACATGGGCGCGATGCAAGAGCGTATTACATCGACCAAAGCTGGTTCGATTACGTCGGTGCAAGCCGTATACGTTCCTGCGGATGACTTGACTGACCCTGCGCCAGCCACGTCGTTTGCTCACCTTGATGCGACAACGGTTCTTGACCGTTCGATCTCGGAAAAAGGCATCTACCCTGCGGTGGATCCCCTTGGTTCGACATCGCGCTTGCTTGACCCGCTCGTTATTGGCGAAGAGCACTATAAAGTTGCGACAGAGGTTCAGCAGATCCTTCAGCGCTATAAATCGCTGCAAGACATCATCGCGATTCTCGGCATGGACGAGCTTTCTGAAGAAGATAAGCAAACCGTTGCTCGGGCGCGTAAAATTGAACGCTTCTTGTCACAACCTTTCGACGTTGCGAAAATCTTCACCGGTGCCGACGGCAAACAGGTTCCTCTCGAAGATACAGTGTCTTCGTTTAAAGCTGTTGTCGCTGGCGAGTACGATCACCTCCCAGAGGGCGCTTTCTACATGGTTGGCGGCATCGAAGAAGTGATTGCAAAAGCCGAGAAAATGGCCGCTGACGCTGCTTAATGTAACGGGTTTTTGGCGGGTTCCGGCCCGCCAAACAAACTCTGAAGGAGGCCGATATGGCTGAGAAACTGCAGTTTGATCTGGTAACGCCTGAGCGTAGCTTGGCATCGTATGAAGCAACCGAGGTACAAATCCCGGCGGCCGACGGCGATCTCACAGCTTTGGCAAACCACGCGCCTTTGATCACAACGCTGCGCCCTGGTATCCTAAAAGTTGCCAGTGAAACAGGCACGCAAGAGTATCTTGTTACGGGTGGCTTTGCCGAAATTTCGGACAAGTCGACTTCGGTTTTGGCCGAAAAAGCCGCACCCGCATCAGAAGCGACCCAAGAGATGATCGATGAAATCGTTGCCGACGCCAAAAGGGCTCTCGATAACGCACCCGCCGACCAGATCGACATTCTTGCAAAACAGATTGCTGACATCGTTTCTTTGGCGAACCAGCTTGGCCTACGGGCTTAAATTAACTTATTTTGAATTTTAGAGGCCCTGCAAGGATTTGTGGGGCCTTTTGCCTTTTCTTGGCCTTTTTTCTCAATAAACTACCGAGAAGTTTGAGGAACATTCATGCGGCGTTTTCAAAATCACCAACTCGGAATTGATCAAGGCTCCCTTGTGCTGTTTTCGGATTTTCAGCACGATGGAAATATGTGGACGGGCGAGGGCCAACGCGAGCATCGCGAGGCGGTTTCTTTCAGCACCGCCTTCCGCACGCCACCCGTCGTTCAAATTTCGATATCCATGTGGGATTTTGATAGTGCAACCAATCAACGTGGGGATTTAACGACTGAAAAAGTGTCCACTGAGGGGTTCGTCGCTGTGTTTAAAACTTGGGGCGACACCCGCATTGCACGCATTCGCGTCGACTGGACGGCGGTGGGGGAGTTGGAAAATGAGGACGACTGGGATGTTCATTAAGATTTTGGGGCTCTTTCCACGGGCTCCAACTTTCCCTAGAAGGGGCCTATGAACAACAAAATTGATCGATCCGGATTGCGGCCCAATTTTTGGGAATCCATCCCCCTCACGAAAATGAATTCCCGCGAATGGGAAGCGCTTTGTGATGGCTGTGGGAAATGCTGCCTCAACAAGCTCGAAGACGAGGACACAGGGGAAGTGGCCTTTACACGGGTTGCATGCCGTCTTTTGGACGACGACAGTTGCCAATGTGGTCAGTATGAAATTCGCAAACAATTCGTGCCTGAATGTGTCTCCTTGAAGCCCGAAACGATCAAGGATGTCGCCTATTGGTTGCCCGCAACATGCGCGTACCGCTTGCTTCACGAGGGTAAGCCATTAAACGACTGGCACCCCCTTGTTTCGGGCGATCCACAAACCGTGCATACGGCCGGAATCTCTGTGCGTGGCTGGACAATTCCCGAATTTGAAGTCGCCGAAGAAGACTGGGAAGACTATATCATTGAGGACTTGAGTTAATGTTTTTTGCATCAGACAACGCCGGAATGGCCCACCCCGAAGTGATGCAAGCCTTGCTCGACGCTAATACGGGCTTTGCCATGCCCTATGGTGCCGACGCGATCATGGCCGAAGTGACCTCCAAAATCCGCACCATCTTCGAAGCACCCGAAGCCGTCGTGCATCTTGTGGCCACAGGGACGGCGGCCAATTCTCTTATTCTCGCCTGCCTAGCGCGACCGTTTGACACGATTTTTTGCAGTGATGTAGCCCATATCCATGAGGACGAATGCAACGCGCCGGAGTTTTATACGGGCGGCGCCAAGCTCACTTTGATTCCGACGACTGATGGAAAAATGTCCCCGCAATTTCTGGGAAGTGCCATTCGGGGCGAAGGCAATCGCGGCGTGCACGGACCACAGCGCGGCCCGATTTCAATCACCCAGCTCACGGAAGCGGGCACAATATACAGCTTGGACGAAATTGCAGCCATTACGGGCTTGGCCAAATCCTATGGGCTCAAGACCCACATGGACGGCGCACGTTTTGCGAATGCGATAGCCGCATTGGGATGCACACCCGCAGAAATGACATGGCGAGTTGGGGTCAAGGCGCTGTCCTTCGGCGGGACCAAAAACGGATTACTTGGCGTTGAGGCTGCTATCTTTTTTGACCCTAGCGATGCGGCCGAATTTGAGTTGCGCCGAAAGCGCGGCGCACATTTGTTCTCAAAAAACCGTTTCCTTGCGGCGCAAATGTTGGCGTATCTTACTGATAACTTGTGGCTTTCGTCCGCCACTTCCGCCAATGAAAACACAGCGTATCTGGCGGAGGGGCTTGCAAAAGCGGGAGCCGAATTCGTTGGACCTGTAGATGCCAATATTCTTTTCGCGTCCCTTCCTCGCGCTGCGCATCAAAAACTCAAAGAGGCGGGAGCCGTCTATCACATCATGGTCGGCGACCTAGACGGGGAGAATCCAGAGGAGCCTCTCATTGCACGGTTTGTTTGTGACTGGTCGATCAGCCATGAGATGATCGACCAATTCCTTGATATTTTGCGAACTTAAAGTTTGCCCGCGAGGTGGAGATCAAGGTCGTCTAAACGGTCTTGACCCCAAAAAACTTCCCTGTCAGCAACATAGGTAGGGGCGCCAAAAGCACCCGCTTCTACGGCATCCTCAAGGTTGCGAGCATATGTTTCTGCACCACTTAGGAGGCCTGAGTTCACCAACTCAGGGTCGAACCCATTTGCAGCGAGGAGGGCGCGGATGACCCCCTCATCGGCCACGTCTTTTTCCTCGGCCCAACAGGCGCGGGTAAACGCGTGGGCAAGCGCGCCGACATCGCCGCCGGTGTTTTGGGCCGCAATGATTGCATAAGCCGAAGGGGCCATATTTGTGGGCCAATGCGCGGGTTTTATATTCGTGGGCAGGCCCGTGCGCGCGGCTTGGCGACGGATTTCCTGCAGGCGATATGCCATGCGATTTGGATGGCGATCCTTTGGAGGGGTGCCGCCCGTGCGTGCAAAAAGCGCCATAATGTCGAGCGGCTTATAGGTGACCTGCGCCGCGTGTTTTTTCGCGATTTCCTCAAGGCGTGCGCCTGCTAAATAGGTGAAAGGGGAAATCGTCGCGAAATAGTAGTCTATTTTAGTCATATATGGTCTCCAAGGCGGCATTTTCTTTGGCACGACGGTAGCGAGATGTTAAGCCGTGTCAACGTCATGATTCTGATACTGACTTTCAATAGGGACCCCCCTGCCATGTCCACCAAATCTGCTCCCAAACTTATCTCCGGAAATGCGAACCGTCCGCTCGCAACCGCCATTGCACGCCGTATGTCGCTGCATCGTGGTGTGAGCGTCGGCCTTGTCGACGCACGCGTTGAACGCTTTAACGACCAAGAGATTTTCGTCGAAGTTTATGAAAATGTTCGTGGCGAGGATATGTTTATCATCCAATCTACGTCAAATCCGGCGAACGATAATCTGATGGAATTGTTGATTATCGCAGATGCACTGCGGCGCTCGTCCGCAGCGCGGATCACGGCCGTCATTCCCTATTTTGGCTACGCCCGTCAAGACCGCCGCACCAAGGCGCGCACCCCTATTTCGGCGAAACTTGTTGCAAACCTCATTACCCAAGCCGGTATCGAACGGGTTCTTACGCTGGACCTTCACGCCACTCAAATCCAAGGGTTTTTCGATATTCCCGTGGACAACCTCTATGCCTCACCCGTGTTTGCGCTTGATATTGAGCATGAATTCAAGGGCCGCATGGATGAATTGATGGTCGTGTCTCCGGATGTGGGCGGGGTTGCACGCGCGCGCGAATTGGCCAAACGGATCAATGCGCCGCTTTCCATTGTTGATAAACGTCGCGAAAAAGCGGGCGAAATCGCAGAAATGAAAGTGATCGGGGATGTGACGGGCAAAACCTGTATCATCGTGGACGACATGGTGGATACCGCAGGAACCCTTTGCAAGGCCGCAGAAGTCCTGATGGAAAGCGGAGCTAAGGAAGTCCATTCCTACATCACACACGGCGTCATGTCTGGGCCAGCCGTCGAGCGCGTTGCCAATTCGGTGATGAAATCTTTGGTGATTACCGATTCCATTCAGCCTACGAAGCCTGTTGTCGATGCGACAAACATTCGGATTGTTCCGACCGCTCCGATGTTTGCCCAAGCGATTCAGAACACATGGAATGGCACTTCGGTTTCGTCTTTGTTTGACGCTGACACGCTCGGGCCAATTTACGAAGGCACTTATACAACCTGAAAGTTTTGATTAAAGCGCGGCGAGTATTTGCCGCGCTTTAACACAGTCCGCGTCCATTTGCGCGATGAGGGCTTCAAGCCCGTCAAACTTTTCCTCAGGGCGCAAGTATTGAATTAGCGCGACGGAAATATTTTCCCCATAGATATCCCCCTTGAAATCAAAGAGGTAGCTTTCCAAGTTGGGTAGGTTTTCTCCAAACATTGGGCGCACCCCCATTGAGGCCGCGCCACTATATGTTCCCGCATACGGGCCAGTAAGAATATCCACCCGTACAACATAGACGCCGAATTTCGGAGGATGTAGGCCGGCGATTGACATATTAGCAGTGGGATACCCCAGCTCGCGGCCACGTTGATCGCCACGAATGACTTGCCCCTCGATACGATGATAATGGCCCAACATGCGGGCGGCAACTTCGGGTTGCCCAGCGGTTAGCGCCGCACGAATTGCGGAGGAGGAAACTTCATCGCCCCCGTCCGCAACCAGTTCTACGACCGTGACGCCAAAGCCAAACTCTTTTCCAAACGCGATCAAATCGATGGCGTTCCCTGTGCGCCCTTTTCCAAAACGAAAATCCTCGCCGACGGTGACATGACGGGCGCCAATGCCTTCGGACAGGATTTCTTGTGCGAAGGTGCGCGCCGAAAAGTTGGAGAGGGAGGCGTTGAAGTTTAACTCGTACAGCCTTTCAACACCCAGCTTTTCCAAGCGGTGGGCGCGGGCGGTCGCATTCATCAGGCGAAAAGACTCGCCTTTGGTGGCGAAGTATTGGCGCGGGTGGGGTTCGAACGTGAGAATTCCAAGGGGGGCCGTGGGGGCTGCAGCACGTGCAATATCGATAACTTTTTGGTGGCCGCGATGCACGCCATCAAAGTTTCCAATCGCAATGCTCGCGCCTCGGTACTTGGGGTCAATGAAGGTGTGATCACGGAAAATATGCATGCTTGGCACATATCCTCGGACGTTCGCCCGTGCAAGCATTTGTGAGGATTACTAGGGCAACTTACGTTAATGCGAGCTTGATATGGTGTGTTCGAAATACACTTATAGCAAGCTGAAAATTCCCGATATATCGCCATTTTTGGGAACTTGAGTTAGGATAGATCCCAAAGCCAAAATGGATGTAACTTCATGATTTCAAACCTGAAAACTCCACTATTCTCCGCAACTGTACTGTTTGCACTGGTTCTCGCAGGGACGGCAATTGCCCAAGATACCACGATGGACACGGGAGGTGCGTTTGATTTTTACGGCCAAGTAAGTCAGGGATATCTGGGGTATGATGACGGCGAGATTTCACAAAGTTACTTCCCCGTTGACAACGACAACTCTGGTTCCCGTATTGGAGTGAGATATGAAAACACCCTTGGGGCTGGATGGGGCATTGGTGGTCGTTTTGAAGTGGGGATTACTCCAAACTCCACATCGTCTGTAAATTTGAACACGCCGGTGGGGAGTGGGTATACAATCGACAAAACAAATATCCGCCACTTGGAGGTGGAATTTGAAAACGACCTTGTGGGCAACTTCGCGTTTGGTCAAGGATCAATGGCGACAGATGGCATCACGGGAATCGATTTCTCCAACACAACTGTGGTTGCAGGTGTCTCGGTCAAGGATTCTGCGGCGAGCCAATTGTTGCGGAGCGTTGACGGCACCCTCAGTGGAGAAATGATTGCGGACTACTACAAAAATCTGGACGGCAGACGTTTGTTCCGCGTGCGCTACGATACGCCGGATTTCAATGGATTTATGTTCTCGGTGGCGCACGGTCAAGATGTCCTTCACGACGATGATGACAATGTCTATTCCGATTTGGCGGGGCGCTATGAAGGGGAGACGGACACTTATCGCTTTATGGCGGGTGTCGGGGTGAGTTGGATTGGCGAGACCTTCGAAAACCTCGCGGGGTCTGCATCCGTTTTACACAAATCCTCCGGCCTCAATCTGACGGTGGCAAGCGGCACAACGAAGGACATTGGCGACTACAATTACGTCAAAGCAGGTGTTTTGCGTGATTTTTTTGACGCGGGCACAACGGCATTCTCGCTTGATTACTACTTGGGTGCGGATATCCCTGCGGATGGATCATCAAGCAAGTCCGTGGGTTTGGCTGTTGTCCAAAACTTTGACAGGCAAAATTTGCAACTCTACGCCACGTACCGTCGCTACGACACCCAAGGGGTGGCCGTGTCCTATCTAGATAGTGAAGCTTTCTTGGCTGGTTTTCGGTACAGTTTCTAGACTTCATGGGGCGTTGTATTTAGTCGAATTTTTTGGAGGGCGCGAGGACTATTGCCTCGCCTTTCAGTACGGGTTTTCCGTCGATAAGGCATAGACAATCAAGCGTCACACGTCTTTTGGAGTAGTCGATCTGCGCGACGGTAACTTCTGCACGGACGATGTCGTTTGGGCGCACTGGGGCAAGAAACTTGAGGCTTTGGCTTAGGTAAATTGTCCCATGGCCAGGGAGTTGTTCGCCGATCACCGCAGATACTAAACCCGCTGTCAGCATGCCATGCGCAATGCGACCCTCAAAAATGGTGTCCTGCGCATAGGCATCGTCGAGATGGACAGGGTTACGGTCAGTCGACACTTCGGCAAAAAGCTCGATGTCCCGATCTGTGATGGCCTTCTCAACATGCCGCGACATGCCGACTTCCAAGTCCTCGATACAGACGGTGCCTCGGTAAAAGTTGTCCAACATTTGCGTCATCCCTAAACCTATCGCGAAATAAAAATACCAACAGATTGCCTCTGTTGGTATTTTATTACTTTGCTGATGCAGAAAATCAAGTGTTTTTTAACGCAGGAACCCGATGGAATATGTTGGCTGAAAGCCAGAAACATCAAGATATGTCTTTAAACGCTTGGGGTTGGGCTGATCTGTTGTCCCAGTTTCTGCAGCTGCGAGGCCGCCAGTGATGAACAAAGAATCTATGTCTTCCCCCACGGCGCCTTGGATATCGGTGTGAATACCGTCGCCAATGGCCAAAATACGGTCATCCGGAATGCCGCTGTCGATTTCCGCGAGTCGGCGGCGGGCTAGATCATAGATGGGCGGATGTGGTTTGCCGAAATACATACTCTCACCCCCCATTTCGGTATAGAGCGCGGCGAGCGCACCTGCGCACCATTCGCGGCGCTCCCCGCGGTCGACGACAATATCAGGGTTGGCGCACAGAAGTTTTAAGCCGCGTGTTTTGGCGGCAAGAAATGTGGGGCGGTTTACGGCAGGGTCGGCGAGGGAATCTTTGGGGCCGCAGCACACAATGCCTTCCGCCTCCGCTAGGGGAACCGCTGTGATTTCGCGTGCGTCCTTGACGACGGCGATAGGGCGAAAGAAGGCAGCCTTTTCGTCTTCAGTTCCCATGAAATAGACTTTTTCTCCGACAGCGCCGCGAAACATCGCCGAGCGCGCGGAATCGCCCGAGGTAGCGATGGCGTCCCATGCGTCGCGGGGCACGCCAAAGCCATCGAGTTGAATCTCAACCGAAGCGCGGGGGCGGGGCGAGTTGGTGACCAAAATGACTTTTCCGCCACGTTTACGGTACGCTTGCAGGGCTGCCACAGCGTCGGGGATCGCCGCGATTCCATCGTGTACACATCCCCAAAGGTCGACAAAAAGTGCGTCGTATGTTTCGGAAATTTCAGCGAGAGAAGAGACAATGCGCGACATAGAAACATTCCTTTTGATCAAAAAGGGGGCGCACATGGCACCCCCTTAAAAATTGTGAACTAACTCAAACTTTAAGGTTTGGGATGATCTGTTTTTTGCGGCTCATGATACCGGGAAGGACCACGCTGTCGCCAGAAACGGGCACACCGAAGCTTTTTTCTGCGACCGCTTTGACGGTGTCGTTTTGGATAAGCAGGGTGGCTTCTTCGGCGAGAATGTCGACAACAAACAAGAGAACGTGGTCAACATTATCCTCGGCGGCGACGGTCCCACACGAAGTCAAAAGGCTCGCCTTGCGGTCGAGTACGATTGCCGGAGCGGTGGTCTCAAGGACGGACACGCGGAATTTTACGTTGTCCACAGTGAATTCCTTGCTGTCCATACGCAGAAGCTCGGCGTCAGAGAAGCGTGAGATATCGGATTTCGCTGCGAACATTTCGGCGGCATACGTCGGAATGTCGAGGTCCAGTTCACCAGCCAATTTTTCCGCAAGGGCGCGATCTTGGTCGGTTGTGGTCGGGGAGCGGAATTCAAGCGTATCCGAAAGGATGCACGACAGCACGAGGCCCTTGATTGGGGCTGTCATATTCGCCGCGTTGTCGCCCATCAGATTGTGCATGATTGTGGCCGTACATGCGAGGGGGCGGATTGTGATCGAGATTGGGCCGCTTGTTTCAAGGCCGCCAACCAATTTGTGGTGGTCGATGATGGCTTTGATATCCGCGTTATTAATATTTGCAGGAAGTTCGGCTGGGTTGTTGGTATCGACGATCACAACGGGCGCGCCATCGGCAACATCCGTAATGATTTCAGGAGTTTCAAAGCCCCAGCGTTGCAGAACGAAAGCGGCTTCGGTGTTGGGAGTTCCGAGCAAAACGGCCTTGGCCGCCGTTGATTTCACGTCATTCAAGTACCAAGCCCAAATGAGGGCGGAACCGGCGCTATCGGTGTCGGGGGCTTTGTGGCCGAAAACGAGTGTTGTCATGAGATATGTCCAATTTCAAAGGGATTTGAGCGCGTTATAGGGGGAGTCGATGGGCTTGTCACGCATTGGTGGCGCGGATAACGTCACAGTTTTTACGCACGTGGCTTTAGGTCGCGCTCCTTGGAACCTGAAACTGGGAAACACTGTGGCCAAACCGAATGTAAAACCACGCGAAACAGATTTGTATCCGCCAGTGAAAGCCTATCTAGAGGCGCAGGGCTACGAGGTGAAGGCGGAAATCGGGGCGGTTGATGTTGTCGCTGTGCGCGGGGACGAGGCGCCGGTTCTGGTTGAGTTGAAGCTTGGGTTTACGCTCACGCTTTTGCACCAAGGTGTGGCGCGGCAAGCCATAAGTGATGATGTTTATCTGGCGGTGCCGCGCGGCAAAGGGAAACCTTTTTTGACGGCCCTCAAGGGGCATTTAAGTCTGTGTCGACGTTTGGGGTTGGGGCTTATTACTGTGCGTTTGAAGGATGAGTTCGTCGAAGTCCATTTAGACCCCGCGCCCTTTACACCCAGAAAATCCAAAACGCGCCAAACGCGATTGTTGCGGGAGTTTGCGCGGCGGGTTGGTGACCCCAATGCGGGCGGGCAAACGCGGGTTGGTCTTGTGACCGCCTATCGACAAGACGCCACCAAAATCGCCGCATTTTTGGCCAAGAATGGCCCGTCAAAAGGCGCGGTGGTGGCCAAGGCGACGGGTGTTGAGGTAGCGACGCGGATGATGGCGGATGATCACTATGGCTGGTTTGAGCGCGTCGGATTGGGGGTCTATGCGCTTACTCCCAAAGGGGAGCAGGCACACGCCTAGGCTAGTCGATCGGAAACAGGGTGTACCCCTCATTTGCCAGCAGATTCAAAATGCCTGTCTCTCCCGTTAAATGGGCCGCCCCGACAGCGATGAAAAGCCGTTTATCCTTTGCTTCCTCCAAAATGACGGGAATCCAAGCGGCGTTGCGATTAACAAGGGTGACGCGCTCTAGTTTGGCGAAATCCTGTTTTAGCAAGTCTGGATCAAGCCCAGGTGTTGAGAGGGCTGTGCGTCGGCTAAATTCCCAAATCGCACCGTGGTCACCGCGAAAATATCCTTCGCGCAGGGTAATAAAACTGTTCGTGGCGTCGGTTGTCATGGCGATCCCAATGCGCAAAGCTTCCATCGGGTCACCCTCTTCTAGGAGGTTGAAAATGCCAATCGCTGTGTCAAAAGGCTCAAGGCCTTTGGTCGCAACCCGTTTGTCGCGGGTATAGTTTTGAATAAGGGTATCCAAGCCCGCAGGCGCGTCTCCAGAGACGAAATCCATCGCACAAGGCGGGATGCCAAGCATCATCGTGGCATAGCCCGGCCTAAATTTGCTGGCCATGAACGACGGAATTCCCCGCACCCCCATTTCCTTGGAAAACTGTTGCCAAAGGTCTTCGGGAAGTTGGTCGGGAAGGGTTGGTCCGTCTTGAATGAACAAGATTTCCGGATTTTGGGCCATGTAGGTTTTAAGTTTTTTCACGTCGTTCCGCGTGGCTTCGAGCAGCACGAGGTCGGCAGAATCCAGATAGGCCGCGATTTTGAGCATGGTTGCATCGTGACGCGGATCGCCCATATGGAATGTGCCAAATAGGAAAACCTCTTGGTCGCCTTTTTGTGCGCGCCAGAAATTCCCGCTGGGAAATGGCTGCGCATTAACGACGGCGTCAAATGCCGCGCGTTCTTCCGATGGCATCGTCTGGATGAGGTCTTTCCCCTCACAGGTGGCGTGTGCTGGCAAAGAAGCGCCGAAGAAAAGTGCAATAAAATAGATAAAACGCCGCATAAAATCTCCTGTTATCTTAATAGATAGGGATTGATACCCCGCATGGAAATAGGGCGCGCGCGAATAGTGGAAAAATTTGCATAGTTGGCGGTTGACACCTTCGTGAGCGATACATAGGTTCCAGTCGTTATCACTCGACCGTGTTGAGTGACAAAGAATTGAAACCTCGAATGAAGGAGCGTTCTGAGATGGCATTTACACCGTTACATGACCGTGTACTCGTTCGTCGCGTTGAAAGCGACGAAAAGACTGCTGGCGGCCTATTTATCCCCGAAAGCGCAAAAGAAAAACCGGCTGAAGCTGAAGTTATTGCAGTGGGCGAAGGCGCACGCAAAGACAGCGGCGAGCTTATCCCAATGTCCGTAAAAGCAGGCGACAAAGTCCTGTTTGGCAAATGGTCCGGCACCGAAGTCACCGTTGACGGCGAAGAGCTGCTCATCATGAAAGAAAGCGATATCCTCGGCCTTCTCGGCTAAGCGATCCTTTCCCAACATTAATTTTCTGTAGGAGTGTCAAATGGCTAAAGAAGTCCGTTTTAACACAGACGCCCGCAATCGTATGCTTGCTGGTGTGAATATTTTGGCCGATGCGGTTAAAGTAACTTTGGGCCCTAAAGGCCGCAACGTTGTGATTGAAAAATCCTTCGGCGCACCCCGTATCACCAAAGACGGTGTGACGGTTGCCAAAGAGATCGAACTTGAAGACAAGTTTGAGAACATGGGCGCACAAATGGTTAAGGAAGTTGCTTCCCGTACCAATGACGAAGCTGGCGACGGTACAACAACCGCGACAGTTTTGGCTCAAGCCATCGTTAAAGAAGGCTTGAAATCAGTTGCTGCTGGGATGAACCCAATGGACCTGAAACGCGGAATCGACTTGGCTGTTTCCAAAGTTGTTGAAGCGATCAAAGCGTCTTCCCGTCCTGTAAAAGACAGCGACGAAGTTGCGCAAGTAGGCACAATCTCCGCCAATGGCGAAGCTGAAATCGGTCGTCAAATCGCAGACGCGATGCAAAAAGTTGGCAACGAAGGCGTTATCACTGTTGAAGAGAACAAAGGTCTGGAAACAGAAACCGATGTTGTTGAAGGCATGCAGTTCGACCGCGGCTTCCTTTCCCCTTACTTCGTGACAAACCCAGACAAGATGCTCGCTCAACTTGACGACTGTCTTATCTTGCTTCACGAGAAAAAGCTTTCTTCGCTTCAGCCAATGGTTCCTTTGCTTGAAACAGTGATCCAATCCGGTAAACCACTTTTGATCATCGCAGAAGATGTTGAAGGCGAAGCGCTTGCAACTCTCGTTGTGAACAAACTTCGTGGCGGCTTGAAAATTGCGGCTGTTAAAGCTCCTGGTTTCGGCGATCGTCGTAAAGCCATGTTGCAAGACATCGCGGTTCTTACGGGTGGTCAAGTGATCTCCGAAGACCTCGGCATGAAGCTTGAGTCTGTCACAATCGACATGCTTGGTTCTGCGAAAAACATCACCATCACCAAAGACGAAACAACAATCGTTGACGGCGCTGGCGTAAAAGCAGAAATCGAAGCACGCGTTTCCCAGATCCGTACACAGATCGAAGAAACAACTTCCGATTATGACCGTGAAAAACTTCAAGAACGCGTAGCCAAATTGGCTGGTGGTGTTGCTGTTATCCGCGTTGGCGGCATGACAGAAACTGAAGTTAAAGAGCGCAAAGATCGCGTTGACGATGCATTGAACGCAACACGTGCTGCGGTTCAAGAAGGCGTTATCGTTGGTGGTGGTGTTGCTCTTATTCAAGCAGCTAAGTCTCTTATCGGCATGACAGCAGCGAACGCTGATCAAGAAGCGGGCATAGCTATTGTTATGCGTGCTCTTGAAGCGCCTCTGCGTCAAATCGCAGAAAACGCTGGTGTTGACGGTGCAGTTGTTGCGGGCAAAATCCGCGAAAGCAACGACCCAACTTTCGGCTTTAACGCTCAAACAGAAGAATATGGCGACATGTTCAAATTTGGTGTTATCGATCCTGCGAAAGTTACACGCACAGCGCTTGAAGATGCGGCCTCTATTGCTGGTCTCTTGATCACAACAGAATGCATGATCGCCGAGAAACCAGCTCCTGCTGGCGGTTCCGGTGGCGGCATGCCCGACATGGGCGGCATGGGCGGCATGATGTAAGCTTTTAGCTTCATCAGAAAATTTGAAAGGGCCTGCGGAAACGTGGGCCCTTTTCCGTTGCGGCATATGAAAATCGACAGTTTTAAAATTGTTAAAGTTTTTAAAAACTCAATGCTCTTGCCCTAAAAGGCTGATGACGTCAAAAGGCGGTATGCGTCTTTTATTTCTAGTTGCCTTAGTAATGGTGGCCTTTGCTGCTAATTCTGTCCTCAATCGATTGGCCCTTGCGCAGATGGCCATTGATCCCGCAGGCTTCGCTGCTGTGCGTCTATTGTCAGGTGGTGTTTTTCTTTGGGTCGTGGTCCTGATTCGGGGACGCAAACTTGAGTCGGGCGGCGTGGGCGGCGTTGTCTCTCTTGCGGTGTATATGGTCGGGTTTTCCTTTGCTTACATCACTTTAGGCACGGGAGTAGGGGCGCTTATTCTGTTTGGCGGCGTTCAGATCACCATGTTTGTAGGCGCAATTCTCGCGCGCGAAAGCCTTCCAAACGCGCGGTGGATTGGGGCGGCTGTTGCCTTTGCGGGGCTAATGTACCTGCTTTGGCCCTCAGACGAAGCCACGGCTCAAATCTCGTTTTCGGGAGCAGCAATGATGTCTGCCGCTGCAATCGGATGGGGAATTTATTCACTTATCGGGCGTCACGCGGTTGATCCATTGGCGACCACCGCTGGAAATTTCGTTTTCGCGATCCCCCTGTCGCTTTTGGTCGTGTTGTTGAACGCTTCCACGGCCGCATATACCCCCACGGGCATTGCCTTGGCCATAATTTCTGGGGTCGTCACGTCGGGAATGGGCTATGCGGTTTGGTACGCAGTTTTGCCCAAACTCCCTTCTACGGTTGCGGCAATTTCCATGCTGACTGTCCCGATTATCGCGTCCATCGGCGGAGTTTTGATCCTGAATGAACCGCTGACCGTTAGACTCATGGTCGCCACGGCACTGGTTTTGGCGGGTGTTTTGATTTCCCTCAAGCGTCCTTCCGCAGGGTGATCCTCACAGGTCAGGAATTCCCCTCGTATTTTTGCACAACGAGTCTTATATTTTGGCAATGATGAAACGTTTTTTAGTAGCCCTCTTTTTGTTAGTGCCCGCATCTGCCTCGGCTGAATGCGTCATTTTTCTACATGGATTGGCGCGTGGATCGAACTCCCTGTTTGCCCTTGAGCATTATTTGGTGTCAGAGGGTTATAAGGTTGTGAATCAAGGCTACCCTTCAACAAAAATGAAGGTACAGGATCTCGTTGAAATAACCTTCCCACCCGCCGTGGCAGCTTGTGGTGACGAGAAAATTAACTTTGTTACCCACTCTATGGGCGGGATTCTGGTGCGTGTTTGGGTCGCCGAAACCGAACCAGAAAATTTGGGCCGTGTGGTTATGCTTGCACCACCAAATCACGGTTCGGAACTGGTGGATATCTTGGGGGACTTGGAGCCGTTTGAGTGGGTCAATGGACCTGCGGGGCTTCAATTGGGTACTGAAGCCGACGATATGATCGCACGCATTCAAAAGTCGCAATTTGAGCTCGGTGTTATTGCGGGGGATCAAAGCCTAAATCCAATCTACTCGGCCCTGATTGAAGGGCCCGATGATGGCAAGGTCTCTGTTGCCTCGACGCGCCTCGAGTGGGCGGCGGACCATATCGTTTTGCCTGTAAATCATACGTTTATGATGAATAACGCTTTGGTCATTCGACAGGTTTACACCTTCCTTGAGGAAGGAAAATTCGACCACAATCTAACGTGGACACAGGCGGTCGAGGATCTCCTTTTGACCCAAGACCTCCTGCCTGATTTTCTGCGTTAAGGTTTCGCGGTTTTTTTAGGGACGAGGCGGTTAACGTGGCCCATTTTGCGGCCAGATTTTACATCCGCTTTTCCGTACAAATGAAGCGCGGCATTCCCTTCGTCGGCCAAGGTTGAAACGCGGTCCATATCGGTGCCAATCAGGTTGTGCATTTCTACGTCTGCATGGCGGGAACCATCCCCAAGGGGCCAGCCGACCACCGCGCGGATGTGTTGTTCGAACTGGTCGATCACACAGCCGTTTTGCGTCCAATGGCCCGAATTGTGGACGCGTGGCGCGATCTCGTTGACGATTAAACCTTCGGATGTCACGAAAAGTTCGACCCCCATGACGCCAACATAATCCAATGCATTGAGGATGTTTGCTGTCAGTAGAACCGCCTCCATCCGTTGGCTTGATGTTAGGCGGGCAGGGACGGTCGTTGTGTGTAAAATCCCGTTGCGATGGACGTTCTCGCCGGGGTCATAACAGGACACCTGACCATCTATCGAGCGGGCTCCAATGACCGAGACTTCATGCGTAAAGTTGATGAAGCCTTCGAGCACGCTCGGCGCACCCGCCATGTCGGCGAAGGCCGACGGGGCATCAACGGGCGCCATAATCCGAGCTTGCCCCTTGCCGTCATAGCCAAAACGGCGCGTTTTTAGGATGGCTGGCGTGCCGATTGTTGCAAGAGAATCTGTCAGAGCTTCGAGTGTATCAACCGCTGCGTAAGGAGCTGTTTTCAAACCAAGACCGACAAGGAAGTCCTTTTCGGTGATCCTGTCTTGTGAGACGCGAAGGGCCTCGCGGCCCGGGCGAATTGGGCACAGAGACTCGAGGTGATCGAGGGCTTCGGTTGGGATGTTTTCAAATTCGTAAGTTATGACATCTACGCTTTTGGCAAAAGCTGTGAGAGCCGCCAAATCGTCGTAATTGGCCGTTGTGACCTTGGCTGCCACGTCGCCCGCCGGAGGGTTCACTCCAGGTTCAAAAATGTGACAGGCAAAGCCCAGACGCGAGGCGGCGACCGACAGCATTCTTCCAAGCTGCCCCCCGCCCAAAATTCCAATCGTCGCACCGGTTTTTAGCATTGCTTCACTCATCACTTGGTTCTTCCGGAATGGAGGCTGCGAGGTCCTCGCGCCACTGGTCTAATCGCGCGGCAAGGTCAGGATCATTATTGGCCAGAATCCCAGCGGCCATGAGGCCCGCATTGGCAGCCCCTGCAGCGCCAATCGCCATCGTCGCGACGGGAAAGCCCTTAGGCATTTGGACGATGGAATAAAGGCTATCCACACCAGAAAGTGCGCGGGTCTGGATCGGCACGCCAACTACAGGAACACGGGTTTTACTCGCCATCATTCCGGGCAAATGCGCGGCACCACCGGCACCTGCAATAATAACCTGAAGGCCGCGCGACACGGCTGTTTTGCCGTAAGCCCAAAGGCGGTCCGGCGTGCGGTGCGCGGATACAATTTTGGTCTCATAAGGCACGCCCAATTCGTCCAGAATTTCAGCGGCGAGTTTCATTGTTGGCCAGTCGCTTTGGCTGCCCATAATGATCCCAACTTTAACATCTATCATAACATGCCCATTTCAGGGTTTGGGCCCAGTCTTTTGGGCCGAGTGCAATGGAAGCGGCACTATAGCTAACCTGAGCGGCTAGGCAATGATATCGGGCGTCAGCTCGTCTTGGATTGCCGAAATTCGGTCTTTTAGCGACAGTTTTTTGGTTTTCATCCGCCGAAGTTGCAGCTGATCGGCCAAACGAGACTCCTCCAACGCATGAATCGCAAGATCTAGGTCGCGGTGCTCCTGAGTCAAAACGGATAGTTTTACCCGCAGAACGTCGTCTCGGGGCATTTCATTCGCAGTATCCGACATGGGTTTATTAACTTTCGACTCGCATTGATTTTGCCTGAAAATAGCCTGTTTTACCGCCAGCGGGGAAAAATATGTTACCTAAAGACAACGATAAATTAACGCCCCTTGCGACTCACCTCCCGCGTGCCCATATTTAACCTAAGCGGTCGCCGCAAAGCGGGGCCATAAATAGACAGTCGCTTTTGAGAAGGACGCGTCGATGACGAAACTTACACTCGGGTCTCACCCATTTTTATTGGGGTTTGATCAACTTGAGCGCCTTGTTGAACGGACAGTCAAGTCCGGAAATGAGGGCTATCCTCCGTACAACATTGAACAAACCAGCGAAAACAGTTATCGAATATCTCTTGCTGTGGCGGGATTCGATGAGAAAGATCTGTCAATCACAGTTGAGAATAAACAACTGGTGGTTCGGGGGCGTCAATCTGAAGAAAGCGACGGTCGTGTGTATCTTCATCGTGGAATCGCCGGACGACAGTTCCAAAAGAGCTTTGTGCTGGCGGAAGGGGTGGAGGTTGGACATGCGAAAACCGAGAATGGCTTGTTGCACATCGATCTGACGCGCGCTGTACCTGATGTTGTGGTGCAAACAATTGAAATAAATAAGAAATAATCAATCGAGATTGGGGCTGGATATGAATACGAAAATGAAACTACCAAATGACGACAGCCGGATCGTTTACGTACGTCCTGTTGAGGTGGCCTCACTGCCAATGGATATTCGACTGGAAATTCCAGAGCTTACGCGCGTTTATTCGGTACATAAGGCTAATGGAGAACAGGTGGCATTGGTGAATGACCGCCAAACTGCGTTTCACTTAGCGCTGGAAAATGATTTTGTACCGATGACGGTGCACTAATAAGTCCTATGCGCGCAAGGTTTTGTGCGATTCACGTAGGTTATAAAGGAAAATACCCCGGTCGCAAAACCGGGGTATTTTTTTGCTTAGAATAAAAGCTTATGCTGTAATTAGGCCCATGCTTTCAAGTTTAAGAATGACCTGATGCGCACAGTTATCGACATCAACGTTCTCTGTTTCCACAGACAGTTCTGGTGTTAGAGGAACGTCGTAGGGGTCTGAAATTCCAGTAAACTCTTTGATCTTCCCTTCGCGCGCAAGTTTGTACAGGCCTTTGCGATCCCGACGTTCACATTCTTCGATCGACGTGGCGACGTGGACTTCAATGAAGGCCCCGAATTGATCAACTTCTTCACGTACGGCGCGGCGGGTCGTTGCATAGGGCGCGATTGGCGCACAAATGGCGATGCCACCATTTTTGGTGATTTCGCTCGCAACATATCCGATGCGGCGGATGTTTAGGTCGCGGTGTTCTTTGCTAAACCCAAGCTCAGAGCTGAGGTTTTTGCGCACGATATCACCATCAAGAAGCGTCACCGGACGGCCACCCATCTCCATGAGTTTTACCATTAAAGCATTAGCAATGGTCGATTTTCCTGAGCCAGAGAACCCAGTGAAAAAGACGGTAAACCCTTGTTTTGCGCGGGCTGGACGTGTTTTGCGTAATTCTTCTACAACGGTTGGGAAGCTAAACCATTCAGGAATTTCAAGCCCTTCCGAAAGGCGGCGGCGAAGCTCGGTGCCTGAGATGTTAAGAACAGTTACGCCCTCTTCGATCTCGTCCGCAGGTTCGTATTGGGCGCGTTCTTGCACATAGACCATGTGTTTGAAATCGACCATTTCGATGCCCATTTCCTCTTGGTGCACGCGGAATAAATCCTGCGCTTCATAGGGGCCATAGAAATCTTCGCCTTGGCTGTTTTTGCCGGGGCCTGCGTGGTCGCGACCAACGATAAAGTGGGTTACACCGTGGTTTTTGCGGATCAATCCGTGCCAAACAGCTTCGCGTGGACCTGCCATGCGCATGGCAAGGTTGAGGAGACTCATAGACGTTGTGGACGATGGATATTGGTCCAAGACGGCTTCATAACACCGCACGCGCGTGAAGTGGTCAATGTCACCGGGTTTGGTGAGGCCAACAACAGGGTGAATTAGCAAGTTGGCTTGCACTTCTTTGGCGGCACGGAATGTCAGTTCTTGGTGGGCACGATGCAGCGGGTTACGCGTTTGAAACGCGACAACTTTACGCCAGCCCATTTTGCGGAAATAGGCGCGCAACTCGTTTGGGGTGTCGCGACGGGCGCGGAAATCATAGTGCACAGGTTGTTGGATGCCCGTAATTGGACCGCCGAGGTAAATTTTTCCGGCTTGGTTGTGCAAATAATTTACTGCAGGGTGCGCATCGTCATCGGCTCCGAAAACCTTCGCGGCTTCGATGGATTTATTGGGTTCCCAACGGTCTGTCACGGTCAAGGTTGCTAGAATAACGCCTTCTTGGTCGCGCAGGGCGATATCCTGGCCCAATTCGAGGGCTTCAGCAAAGGCTTCGCCAACGTCGAGCGTGATTGGCATTGGCCAAAGCGTGCCATCTGCAAGACGCATGTTTTCAACGACGCCATTATAGTCGTCCTCGCCCAAGAAACCTTTGAGCGGATTGAATCCACCATTCATTAAGAGTTCTAGGTCGCAAATTTGACGCGGTGTAAGGTCCCACGAAACAAGGTCGGCGGCTTCTAGTTTCAATTTCTGCGCGGATTCATAGGAGACAAAAAGCTCTGGGATCGGGGCGAGGCTGGATACGGGCATAGGGTTACTCAATTCCAAAAAGGTAAATGCCCGTCATTCATGGGCGAAGAAGATTGCCGCGAAATAACGCGTTTAAGGTGTGAAATTCAAGCCAGCATCGGCCAGGTTTGCGAGTTGAGGCCAAAAACACATGGATTCGGTTGATTTTGGACGAATTTTCCAAATTTGGATGGTGGAGGGCAAAAATGGTTTCTATTTTGAAGTGGATAGGGCCGCCAGAGGGACAGGTTTCTGGCGGACCCCGTTTTTATTCGCCTGCGAGGAATCGCTCGGCTTCGAGAGCGGCCATGCACCCCATGCCAGCCGATGTCACGGCTTGGCGGTATTTATGGTCCGTTAAGTCGCCGGCGGCGAAAATGCCTGCAATGGATGTTTCGGTGGAGTCCGGTTTGGTCACAACATAGCCCCCCATGTGGGTTTCGAGGACGTCTTTCACCAATTCGTTGCTTGGCGAATGCCCGATGGCCACAAAAACACCCTTGCAAGGGATCTCGGTGATTTCGCCTGTCTTAACATTCTTTGTCCGAACACCCGTAACGCCAGTTGGGTTGTTGTCGCCAACAACTTCGACCAATTCGTTATACCAGAGCGGGAATATTTTCTCATTCTTTTCAAGACGATCAATAAGAATTCTTTCCGCCCGAAGCTCGTCGCGGCGGTGAACAAGTGTAACTTTTGATGCGAATTTTGTTAAAAACAACGCTTCTTCGACAGCTGTGTTGCCGCCACCTATGACAACAATTTCGTCACCGCGGTAAAAGAATCCGTCGCAGGTGGCACATGCCGAAACGCCAAAGCCTTTAAACTTCTCTTCACTCTCAAGGCCAAGCCATTTGGCCCGCGCACCGGTAGCGAGGATCACGGCATCGGCGGTGTAGATCGTGCCGCAGTCACCAACGGCGGTAAACGGACGCTTGGAAGTGTCGAGTGAGGTGATTATGTCGCTAATCACCTCGGTACCCACGGCGCGCGCATGGGCCTCCATGTTAATCATGAGATCAGGCCCCTGAATTTCCGTGTGGCCAGGCCAGTTTTCGACTTCGGTTGTTGTCGTCAATTGGCCGCCGGGTTCGATGCCCTGAACTAGAATCGGTTCAAGCATGGCACGGCTTGCATAGACCGCAGCAGTATACCCAGCAGGCCCAGATCCAATTATCAAAACTTTTGTGTGACGCGTTTCGGCCATTTGGCCCCCCAAATTTCTAGAAATTGCAAAGTTGCCCTAGATATAGACAGTCAATTGGCCCACGGAAACCCTTGGCCGCAGAATTGTTTGACCTGTCGCGCTATGAACTGGAAGTTCCATTTGTTGCGCAGTTGTGAAATATTATTGCGTGTGGGATGGATGTTAAGTACAATCGCGAAAATCCAAGAGTACTTAGGGTGCATTTGGCAAAAATCAAAAGAACAAGAGGAAAACTTATGCCGATAGCCAAGCTCGACCCCATTGACCGCAAAATCCTTGCTGAGCTTCAGGCTGACGGCCGCATGACCAACGTTGAACTGGCGAAACGAGTCGGTATTTCGGCTCCGCCTTGTTTGCGTCGGGTGCGTACCCTCGAAGAATCGGGCTTTATTCGCGGTTATCATGCGGATGTGAATTCGCGTGCCCTTGGTTTTGAGGTTTTGGTTTTTGCCATGGTCGGTTTGCAATCACAGGCGGAGGTTGATCTCTCGGCGTTTGAGGCGCTGTGTCAAGGTTGGCCGTTGGTCAGAGAGTGCCACATGCTCAATGGAGAGGTGGATTTCATCCTAAAGTGCGCGGCGCCAGATCTGTCGACATTTCAATCTTTTCTGACGGGCGATCTTTTGACCGCCCGCAATGTTGCGAGCGTAAAAACATCTTTGGTCATCCGCGGCGCTAAGGACGAACCTGGCGTACCTTTCGAGGTCTTGGAGCAGCGGTTAGCGCAGACTTCCTAAGCGGCAAACCCCGCAAAAATCTGTTCGAGGGCGTCGTCTTCCTCTATTCTGGGAAGACACAAGGTGCCAAAATCATCGACCGTTTCGCAATGGGGGAAAAGCCCCATGAACAAAGGTAGCATTTCGCGGCTGAGGCTCATTTCGGCTGAGTTTCCAGGATGATAGCTTTCGATTTCCAACCCATTAACCCGCAGAATTTGATGTGTTTCAAAAGCCAAATGGTAAACACGTACGGGCGTAAATGGAGTGACGGAAAATACGGTCTCGCCGTTTTGCATGGTCGCGACAGGTGCCAAAACTTGGCCTTTGGTTCGATGTCGCACCGTAAGGCGCGCTTTTGGGCCAAGAATGAGATCTGGCATGGGACGACCGAGCCCGAAACTATCGGCCGCAATACGAGTTAGAAAACCCATCTCAGGCGACTGGCCGCGCGCTCCTGCGAGGGAATCAGGAACCAATGTCGTACTGCCTATCCATAACAGCGTTTGAAAACCGTTTTCGGTGGTTTGCAAACGCATACCGGGCAGGAGATCTTCAACAGCAGTCAGTCCCGCTTCGGTGGAAAAAAGAGATCCACGGGCAATAGCCGCAAAAGCATCTTCAAAAATGGGGAGGGACGGAGCGATTTGCGAGAACTCTTCGACGTCGCCAAAAGAGTTCAGATGGGCGACCTCGTATTTCCGCATCAGAGGCATTGCGCGGAGAGGGCGCCCATTTGAACGAGCAACACGGGTCTTAGGGTCCCGTGGATTCGTCGCGAGGCTGGCGACGGGTTGGTGGGAGTGCATGTAATAGTCCTTTCGGTGCATTACATCTGCATTGGCCCCACCATTGCAGAAATTCTTATGCTCCTAAAATGGTCCAAAATTCAGTCTATTGTCAAAGGTTTGGTTCATTTGAGGTCCGGAGCGTGCGCAATGCCCCTCAAGATCATAGATTGTTTCCGAAGGCGGGACGTTTTCGCCTTAATTGAATTTTTAACGGCGGTATCACCCTGAAAATGCCAAGATTCGGCAGGCCTTCAAGTGTGGGTTGGAAATAGAGCCGGCGCAAAAAGAAAACCACCACAGCCGAGGCCATGGTGGTTAAAAAAGTGCAATAAATCCACTCAAGGGGTCGCTACGCGAAGGGAAAAACGCGCAGTCTAGGGATATAACCTAGGCGCGAACCTGTTTTACTGCCTCTGCTGCACGCAGGCGGCGAGCGATCATTGCGGCGCGACGGTTGCCACGCTCCCATGGCATTGCTGGCTGTGCTTTAGCACTTTCAGCGATTACAGCTTTCATCCAGCGGTTCTCTTTAGCCATGGGGTCTGCTCCTTGTTTAATTCGGTGTTTAACTCGGTGGGCGATGCGCCCGTTGTAATTTCTGACCTCAATATGCGGAGCAAAGTGGCCCTAGGTTGGGACAAATTGTGGAAAACTCGCGCCATTCGGCATTAATCCGGTTGGGTTTTGTTGAAACCGATGTTCCGCCCGTAAAACAAGGGAGTTTGTCGCCAAAAGATATTCCAATTGGTCGTTATGTGCAGGATTGTTTCCGTTATTGCGGCAAAAATGGGGCGCGATTCTCGGTTTTCAGAGCCGGATACAGGAAATGAGGCGCCCATAGTCGGCCTCTTTTTTGTGGACCGAGCGTCGGTAGGAATAGAATCGCTCTGAATCCGAGTAAGTGCAGTGATTTGTATATTCAGCAAAGCCGATTCCTGCCGTGCGCAAAATATGCAAACCGTAAGATGGCAGGTCGAAATGCATGCGATCGCCGACGCCTCCGCTAAAGAAACGACTAAGGCTGTCGTCTTGAAGTATAAACGTGTCAAAAAATTCGGGTCCGACTTCGTAAGCCGCTTGGCTGATGCTCGGACCAATAACGGAGGTCGTGTTTTCGCGCGCCGCTCCGAGGTCCTCCATGGCGTCCAAAGTGGCCTCTAATACACCGTTCATCGCACCCTTCCAGCCGGCGTGTGCGGCACCAATCACTCCCGCCGAATAATCCGCGAATAGGACAGGTTGGCAGTCTGCTGTCAAGATTGCGAGAGCAAGGTTCGGGGTTGCAGTAACGATTGCATCGGCTTGGACCGCTGGCTCATCTGGTCCTTTAGCCACATGCACTTTTGCAGAGTGGACTTGATGTACGCCGCAAAGGTGGTTTGGCGCAACTTGCATCGCTTGGGCGACACGATCGCGATTAACATGGACGGCTTCGCTTTGGTCGGAGGAACCGAATCCACAATTGAGGCCAGAGAAAATTCCCGACGACGCACCGCCTTTACGCGTAAAAAAGCCGTGCCGAAAAGGCGTGAGGCTATCTGCGGTGAGGATTTCAAGGGTCATGGCTAGTTCGCTTTACTCAAGTCCAGGAGGTGCCGCCTGTCCGCGAGGGGTGAGAGAGAGCACTTTGAAGAGGTTCCCCATTTCTTTGGGGTGGGTCAAGCGCCGATGTGCAGCAACATGGCTGGTAAGGGCGGGCCCCGCGAGATTTAGGGCAAGTTTGCGCGCGCGGGGCGTAATGCCGAGCCGTTCCAAAAACACGCCTTGCGGGATCATTTTCGAAACCGTGCATCCCTTTGCCGCTTCGCTTAGCGCCTCAAAATCGACATGTGCGGTCAAGTCCGCTTGTCCGGGTGTCGTGAGGGGCGACACTTTTTCATGCGCGCTGATGGCTTGGAATGTGTCGCCAAGGCTGCGCCAATCACCATAGTCGATGAACAGGGCTGCACCGCCATAAGCCGAAATGCGTGTGGCAATCTCTTGGGTGATCGACGTGGCTGCGGCGCAAATTTCCACCATATCTCCGGTTTTGGTGTCTGCGAGACGCCCCGCGAGGGATTCGATTTCTTGCGGGTCATTCAGGCCAAAGCGCAGGGTTTCATCCTGCCAGCCGATCCGGCGTTCGCACCATGTAGCGCCCTTGGAGCGGATGAATTGGCGGATTGGTAGCGCATCGAAAAACTCGTTTGCGACTAAATATAAGGGTCGGTCGGGGAGGGAGGTGACCTGACGGTGCCACGTCACGTCATACTCCGCCAAGGCATCCGCTTGACGCGCGCGCAGCGGTTCGGAGGCCTCAATCAAATGGATTTTCAGGGCGGAATGAAACCCGTCTATGGATTTGGTTGATCGCAGGATATCGTTCATCAGCGTCCCACGTCCGGGGCCAAGCTCTGCGAGAAGTATTTGATCTGGCTCACCTTGTGACATCCAAGTTTGAGCGAGGCAAAGACCGATCATTTCCCCGAACATTTGGCTGATTTCTGGCGAGGTGGTGAAGTCTCCTGCTTCGCCCAAAGGGTCGCGTGTTGTGTAATACCCTTGGGTTGGGTGCAGCAAACATTCGGCCATATAATCGGCAACCGTGAGGGGGCCGTCAGCGGCGATCCGGGCTTTAAGGTGTTGGGATAGATCAGACATATTTTTTCTTAGCATGGTGGCGTGCCCAAAAGATGAATCCCAATCCGACAGCGATCATGGGCAGGGAAAGTAGCTGCCCTTTTGATACGCCCCAGTCACCAAAGCGCACAGCATATCCAAGTGGATTGTCGGGCGTGATATAGATTGCGTCTGCCTGACGAAAGAATTCTACAAAGAACCGCGCCGTGCCGTAGCCTGCAAAGAAAAGGCCCATCGTTTGCCCCGGTATTTTGAGCCAGTCGCGCTTGAAAACCAGAAAGATCAGGATAGAACCGAGCAAAAGCCCCTCTAGACCCGCTTCATAAAGCTGGCTTGGGTGGCGTGCGCAAAGCCCATCGCCCACCAATCCGGCTGGGCCAAGGCAGTACTGTGCGTCTGTGCCCGGGAAAATAACGGCCCAAGGCACATCACTGGGATGGCCCCAAAGTTCCGCGTTAATGAAATTCGCGAGACGCCCAAGGAGGAGACCAACAGGCGCGGACATGGCGATAACGTCGCCAAGACTTAAACGCGCGATGCCGTTGCGGGTGGCGTAAATCCATGCGGCAACCACCACGCCAAGAAAGCCTCCGTGAAAGGACATTCCACCTTGCCATACGAACAGGATTTCGCTGGGGTGGCTGAAGTAATAGTCGCTGGCGTAAAAGAATACATACCCCAAGCGGCCCCCAAGGACGACGCCCAGGATCGACCACGTTAACAAATCTTCAACCCGCGCAGGCTCCATTATGGGGGTGTTGTCCGGCCAAAGCGTCGGGCGACGCAGGGCCGCAACCACGAGTCGCCATGCAATGAGAATCCCCACAATATATGCAAGGGCGTACCAGCGCAGGGCAAAGCTGAAACCACCAAGATTTAGGGTGAAAATTTCGGGCGAAATTTCGGGGAAGGGGAGGGACGCTATCATGCGCCTATCTGCCTCAGAAAAAACAGGCAAGTCAAGGTTGCGATTGTTCTGAATAAACCCCATATACTAGATGTTATACATCCTTCGACGTTGGAGTGCGTTATGCAAACCCGAAACAAGATCCTAGACGATATTTCGCAACTCATGAGCAATGCCGCCGGAGTTGCGCAGGGCGCGAAAAGCGAAGCCGAGACCGCAATGAAGGGGTTTGTGGATCGTTGGATGGCGGACCGCGATTTTGTGTCCCGCGATGAATTTGATGCGGTGCGCGCGATGGCGCAAAAGGCGCGTGAAGAAAACGAAGTGTTGAAAGTCCGTCTTGATGCGTTGGAAGCAAACCCTGCACCTGCCAAGAAGGCACCTGCCAAGAAGGCCGCGCCCAAAAAGGTGTAATATACCTTTAGAGATTCGAAATTTAGGGCGCATTTAGCGCCCTTTTTACATTTTTAGGCCAAATCTGTGGTTGGGTCGTGCGCGACTTGGGGCTTCAGAAAGCCACGCGCCCCCTAGATGTAGCGCAATTTTCTCTAATTTGACGGCTTATCCACAACTTATTGGGAGTTGGGGTTAAATATTGCTTTACAGGTCGCTTTGTATCCCACACCATATTTTGTGTATTCAATCGACGATCTGCCTTTAATTGGTGTGATCCCCTAAGTTCTTGTGGGTCTTTCTACAAGAAACAACATCTGAGGCCGAGCATGTCCCTATCTGAACAATTTTATCTAGAAGACGATGCGCACCCGATTGATATGGTTGAATCGCTGGCCCAGCATCATGCATGGGAGTTCGAACGGGTTGCGGATGATCAGATCGCGATGGCGGTTGAAGGACAATGGCGGACGTATTCGATAACGCTCGCGTGGTCTGCGCAAGACGAAACATTGCGCTTGATTTGTACGTTTGAGATGGAGCCTCCTGCTGATAAGTTGCCGAAACTGTTCGAAACGCTCAACCTTGTGAATGACGCGTGTTGGACGGGGGCGTTTACATATTGGCACGAACAACGCTTGATGGTCTATCGCTATGGATTGGTGCTGACTGGCGGCCAGCAGGCGGGGCCAGAACAGATCAACACGTTGATCAATGCGGCGGTTAGCTCCTCTGAGCGGTATTATCCCGCGTTCCAATTGTCGAACTGGGGCGATCAATCCCCCGAAGATGCGCTACAAGTTGCCATTGCAGAGGCCTACGGTCGCGCATAACCTTCGCTAAATCAAATTAGGGAATTGAGCGAATGGAAGATATTAAAGCGCGCGGACTTGTCCTTTTGGGCTGTGGTAAAATGGGGTCTGCTATGTTGGCAGGCTGGATCGCAAAAGGTCTTCCCGCAACGTCGGTCTGGATTCTTGATCCGTTTCCGTCGGATTGGCTGAAATCCCTCGGCGTTCACCTCAACGAAGATTTGCCCGCAAATCCTGCAATCGTAATTGTGGCCGTTAAGCCGCAAATGATGGACGAAGCTTTGCCAATTTTAACACCGCACGGCAATGGCGAGACACTGTTTTTGTCGGTTGTGGCGGGACGCCCAATCAAGAGTTTTGAGGCGGCGCTGGGCGCAAATACACCAGTGATCCGCTCCGTGCCCAATACACCCGCCGCCATATCGCACGGGATCACGGCGATTTTTGGCAACGATCATACCAGCCAAGCGCAAATGCAACAGGCCGAGACTCTCTTGTCTGCGGTCGGGCAGGTGGTGCGCCTGGAAAACGAAGGGCAATTGGATGCGGTGACAGCTGTTTCGGGGTCTGGTCCTGCTTATGTTTTCCACTTGATCGAAACACTGGCCGCAGCCGGAGAAGCGCAAGGTTTACCCGCCGATCTGGCCATGCAACTGGCTAAGGCAACAGTCGGTGGCGCGGGTCATCTGGCGGAAATGGCCGACGAAGATCCAACACAGTTGCGGATCAATGTCACGAGCCCCGCGGGAACCACTGCGGCGGCCCTTGCGGTTTTGATGGACCCAGAAACAGGTTTTCCGCCTCTGTTGCAGCGCGCCGTAAAAGCCGCGACAGAGCGGTCCCGTGAGTTGGCCAAATGAGCGAGGTAATCGACTTTGACGCCTTCCTAAAGGTGGATATCCGCAAAGGGACAGTGGTGCGGGCCGAACCATATCCCGAGGCCCGCAAACCAGCGATCAAGCTTTGGATCGATTTTGGCGGCGACATTGGCATTAAGAAAACCTCCGCCCAAATCACTAAGCACTACACGCCCGAAAAATTGGTCGACACCCAAGTCCTAGCCGTTGTCAATTTTCCGCCCCGTCAAGTTGGCAAATTTATGTCGGAGGTACTGGTGCTGGGTCTAGGTGACGAGAATGACGATATTGTCCTTATTCGGCCGGAAATTACCGTTCCGAATGGGGCTAGAATGCACTAAACGCTGAGGCTTCATGCAAAAAATCCTGATTACCCGAACACTAGCTGACCGCGTTCTTGACGCTGCAAAAGCGCGATTTGACGTCACATTGCGCGAGGCGGACGTCCCAATGACCGTGGCCGAGGCCGCACAGGCGCTCAGTGATTACGACGGGATTTTGCCGACATTAGGAGACGCGTTTTCGGCCGATTGCTTTGCGCTCACTCCTGCGCCGCGGTGCAAAATCCTCGCGAATTTCGGTGTGGGTTATAACCACATCGATGTGGGTGCGGCGGCCAAGGTCGGCGTTTTGGTGAGCAACACCCCCGGGGCGGTCACCGACGCGACTGCAGACATCGCTATGACCCTACTTTTGATGGCGGCACGCCGTGCAGGCGAGGGCGAGCGGATGGTGCGCGCGGGCAAATGGCAAGGCTGGGGACCAGTCCAAAATCTGGGAACCCATGTGACGGGAAAAACCGTGGCAATTCTTGGGATGGGGCGGATTGGCAAAGCTATCGCCCGTCGCTGCCACTTTGGTTTTGAGATGGATGTCGTGTTTTTCAATCGATCGTTCGTAGATAATATCGGCCTCCCAGCCGTTCAAAAGCCAACGATTGAAGAGGCGGTTTCCGGTGCAGATTTCGTGATCACGGCGGTTCCAGGGTCACCGGAAACGTATCATTTTATTGATAAGAACATCTTTGCGGCGATGAAGTCCTCGGCCATTTTCGTGAATATTTCGCGTGGCGATGTTGTAGATGAGGCGGCCCTTATTGCGGCCCTTCAAAATGGCGAAATCGCGGGGGCTGGGCTCGATGTTTATGAACAGGAACCTTTTGTGCCAGAAGCTCTGAGGGCGCTCGATAACGCGACGCTCTTGCCGCATTTAGGGACCGCCGCTTTGGAAGTTCGCGAGGCAATGGGTATGATGGCGTTAGAAAACCTATGCGCGGTCGCCGACGGAAACGCTCCGCCAAACAAGGTTTAAGCGACTGATTTCACGTGTTTTCGCGAGATGTCTTCGCCCATGGCCGCGCGCCAGTGACGGCGGCATAGGGACACGTAGGTTTCGTTGCCGCCGATCTGAACTTGGGCGCCTTCCTTGAGCACATTCCCCTGATCATCTTGGCGGATAACCATGGTTGCCTTTTTACCGCAATAACAGATGGTACGTGCTTCGCGCATTTCGTCCGCGAGAGCCAAGAGCGCCGCCGATCCGGGGAACAGTTCGCCTTGAAAATCGACACGCAGACCGTAACACATAATCGGAATTCGCAAGTCATCAACGGCACGGGCCAATTGCCAGACTTGTTCTTTCTCTAGGAATTGCGACTCGTCGATAAACACACAGGCACAGGGGTCGCTTAGCATACGCGCTTGAATTTTCGCAAAGAGATCTTCGCCTGTCTCAAACGTATCCGCATCTTCACCAATGCCAATTCGCGAGGCAATGCGCCCTTCGCCCGCGCGCTTGTCAAACCGCGCAGTCAGCAGATAGGTGTCCATGCCGCGCTCGCGATAATTATGCGCAGCCTGCAGCAGGATCGTCGATTTCCCAGCGTTCATGGTGGAAAAGTGAAAATAGAGTTTTGCCATGGGCGGAAACTATATTGCCGCCCGATTAGGATCAAGTATTAGACCGTTGAAAATGCGATTTAAGCGCGTTCCAAAATGACGGATCCCACGGAATATCCCGCGCCAAACGAGCAGATTATGCCCTTGTCGCCGACCGCCAAGTCGTCTGAGTTTTGGCTAAAAGCAATGATCGACCCCGCCGAAGACGTGTTTGCATAGTCTTGCAGAATATTTGGCTGCTCACTTGCTTCGGGGGTACGCCCAAGCACCTTTTTGCCAATGAAATCAAACATGGCTTTGTTGGCCTGATGCAGCCACATACGCTTTAGGTCGCTAACGTCGATATTTTTGTCCGCTAGGTGGGTCGACATATGTTCGGAGACCATCGGCAGAACTTCCTTAAACACTTTCCGCCCGTTTTGCATGAACTGCATGTCGCGCCGATCCGCAACGCCATCAGGGCGGGAACGGCGCAAAAAGCCATTATTATTCCGAATATTATTGGAGAATTGAGTGGCGCAGCGCGTCGAGAGGATTTTGAAATGCGGCCCCGTTGCCAATTCTTCGCGCTCTAATAATGTTGCCGTTGCAACGTCGCCAAAAATGAAATGACAATCGCGGTCCCGCCACTCAAGGTGACCTGAACAGATTTCAGGATTTACAACAAGGATCGCGCGGGCCGAGCCAGAGCGGATCATATCTGCCGCTGCTTGAATGCCGAAGGTCGCGCTGGAGCAGGCGACATTCATATCAAAACCAAAGCCCTGAATTCCAAGAAGGTCTTGAATTTCAACGGCAATTGCGGGATAGGCGCGTTCCATATTTGACGCGGCACAAATAACGGCATCTACGTCCGCCGCCGTTTTCCCCGCTTGAGCGAGTGCTTTTTTACAAGCATCAACCGCCATTTCCGCCATGATTGCGGGCTCCTCGTCGGAGCGCTGACGAAGCGTGGGGTGCAGAATTTTGGGGTCCAAAACGCCCGTTTTATCCATGACAAAACGGTTTTCAATTCCCGAGGCCCTGACGATGAACTCGCTGCTTGAATGTGATTTGGCTTTGAGGGTCCCCGCTTCGATTTGCGCGGCGTTTTCAGCATTGAATAGGTCGACGTAAGCGTTAAACGCAACGACCAATTCATCGTTTGTTATGACGTTTTCAGGGGTGAAAACACCCGTTCCTGTAATCGCAACATTATACATAACGGCCCCTTATTTACAAAGAGAGTAGGCTGGATTTTGCGCCAGTGGTCAAGGGGCCGCGAGGGCCGCCACACATCCGAGCCCTTGCGGGCTCAGATGTTCAATGGCGAAAACGGCTTATCGCTCTTGCAAGGAACGCACTTCAAGTTCCCCGTCGCGGCGGCTTTGCATCGCAAATGTCACAGCATGGGCGGCTGCGGCTGTGGTGAAATAGGGGATTTTGTCATAGAGCGCCACTGATCGAATTTCACGAGAGTCTTCAACCGCTTGCGTGCCTTCGGTGGTGTTCATGACCAGAGAGATTTCGCCGTCTTTCATGCTGTCCACAATGTTGGGACGGCCTTCGTAGACTTTGTTCGTCAGCTCAAACGGGACGTTGTTTTCCGCCAACCAAGCGCCCGTGCCACGGGTTGCGACAATTTCAAAACCCATTTCGACGAGGGCCACGCAGGCCTCCAGCATCATGTTGGTTTTGTCCATGTCTTTGATCGAAAGGAACACGCGACCTTCGGTTGGCAATTCAACGCCTGCGCCCATTTGCGCCTTAAGGAACGCGCGGTGGAAACTAGCGTCCGAGCCCATAACTTCGCCAGTCGAGCGCATTTCTGGTCCAAGGATCGTATCGACACCCGGGAACCGCGCGAATGGAAGAACAGCTTCTTTTACGGCGAAGGTTTTGATGTTTGGATCAACTAAGTCAAACGCTGACAGCTTCTCGCCTGCCATAACACGCGCGGCGATTGCGGCGATTGGGCTGTTCACGGCCTTGGCCACGAAGGGCACCGTGCGCGAGGCACGGGGATTTACTTCGATCAAGTAGATGTCCCCGTCTTTTTCGGCGAACTGAATGTTCATCAAGCCAACAACGTTCAGCGCAAGCGCCAATTGGCGTGTTTGCACCGCGAGGGTCGCCATTGTTTCTTTGGAGAGCGAGTAGGGGGGGAGCGAGCACGCGCTGTCGCCAGAGTGTACCCCAGCTTCTTCGATGTGCTGCATGATACCCGCGATATGAACATCGGTTCCATCGCAAATCGCATCGACATCGATTTCAATCGCGCCCGAAAGATAGCTGTCGAGCAGGACGGGGCTGTCACCGGACACAACCACCGCTTCCGATATATACCGCTCAAGTTGCGCCATATCCCGCACGATTTCCATGGCCCGGCCGCCCAAAACATAGGAGGGGCGAATGACCAATGGAAAGCCGATTTTAGCCGCGATCATAATCGCCTCTGCATCCGTCGAGGCAATGCCATTATTGGGTTGCAGTAGGCCAAGACGGTTCACAAGCGCTTGGAAACGTTCGCGATCCTCGGCGAGGTCGATGGCATCAGGTGAGGTTCCCAGAATAGGGATCCCTTCGGCTTCAAGGGCGTTGGCAAGCTTGAGCGGAGTCTGGCCACCAAATTGCACGATCACGCCATGCAGGGTGCCGTTCTCCTGCTCAACCCGCAGGATTTCCATCACGTGTTCAAACGTCAAAGGCTCAAAATACAGGCGATCCGAAGTGTCGTAATCTGTTGAAACTGTTTCAGGATTACAGTTGATCATGATCGTCTCGTAGCCCTGTTCGGTAAGGGCATAACAGGCATGACAACAGCAATAATCGAACTCGATTCCTTGGCCGATCCGGTTGGGACCACCGCCGAGAATGACGACTTTTTTCTTGTCACTTGGACGCGCTTCGCACTCGACGTCGCCCATCGCGGGCGCTTCGTAGGTGGAGTACATATAAGGGGTCTGTGCTTCAAATTCGGCGGCACAGGTGTCGATGCGTTTGAAAACAGCCGTTACACCCAAGTTAATCCGTGCGCGGCGAACATTTGCTTCATCGCGGCCCGTAAGAGTCGCGAGGCGTGCATCCGTGAAGCCCATCATTTTCAGGCGGCGCAAGCCCTTCTCGGTGACGGGCAAGCCGCCAGCGCGCACCTCTGCTTCGACATCCACGATTTCGCGGATCCGTGCGAGGAACCACGGATCAAACATTGTGATTTCGTGGATTTCTTCATCTGACAGGCCGTGGCGCATGGCTTGTGCGATCGTCCGCATACGGTCTGGCGTTTGCTTGCCGATTGCTTTGATGACAGCTGATTTTTCGGGGGCGCCCTCGATGATGATTTCATCAAATCCAGTGAGGTCATTTTCCATGCTCGCGAGCGCTTTTTGCAAGCTTTCGTGGATGGTACGACCCACGGCCATAACCTCGCCGACGGATTTCATCGCAGTGGTCAGGTAAGGTTCAGCACCGGGGAATTTTTCAAAGGCGAAGCGCGGGATTTTTGTGACAACATAGTCGATCGTTGGCTCAAAACTCGCAGGGGTCACGCCGGTGATGTCGTTGTCGAGTTCATCCAATGTGAAGCCCACGGCAAGTTTGGCCGCGATCTTCGCGATCGGGAAACCTGTTGCTTTGGAGGCAAGGGCGGAGGAGCGCGACACGCGGGGGTTCATCTCGATCACGACCATACGACCGTCGGCGGGGTTTACAGCCCACTGAACGTTCGAGCCGCCCGTTTCCACGCCGATTTCGCGCAGAACGTTGATCGAGTGCGTCCGCATTATTTGGTATTCTTTGTCCGTCAACGTGAGGGCAGGGGCCACAGTGATGGAATCACCTGTGTGCACCCCCATTGGGTCGACGTTCTCAATGGCGCAAACGATGATGGCGTTGTCGGCGGTGTCGCGCACAACTTCCATCTCAAACTCTTTCCAACCCAGAAGCGACTCATCCACGAGGATTTGGTTCACGGGCGAGGCGTCCATGCCGGTACGGCAGAAATGTTCAAAATCTTCACGGTTGTACGCTACGCCGCCGCCTGTACCACCAAGGGTAAATGCGGGGCGGATGATGGCGGGAAGGCCAATGTCTTCGAGGCTCTCAAGCGCGATGCGCACGCCTTCGTTGAGGTCGGCTTTGCCGTTGGGTAGCTTTGGCGCGGTCACAATGGTCGCGCGTGGGTTTTCAATACCCAAACGATCCATGGCTTCGCGGAACAATTTGCGATCCTCGGCCATTTCGATGGCCTCACGTTTGGCTCCGATCATTTCGACGTTGAATTTCTTTAGAACGCCCATTTCCTCAAGCGCGAGCGAGGTGTTGAGGCCCGTTTGACCGCCCATTGTAGGCAGGAGCGCATCGGGGCGCTCTTTTTCGATGATTTTGGCAACAATTTCGGGGGTGATAGGTTCAATATATGTGGCATCCGCGAGGGTCGGATCGGTCATGATCGTCGCTGGATTTGAGTTCACAAGGATGACGCGATAGCCCTCTTCGCGCAGCGCTTTACACGCCTGTGCACCAGAGTAGTCAAATTCGCAGGCTTGCCCAATAACGATAGGCCCCGCTCCAATGATCATGATGGATTTGATATCGGTTCTTTTTGGCATGGTGCGCCCCCAGACAACAGGTTCAAGCAAATTGTCGTGGGTTATAGACATGGGGCGCGTGGGCGCAAGCCCTTAAGCGGGAATCGCGCTGTCTTTGGCGGAGGCTTGTTGGGTTAAGGCGACGGGGTGTCGATCTTTTGCCAAGAGATAGGCCCAAACCGCGCAATAGGTAGCTAAGCAACTAAAGCCAACCAATTGAGGGACGTTCATAGAATTCGATAGGCCCTCGTAGGTCGGCAACAACCCCATCGCCAAAGGAATAAAGCAAATCGCCAATGTGCGAAGTCCGACACGAAAACCCAAAAAGGCCAAAATCGCGGGGGCAAAGCTGGCGGCGGGCAAAAAATGATAGCCCCATGCGAGAGGGCTCATGAGGGATACAAGGGTCAACGCAAAAGGCCAAAGGGCGAGCGGATTACGATCTCGGGTTTTGTAGGCGACAAGCGCGAGGGTAATTGCTGACAACAGTATTACAAGTTGGCTCAAAATCATCCAGATTGCTGGTTTGGCCATCGCCAGTTGACCGATTTGAATTCCATTTAGAGCATCAGCATCGAGTTCGCTTGCCGCTGATGTGCTGAAAACGAGTTGTTCTTGGAAAAACACATTCGCGATAGAGGTCTCAAGCGCGTAGTTTGTTTTGTTTAAAAATACACCGTTTGAAATGACCCGAACTTGCTCAAGGAAGACCTCGTGCAAGGGCCAGCCAGAAATGAAGATCGACAAAAGGCCAATAGCACCGCCACCAATTATAAAGGACGCCGCGGCGCGATTCTTGCCCTGCGCAAGCCAAAAAATGGCAAAGAAAACGGGGTATAGCTTAATCGCTGCCGCCAAGCCCATGGCGAAACCGCCGATAATAGGCGCGTTCGCCCGTTCACGTTCAAGGCCAAGGAGTATGAGAAAACTGACAAGGATTTGGACTTGGTTCTGAAAAAGCCCGATTGTTCCAAGGGTCGTTGTCATCAAAATAATCATCACGAGCGCCACGTAAACGGGTGCGCGGATTCCCTTCATTCCGGCCAAACAACAAAAACGCCACGCCAAGAATGCCATCCCCCCCATCAGGATCGGATTTATGACGCCCGCAATGGTGGATAACGTGTGAAACGTCGTGAGTGTTGTCAGTTTTGCGAATAATGCCGCCCAAATGGGGGGGTAAATATAAGAGTAAACTGGCGTCGTTTGGCCCTGTGCCGCAACATGAGCGATCCACTCAGGCGAGGGCTTGCTGGTGAAGTATTCGGTGTCTGGGGGGTAGATTTGGTCGAATGCGCCCGCCTGGTAAAACTCTCCGGCCACCCAAAGCGCTTGAAAATCGGCGGCGACATCTGGATTAAACGTCGTGACGGATATGATCGTGGCAATAGAAATCACCAACACGACCCATAAAAAATCGGATTTCATACCCACTACTCCTGCTCGCACGTGCCATTTTTTTGGGCCCAAATAGGATAATGTCCCCGTGGCTTTTGCGGATCACGATAGGTCGCGCGCCCAGTTAAGACCATGTATTCAGGTTGATGGCGGGTTAAAACGGGCAACTGTGTGATGTTTGCACCTTAATCCCGTGCGCTTCTATTGACTTTTCCACCCTAAAACGGTGTATCGGCATTCGAACCACTTCACTTCGTCGTCTTTCAAAGGAAAACGCCATGCACGCCTATCGCAGCCATACTTGCGCCGTTCTGACCAGCGCCAATGTAGGAGACACTGTTCGTCTCTCTGGCTGGGTACATCGCGTGCGAGATCACGGTGGCCTTTTGTTTATCGACTTGCGCGATCATTATGGCATCACTCAGGTTATCGCCGACCCCGACAGCCCCGTTTTTGCTGCCCTCGAAAAAGTGCGCTCTGAATGGTGTATTCGCATTGATGGTACCGTTATGGCGCGCGACGCGGGCCTTGTGAATAAAGCTATTCCGACGGGCGAAATCGAAGTTTTTGTACGTGATCTTGAAGTTTTGGGCCAGTCCGAGGAACTTCCGCTGATGGTCTTTGGCGATCAAGAATACCCTGAAGAAACCCGCCTGAAGTATCGCTACCTCGACCTGCGTCGTGAAAAACTTCAGAAAAACATGAAGTTGCGCTCGGATGTAGTGGCCTCCATGCGTCGTCGCATGTGGGATGGCGGCTTTCGCGAATATCAAACGCCGATCATCACAGCCTCAAGCCCAGAAGGCGCACGCGACTTTCTTGTGCCGTCGCGCCAACATCCCGGAAAATTCTACGCGCTGCCACAGGCTCCGCAGCAATTCAAACAGCTGATTATGGTCTCGGGTTTCGACAAGTATTTCCAAATCGCGCCTTGTTTCCGCGACGAAGATCCACGCGCCGATCGCTCACCCACCGATTTCTACCAACTCGATCTTGAGATGTCTTTCGTGAGCCAGCAAGACGTGTTTGACACAATCCAGCCCGTCCTCACTGGTATTTTTGAGGAGTTCGGCGGCGACAAAAAAGTCGACCAAACGTGGGAGCAAATCTCCTATCGCGACGCAGCGCTTTGGTATGGCTCCGACAAGCCCGACTTACGTAACCCGATTAAAATGCAGGTTGTGTCCGAGCATTTCCGCGGTTCTGGTTTTGCGATCTTTGCTAAAATGCTGGAAAACGAGGGCACCGAAGTGCGCGCCATTCCTGCACCTAAAGGTGGCTCGCGCAAATTCTGTGACCGTATGAACAGCTTCGCTCAGGCTGAAGGTCTTCCGGGCATGGGCTATATTTTCTGGCGTGATCAGGGTGAAGGCCTTGAAGCGGCAGGCCCCTTGGCCAAAAACATCGGCCCAGAACGTACAGAGGCAATCCGCCAGCAACTTGGCCTCGGCCTTGGCGACGCGGCGTTCTTCCTCGCAGGTAAACCAAAAGCGTTCGAAGCTGTTGCGGGCCGTGCGCGCAACGTGATTGGGGAAGAGCTCAAACTCACCGATCCAAACCGGTTTGCCTTTGCGTGGATCGTCGATTTCCCAATCTACGAAGCCGACGAAGAAACCGGAAAAATCGATTTTGAACACAACCCGTTCTCGATGCCACAAGGCGGTATGGACGCGCTAAATGGCAATCCTCTAGAGGTCTTGGGCTTCCAATATGACCTTGCCTGTAACGGCTATGAGCTCCTATCCGGCGCGATCCGGAACCACCGTCCTGAGATCATGTACAAAGCGTTTGAAATCGCGGGGTATGGCGCCGAAGAAGTTAATAAACGCTTTGGCGGCATGGTCAGCGCGTTCAAATATGGCGCTCCTCCCCACGGTGGTTGCGCCGCAGGGATCGACCGGATCGTGATGTTGTTGGCTGAAGAAGCCAACATTCGCGAAGTCATCATGTTCCCAATGAATCAACGTGCCGAAGATGTGATGATGAGCGCCCCGAGCGAACCCATGAGTGAACAGCTTATGGAGCTTGGTTTGCGCGTTATTCCACAGGACTAAATCTGAAACCCTCCGCCTGTTCTATGAATGGGCGGAGGATTCCAAAGAGGATGGCATCACGGCAATTGTTGGTGTTATCCTAAGGCATCGCGCAATCGGGATGCCCTAAAATGGCCTTTGATCCAGAAATAGCTGCTATTCGGTTTGGCACCGGACTTTCCCTTCGGTTTGTACCACCACACTCCCTTGACGCCGTTTTTGCTGAACTTACTGGGCCAGATGTGTTGGCAAAGCAATTTCCCATCGCATCGTTTGAGAGCCAAAGAGCCATGATCCTTGATCTGAAAAGGCTCAGCAAACTCAAAAAGAAAAACAGAGGCACGGAGCTTGAAAAAGAGGCGCAAGCACAATTTTCCAAGCGGCGTAAGTCTATGGCGCGCGCTAACACTCGTTGGTTTAACGCGAGTCTCGCGCGCTATATAGCGTCCCCACATGGGTTTCGCGAACGTTTGGTGCGGTTTTGGGCGGATCACTTCACCGTAGTTGGGAACGACCGATACTACCGACATTTAGTGACACCATTTGTTGAGGATGCCATTCGGCCGAATATTAACGGTCGCTTTTCCGATCTCCTGATCGCATCTTCTCTGCACCCCCTCATGTTGCACTATCTTGATCAAAATCAATCTATTGGACCAAACAGTTACGTGTCGCGCAAACGTAAAAACGTGGGACTTAACGAGAATTTGGCTCGAGAAATTCTTGAACTTCATACATTGGGCGTCGGTGGGGGGTATTCGCAAAAAGATGTGCGGCAATTCGCGGAACTTTTGGCGGGAACGCGCTTTACCTTTGCGGATGGGATGAAATTTATACCCTAACGTGCAGAGCCAGGAACCGAAGAAATTCTTGGGAAAACCTACAGAGGGCCACGCGCGAGTCTTAAATCCATTCATCACGCCCTCGAAGATTTTGCGCGACGGCCCGAAACGGCATCACATCTTGCGCAAAAAATGGCGGTGCATTTTGTGTCGGACACCCCCGATCCTGCACTTGTTGGCGATATCCGAGGCGCCTATCTGGCGTCGGATGGCGAATTGCTCGCCTGTTATCAAGCTATGTTGTCCCATCCCGCAGCGTGGGGAAAAAAATTCACCAAGGCAATGCAACCGTTTGATTTTGTTGCGACATCGTTGCGTGCGCTGGATGTCGATGTGAAGGTTATAACGAGGTTAAACGACAGGCTCACGAATTTGTCTTTTCAAAGTCCGCTCTCACTTATGGGGCAACCTTGGGAACGGCCCAATGGCCCCGACGGGTGGCCCGAAAATGCCAAACAATGGTTTACGCCTCAAGGTTTGGCGGCGCGCATTCAATGGGCGATGATGGTACCTCAGGCATTTGCGGGGTCGCTTGCAAACAGCGAGATTACTCCACTTCAAGTAGCGCAAAATGCTCTTGGTGACCGACTCACGCCTACCGTACAATTTGTTGCAAATTCTGCCGAAACCAAATGGGAGGGGATTGGACTCGTCCTTGCCTCGCCTGACTTTCAGCGGAGATAGAAATATGTCAGCTAAGGACTTCACGCGACGCAAATTTCTGGTTCATTCTTCATTTCTGGGATGCTCTCTTGCTGCCAGTCCTCTGATTACGCCAATTTCCCTCGCTTCGACTCCGAGCGATCATCGGCTGGTTGTCATTATTTTGAGGGGCGGTCTGGACGGTCTGGATGTGGTTGGTCCTTTTGAAAATAAAGAGTATTCTACACTTCGTCCGTCTCTATTGCCGCAACCCAGCTCCGCGATCCCGTTAAACGGTATGTTTTTCATGCATCCCGACCTCTTGGCGCTGCAACCTCTATGGGAGGCAGGAGAACTCGGTTTCGCACATGCTGTTTCCACACCTTACCGAGATAAGCGAAGCCATTTTGACGGGCAGGATGTTTTGGAAGCAGGGATGGTGAATTCTGATGGCCAAATGTTTCGCGATGGCTGGCTCAACCGCCTGCTGCAACACATGCCAAAATCACACGCGCAAACGGCTTTTACTGTTGGACGCTATGAAATGCTTTTGGCCAAAGGGGAGGCCGAGATTTCGAATTGGGCGCCTGATACTCGATTGGATTTGACCGAGCAGGCGAAACGATTGTTGGAAATCTCTTATCAAAACGACCCGTTGTTTCGCAATAATTTGGCCGAAGCGATCGCGTTGACTTCGCCTATGGCGGCGATATCCGAAAGCCTAGACCCTTTGGAAGCCATGCAGAAGGTGGCAAAGGAAGCTCGCAACCTAAGTGGATATGAAAACATTGCCGCGTTTGCGGCCGCACGTTTGCTAGAGGAAACGCGGATCGCGTCTTTTTCGATCAATGGGTGGGATACGCACCGCAATCAAAAAGGCGCTCTGAAGCGCGCGCTTAGAAATCTGTCGGATGTTATTTTGCGGTTAAAGAATGATTTAGGACCCATTTGGGAAAAGACGGCGATTGTCGCAATGACAGAATTTGGGAGAACTGCCCACGAAAACGGGACCAAGGGAACGGACCACGGCACCGGAGGTTTGTCCATTCTGGTGGGTGGTGCCCTGAAAGGTAAGCAAGTGTACGGGGATTGGCCGGGTTTGCGGGAACAAGATTTATACCAAGGGCGTGATTTGAATCCGACGCAAGATGTGCGTGCTTATGCGGCGATGGCTATTCGGGGAATGTTTGGAACAAACGTCGAAACGCTTGAAAAACACATTTTCCCTGGGCTAGACCTTAGCGGTGCAACCCAGATAATTCGGTAATCCTTACAAACTGGCGAGTGTTTCACCGTTCAAATGGGCACCTGCATTTTGGGTCTCGCCATCCCCCATGATTGTCATGGCTATCGCAAATACAAGACTGACCATCCCACCTGCAAACACGCTCCAATCAAAGGCTTTGACAACCTTTGGATTGCTAAAAGCATTCTGGGTATACTCAATCATGATGTTTTCCTAAATTTCCCGACTTACCTCAAAATCGCGTTGGAATGCGGCAGCAGTGGGGCAAAATCGGGTAATTACTGCGATAGATTGCGATGAAAATGAGGTGTTTTGGGTAGAAGAGACGCGCTGGACAGTCGTTGGATTATTGTCAATTGTGGCGAAAACGAAAGAAGGGCCGATAGCGATGACGGAAAATAAGAGGTTTGGTGACGATGTCGGCGGCTGGACGGTTCCTCCACGTCCCGAACCGTTTGAAATGAAGGGTGATTTTGTTGCGCTAGAGCGGCTTAATGCCGATCTCCATGCCGCGGACCTTCATGGGGCGAACTCGGTGGACGACGCTCTTTGGGACTATTTACCGTATGGGCCATTTCCTTCCGCCGCTGATTATCTGCGTTGGGCCCGAAGCGTTGAAGAAAAAGATGACCCATACTTTTATGCAGTGCGAGACCTCAAGAATGGTCACGTTTGCGGTGTTTTGAGCTTTCTGCGGATTTCGCCAGAGGCTGGCGGAATCGAGATTGGGCATATTAATTTTGCGCCCGAACTCCAAAAAACACGTGCGGCCACTGAAGCTTTTTACTTGGCCATGGAGTGGGCCTTTGAGGCGGGGTACCGTCGTTTCGAATGGAAATGCGATGCCAACAACATACCTTCGCGCCGTGCGGCACAACGATTAGGTCTGAGCTATGAAGGCGTTTTTCGGCAAGCCGCGATCGTAAAAGGCAAAAATCGTGACACCGTCTGGTTTGCGGCAATCGATAAGGAATGGCCGGCTCTAAGAGAGGCGTACAAAACGTGGCTAGCTCCGCAGAACTTCAGCGAATCCGGTGCTCAAATTATAAGCCTTAAAGATCTTACAGGCATTGTGCGCGCGTCTTCCGACCCCGTTTTGAAATGAGGACTTAAATGGAGGTGCGTTCCTCTAGGCGTGCGCGTAGCATTGACGATATCCGCTCGACGTCTGTGCGCGTTGAGCGGCCTTGTGCGCGATCATGTGCCAAAGCATTTGCTGCTTCGATCAATTGACCGTCCTGCGCCGTTTGGGCGATTCCGGAAATGAAATGCGCCAGATAGTCCAGCGTGTCCCCATCGGTATTTTGGGCGAGGACCTCTTCTACGTGAGCGAAATCGTCGCGAAGAGCGAGTTTGTCTATGACAATCTGTTCGTTATTGAGGAGGCGCGGCCCAGGGGGGTGATCTTCGGTGGGCAAATGCGCTAGGATTGCATTCTGGAATTGCGCCAAATTGTTTACGGGTTTGGACAAAAAGCCCACCGCTCCAGCGGCAATTGCTTCCTCTTCCAAGCCTGAATCTCCTGAGGTCGCCAGAAGAACTGAAATTGGGGAAGCAGTCTGACTTAATTCAGCCAATAATTCTGCACCGGAGCCGTCAGGCAACCCCATATCAACGATAACAACTGTTGGATTGAAGACTTGAAGGTGCTTTCGCGCAGACCGCAGACAATCGGCGCGTCGAATTCGGGCGCCAGAACGCAAACACAACATGCGCATGGCTTCACTGGCGTACCGGCTATCTTCGACCACCAATACGGTAACTCCAAGTAAGGGGCGCGTGGGTGTTGGCGGTGGGCTGTTCATGAATTTACTAAGATCGTCCATTTCCTTTTCCATTCTAAGTTTGTCTGCGTGGTTTATGCAGAAAGAGCTGGGTGCAGAATCGTATTAAACAAGATTAAGGGATAACGACTCGTTAAAACGGCCGACCCTTTCGTCGTTTTTCTGTCGCACTTGCCCCTATCCCATTGCACGCGGAAGCGCCCTATAGGATAGTGAGACACCTTGAATATGGGAGAAACACATGATTGGTCGCTTAAACCACGTTGCGATTGCCGTGCCGGATTTGGACGCCGCTGTTGCACAATATCGCGACACACTCGGGGCGAGTGTTGGTGCGCCTCAGGACGAACCAGATCATGGGGTGACGGTTGTATTTATTGACCTGCCTAATACAAAAATAGAACTGTTGTTTCCCTTAGGCGAGGATAGTCCGATTAACGGTTTTCTGGCAAAGAATCCGTCCGGTGGGATTCACCATATCTGTTACGAAGTTGATGATATCCTGACCGCGCGCGACCATCTTTTAACAAAAGGCGCACGTATTTTGGGAACGGGGGAGCCGAAGATCGGTGCGCATGGCAAGCCTGTGTTATTCCTGCATCCCAAGGATTTCAACGGAACCCTCATTGAATTGGAGCAAATATAATGGCTATTACTTCCGCGATCGTTCTTTATTCTGTCCTCTGGTTTATGACGCTTTTTGTGGTATTGCCCATTCGGCTTAAATCACAGCAAGACATGGGCGAAGTTGTACCGGGTACGCCGTCGTCTGCGCCCGTGGATCCCCAGCTTAAAAAGCGGGCCATCATTGTGACCCTGATTACCACTGTACTTTGGGCGATCATTTTCACGATTATCGTGACAGACACAATTACCGTGCGCGATATTGATTGGATGAATCGCCTTCCCCCAGAGGTTCCTGCGTCTTAAGGCCTAAGGCGCTGAAACATGTGGGTGAATGTTGCTGCGGCAAGGACGGGTACAAACAGATTGACGAATGGGATGAGCAGGGGGAGAGCCATGAGCGCGCCTGCGATCCAGATTTCGCCTCGGTTTTTTGACATTAATGCACGGCCTTGAACACGGCCTAATCGGCGCATCGCTGCCATTTGGAAATACTCGCGGCCAAGTAAAAAACCGTTCAGTCCTAGGAACATTATGGGGGCGAGGGGGCCAAAAAACGGGAAGACGACAAGACCAACGATATTTAGTCCCACAATGAGACCAAGAAAATTGACCGTATCCACGACCGTATCAGCGAACGGCATTTTGGGGGCGGGGGGGAGCTGCGGATAGTGCTTGTCCTCCACGGCCTCGGCAACTTCATCAAGAAAAAAACCTGTGAAAGCGCTGGCGACGGGGATCATCAAAAACATCGAAAGCAGGATCATCAAGAGGATCGAGGCCCAGCTGAAAATACTTTTCAGGACCGTGATATTTCCAACCCACGGCAAGGTCACAGACTCAGGAACGAACCAATTGATACCCGTCACGAACACGACGTAAATACCAAACAGCAGCAGGAAGGAAAGGCCTACACCCTTCCAGAGGACGAGGCGAAAGCTGCGATCCGAAAGCTGTGCAAGGGATTTGAAAAAATCGCCAAATATCATTCTGTTACCCAAGTGGTGATGGCCGCAAGATCAGGGCGGGGACGGTCCGGAGGCGTAGAAGTTTCGGTGCCTAGATGGATGAAGCCTGCAACGGTTTCTCCCTCTCCAAGCCCAAGCCCCTCTGTGAGGATTTCGGGGTCATAGGCCATCCAGCCCGTGAGCCAATTTGCCCCCCAACCAGAGGCAAGGGCCGCGTTCACAAGTGCTAAACATACGGCACCCGCCGAATAGACCTGCTCCAAATATGGCACTTTTTCAGACGATTTTGGCGAAGACACAACCGCAACGACAAGTCCCGCGTTGGCGAATTGAGCTTTTGATTTCGCTCGTTTTTCATCATCAAGTCCCAGGGCCGCCCCACGTTGATCGGTGAGTTCGGCAAGGCGAGGAAGGGCCGCATCCGCGAGGACGATGAATCTCCAGGGCTCGAGCTTCCCATGGTCCGGTGTGCGCGCAGCTGCCGTTAGGATTGGGTGCAAATCTTGCGCTGATGGGATGGGGAACGTAAGAGTTTTAGCAGGTCGGGAGCGCCGAGATAACAGGAATTCCATTGCGGCAGGATTTGGTTTGGGCATAAGTCCTCGTCGGTGTTTTCTAGCATGTCGGAGTTTTATCCTCAGCTTTCAAGGCGTAACATACGCAGATGTGCCGCAAACACATGGTGCTGGCAAGGCTGCACGCCAAAGTTTCGCATCAAACAGGGGCAGAGAGTGGAGGGCGTTCATTGGATTTAAAGCATCTCGCCATCAGGGGAGCCGAAATTGCAATCGTTGCAACACCTAAAGCCAGCCGAAATCGAATTGTCGAAACGCAGACGGGGTTGCGGGTCTATGTCACGGTGGTCGCCGAGGGCGGGAAGGCGAATGCTGCGATTGTAAAGCTTCTGTCCAAGGCGATGGGCGTTCCCAAAACACGTCTTGTTTTGCTGCGCGGGGAAACGTCAAGAAATAAGGTTTTCCGTGTGATGGAATGATCTATTCGGGGTCTTCGGCCACTCGATAGCTGCCTTCAGGAAGGTTGAGAGCCGATTGTAATTCCTGAAGTTGGGTCATTGAAATGGTGATACGTTGAAGGCGATCTGTTTGCGGATCGACCTGCTCAACCGTGATACAGTCCTGGAACGCATTTATGGTGATGTCGCCCTGAAGAAAGGGGGTGCCCTCGTCGATCAGGGTGATAATAGTGGCTTCAAAATCATGCTCTATTGTAAACATACATTCAGTTTAGCTTTTGACCGAATAATTGCAACAGCAACACAGTGTGGGCTGGAAAAAGACCGTCAACATGTTAAAAAGACGGGATGTTGAAGGTGTTTTCAGTGAAAGTTTTACGAGGTTTAGCGCTTCTTGCGGGTGTTGCGGGATGTGTTTCAACGACCGCTTCGCAAAATGTTCAACCAATTGAGAGGGTTGAACACTTTGGGACTATCCACACCAATGGCAAGGGAATGAGTGAGCAAGACTTTTTGCGTGTCGCGGGGCGTATTGAAATTGTTGCAGAGTCCTTTTGCCATGAGGCCCGAACGCGTGGAAATTGCGATTTCCTGATCGTCATGGACGACCGCGCACACCAACCATCGAATGCCTATCAGTTTCTGAGTGAGAATGGCCGGCCGGTTTTGGCCGTGACAATTTCGCTTTTGGATGAAGTGCAAAATGATGATGAATTAGCCTTTGTTATAGGCCATGAGGCGGCCCACCATGTGGCGGGGCACTTAGAGCAACAGATGGCTATGGCCAGTCAGGGTGCAATGTTGGGGAGTTTCACGGCCACAATTTTGGGGGCCGATCCAGAAGCAATCGAAACCGCACGCGACATCGGTGCCTTTGTTGGGTCGCGTCAATTTTCCAAACAGCATGAACTCGAAGCGGATCAATTAGGTGCCTTGATTGCCTTAGAAGCCGGTTTCGATCCTGAAGTTGGGGTCGCTTATTTTACCCGCATCCCTGACCCTGGTGAAGAGTTCCTTGGATCACATCCCTCTAATGCGGACCGGATCGAAACCGTGCGCTCTGCGGTTTATGGTGCGTAATGTTGCAAATTGAAGGTTTTTTGACAGATCGAGGCAGTAAATATGCGGTAACAGGTGGGGAAATCACAAGTCGCGATGAGGCGCTCGCCTTCCTGAAAACACTCAAAAAGCAAAAGAAATTCGCCAAAGCAAGCCATAATACATGGGCGGTTTTGCTAGAGGATGGTCCTATAAAGGCCGACGACGGCGAGAGTGGCGCTGGGTCAATTATTCTGCGCATGCTGGAGCGGGAAGAGATTCAAAACCATATCATCGTCGTGACGCGGTGGTATGGCGGCACTAAATTGGGGGGCGACCGTTTTCGACGCGTTCAGGATTGCGTCCGTCACTATCTTGAAAATCGGAGTGCAAAATGATTGTTGAGCAATGGAAACGATTTTCGGACCGCGCGAAGTGGTCTTGGGAAGGTTGGTGCATGATTTGGCGCGAAGAGGCCAGTCTGCAACAATGGGTCTGGGCCAATGCCGCCTCCTTTGCCCTCGCGATGATTTTGGATTTGTCCACTGCTGAGCGCGCCCTGATTGTTGCGTTGGGCATTCTTGTGTTGGCGGCGGAATGCTACAACACCGCAATTGAGCGCTGTATCGACTATCTATCGCCCGCGTATCATCCACTGGCAAAGGCGGCAAAGGACGCCGGAAGTGCTGGCGTCACAATTACCGCCATCGCTGCGGGGGCCGCGTGGGTCATCATCCTGATCGGGTAGGGCATTGCGGTCTTGCTCCCCCTGCGCTCGCGAGTTAAATGCTAAATAAGAATTGAACCAATTGAGCTGACGGAGACCCCCTATGTCGATTGACAAGGATACTGCTGCGCGTGTGGCAAAACTGGCCCGCATTCGCGTCGCTGACGAGGCGCTTCCTGCGCTGGCAGAAGAATTCAACACGATCCTCGGGTTTATCGAGCAGCTCAATGAGGTTGATGTCGAGGGCATAGAGCCCATGACGTCGGTCACGCCTCAGCGCCTAAAACGCCGTAAAGACATCGTGACGGATGGCGACATCCAAGAGCAGGTTTTGGCCAATGCGCCGGACTCCCGCGAAGGCTTTTTTGTCGTGCCGAAGGTGGTGGAATAATGACCGATCTAAACAAACTGACCATTTCCGGTGCGCGCGACGGTTTGCGCAAGGGTGATTTTACCTCGGTTGAGCTTACCGAAGCTTGCCTCACAGCAATCGGGAAATCCGGCGCGTTGAACGCGTTTGTGCACAACACACCAGAGATTGCCCACGCACAATCTGCCGCCGCAGATGCGCGGATTGCCACCGGGGATGCTCCTGATATGTGCGGTATCCCGTTGGGTATTAAGGATTTGTTCTGCACCAAAGGTGTTCCAAGCCAAGCCGCTTCTGCGATCCTTGCAGGTTTTAAGCCAGAATACGAAAGCACCGTCACCCAAAATCTTTGGGACAGTGGCGCAGTCATGCTCGGCAAATTGAACATGGACGAATTCGCTATGGGTTCGAGCAACGAGACCTCGGTTTACGGCGACGTGATCAACCCGTGGCGCCGCGAAGGTAGCGCTGCCGCGCTGACACCCGGCGGGTCGTCAGGCGGCAGCGCGAGCGCAGTTTCCGCAGACCTTTGCCTTGCGGCAACAGGTACGGATACCGGCGGCTCGATCCGTCAACCAGCCGCATTTACGGGCATCGTTGGCCTCAAGCCGACCTACGGACGTGTCTCGCGTTGGGGGGTTGTGGCCTTCGCCAGCTCGCTGGATCAAGCGGGCCCCATGACCAAAACCGTGCGCGACGCGGCGATCATGATGGAAGCCATGGCCAGCCATGACGCCAAAGACAGCACCTCGTATGACATACCCGTTCCAAACTTTGAGGCCGCTTTGACGGGCGACATCAAAGGCAAAAAAATCGGTATCCCATCCGAATATCACATGGACGGAATGCCCGCAGAGATCGAAAAACTCTGGGCCGAAGGTACCGAGATGCTCAAAAGTGCGGGCGCTGAGATCGTGAACATCAGCCTACCGCACACGAAATATGCGCTGCCTGCCTATTATGTGATCGCTCCCGCCGAAGCCTCCTCAAATCTGGCGCGCTATGATGGCGTGCGCTATGGCCACCGCGCAAAATTGGCGGCGGGCGATGGCATTGATGACATGTACGAAAAAACCCGCGCCGAAGGGTTTGGCTCCGAGGTTCAGCGCCGTGTGATGATCGGTACTTATGTGCTGTCAGCAGGGTTCTATGATGCCTATTACAACCGTGCGCGCCGCGTTAGAGCCTTGATTAAGAGGGACTTTGACGATGTGTTTGCCGCAGGTGTGGATGCGATCCTGACACCTGCGACGCCTTCAGCTGCCTTTGGCCTTGGCGAAATGAGTGACGCCGATCCCGTAAAAATGTACCTCAACGATGTATTTACCGTGACGGTGAACCTCGCTGGATTGCCGGGTATTTCGGTACCAACGGGGCTAAATTCCGAAGGATTGCCGCTTGGTTTGCAATTGATCGGGCGTCCGTGGGAAGAGGGCGATCTACTCAATACGGCCTATGCTCTTGAGACTGCGGCAGGATTTGTTTCCAAACCAAACAATTGGTGGTAAACACGACGATCAACCGACCAGAGGTAACTATGCGCAACTCACTATCCGTCGTTTCTATGATCGCTCTGCTGGGCCTTGTCGCTTGTCAGTCGGGAGTTCCAGACTCCGGCGTGGGCTTCGACGATTTCGAGGGGTACAATTACAACACTGCGCAAGCTCTTCAAGGCAGTCCCGTTCAGGCGGGGGTGATTTCCGACGAGGACGTGGGGTCATCCAATATTTCTTTGGCGCTCGAAGAAGCTGTAAAGCAAACGCCGGACCTGAACGGCGCGCCAAGTCAGCCTCAGGCCTCTAGAACTGGGATTTCTGACGAGCAGAGCTTCAAAGCTGTTGCTGCGCGCGAAACGATTGCAAGTGATGCTGAGCGCTTGGCAGAACAGCGGGCGCAATATCAAGTGATTAACCCAACGGCTTTGCCATCGCGTACAAGTACATCAAGTGCAACTGCCGTTATCGCCTTTGCGCTCGGAACGACTAATTCAGTCGGCGAGTCGATCTATGCGCGGTCGGGACGGTATTCGCAGGAGAAGTACACAAAGGCCTGTTCAAAATACCTGACGTCCAACGATGCACAGGAAGCCTTTTTGCAGAATGGCGGCCCTCAAAAAGACAGTAAAGGGATTGATCCTGATGGGGACGGATTTGCCTGTGCTTGGACCCCCGCGCCGTTCCGCGCGGCACGGCGCGGGTAATTGTCCCGTTGCAGATAACGCAATGTCCTTCACCTAATTTCGGGCCAAGGCGCCACGGTGGCCCGCCCGACCTCATTCTTTTACACTATACGGCCATGAGCAGTTGTGACGCCGCCCTCGCGCGGCTTTGCTCCCCCGAGTTTGAGGTTTCGGCCCATTTTCTGATCTCAGAAAAGGGGGGCATCCTGCAACTCGTAGCTCAAGAAATGCGTGCTTGGCATGCAGGTGCGGGGTCTTGGGGGGACTGTAGCGATATCAATTCACACTCGATTGGCATTGAGTTGGATAACACGGGCCGCACCCCCTATTCCGAACCCCAGATGGCCGCGCTTGAGGCGTTGTTGCCTCAAATCATGCAAGCGTGGAACATCCCGCCGGAACGCGTGATCGGACATTCGGACATGGCGCCTCATCGCAAGGCCGATCCGGGGCGACGTTTGGATTGGCGTCGACTGACGCTGCAAGGTCTGTCTGTTTGGCCCGAAACGACACCGGATACACCAGCGCCCGATTTTGCCAAATGGTGTCAGGATGCGGCGCGCTTTGGCTATGGCACTGGTCAAAATATGGACGTGAAATGTGACGCATATTTGGCGGCATTCCGTGACCGTTTTCGTGCAGGACACCGTGGCCCTCTGGACAGCGAAGATATGCGGATCATTCAAGACCTTGCACAACGCTTCCCCGTTGACGGCGGGCGCGCAAACGCATAATCCCCAAAGCGTGCGGATGGCTGGATGACCGCGGGGTGGCAACACCGCGAGGAAAGTCCGGACTCCATGAAGGATGGTGCCGGGTAATGCCCGGCCGGGGTAACCCGAGGGAAAGCGCCACAGAGAACAGACCGCCCGTTTACAGGTCGCGCAAGCGATACCGTGGCGGGTAAGGGTGAAACGGTGGGGTAAGAGCCCACCGCGGCGGTGGTAACATCGCTGGCATGGCAAGCCCCACCAGGAGCAATGCCAAATAGGAACCTCACGCGGGGCAACTCGCAGGGCGGCTTCGGCCCAGAAGGTTCGGGTTGGCAGCTTGACCCTGTTGGTAACAGCAGGGCTAGAAGAATGGTCATCCAGCGTCGTGTAATGCGGCGTGGACAAAATCCGGCTTATAGGCCATCCGCACGTTTATTTTTTCCAAGTCAAAACAAGAGGCACGAAGGCACTCAAGAAGAAGAGTCGCCCAACGTGATGCAACGCGACATAGGCGGGGTCGGCGTCAACTATGGCGGCCATCGCGACCATGGTTTCAAGGCCGCCTGGGGCCAAGGCGATGATGATGTCTAAAAAACGGAGGTCGGTGAAATAGGCAATTCCGGTTGCGAATATGATGGAAATCACGAGGGCTAGAACGGTAAAAATCAAACCGCCAAGGGCAGCGCTGCGCAGAAGTATTGGGGTGACGCCACTAAATCGTGTCCCGATGAGTGTACCCATAGTGATGAACGCTGCGATCGTAAAAATAGGAGGTACAACGCCAGGGAGAACGTCGGTTGCATGACCTAGGGTTGAGACGATCATGCCGCCGAGCAGTAGGGCCGCTGGTAGGTTGAATCGAATGAATATCGCGCCAAGGCCTGCGCCAAGGGCAGCAAGAATTCCAAGGTGAAGCGGCGTCAAAATATGGCCCACGGGCGCGCGCATCCCCATATCAGCATCCGTGAAGATGGCCACGGAAAACGGCACCAAAAGAGTGAGAATGAGAACGCGGATTGACTGCACCACCGAGATCACTGCGGTATCAGCGCCAACGTCCGTAGAATAGCCGATGACATAGCTTAAATGCCCCGGACTCGAGGATAGAAACGCGGTGGGGCGGTCCATGTGAAAAACATGTTGAAACATCCAGCCCCCCGTAAGCATCACGACCGCAACGGACACGCACATGCCGACAAGACTTAGGGGCCAAGCTTTAGCCGCCTGAAGAATTTCAGGGGTTACGCTAGACCCAAGAGCGAGGCCGATGATGAGGAAAATTGCGTCCCGCAATATGTTGGGAACCGCGCATTTTACCCCTGCCAATCCCGCCAGTGAAACACAAATGGCAGGCCCCGTCAGAAAGGGGGCAGGCAGGCCGATAAATGTGGCGGCAAGCGCGCCGACGGCCCCGATAACAAGCGCGACAACATATGCTTGCATTTCTAAAGTTCCCTTAATTTATTGATGTTTCTGCAAGTAGCGCAGCCCAAGAAGCGCCGTGCATGTCGCGATCTTCGACGGCCCCTTGAATGCTGGGACGCGGCATTGAGAATTTTATAACGTTCAAGTCAGGGATTTCAAAGCGCTTGATGTCCTCAACCTTCGTGCCAAACACAGAGGCCACACGTTGGGTTGAAAGCCCGTTGCAAATTTGGGTGAAGGCCGGGCCGTTCCCGCAGAAAATATCCACCGTGAGCCAAAAGGGCCCCGCGTTTTTAGACCGAATTTTGTAGGCAATATCGCGCAGTTCAGCCATGTTGAATAACTTCCAGTGAAAAGGCGTCCATGGGATTATCCAAGGTAAGCGTGTGGTTGAGGCAAAAGCCATAGACCGCACCCCGATTGAGACTGGCGGGCGAAAACGGGAAGGCGAAGGTTGGTTGTTCTTCTTCGCGCGTGAGCGGATGGTGCAGCAAATAGGGGTTCAACATCTGGCCGATCTCTTCGGCAATCGCTTGAGTGTTCGCTGTGACAATCGCGAGGATGCCGATTTCGGGCGCGGGGTTTGTGTTGGTTTCGAGGGAACCAAAACTTGCGTTCTGGCCAATCAGGCGCAACTCAATACTGTAGTCCTCTTTATGCAAACCCATCCGGTCTTGCACCTTTTCGCTGCATTTCGCGTGGATGTCGTCGGCCCAGATTTGTGCATTTTCGACATAGTGCTTGTCCCGCAAAAGAACCATCAAAACCGTTTGATATCCCTGAATTTTAGCGCCTTCAAGCTTCACGGTATACGTATCGGAAGGCACCCATTCGGAGCCCTCAACCCGCACGCGTCTTGCATCAAGTGCCATGTATTTTGCGCCAGTTACGTCGAGGTGTCCACCGGGTTCATAGAGGATGAACGGGTCGGAGTTTTCATAGAGCATATGCGCCGAAACAGTATGCGGATTGGCCGCTGAATCTTCGGCCATGGGCGTGACGGTAAAACCGTTCGCGTCAAACTCGATCATCACGACGCCCGATTGTGGGTTGGTCGCACAGAGCGCACCGCATTCGCCGATTTTAGCCCCGTGCCATGCGGCTCCTGCGTGGAGGTTTTTCATCAACGGGAGGGCGGCGATGGTCGCTGTATCGGTGGTGCGCCCCGCGATGATGACGTCCGCGCCAGTTTGGATCGCGGCGGCAATTTGTTCGGCGCCAGCGAGGGCCACGATATTGCTACATTCCGCAAAACTCTCGCGGGTGATTTCGGGGGCCGCGGGGAGGGGGGTGACGCGTCCACTATCAAAGGCGGTCGCGAGGATTTCCGCGTCTTGGGAACTTCGCAAAACTGCAATTTTTAGCGTTTGGCCCAACTCGGCGGCGATCTCTTTTGTGATGTCCAGAAGCCAGTTAACTGCGCTGTCCGTGCCGCATGTCCCTGCGGTTCCGATGACCAAAGGGACGTTTGCTTCTTGGCGGGCAACCATCAATCCCTTCCATTCGATTTTTATCGAACTGCGCGCATATTTCGAGACCCCTTGTCCGAGATATGCAGGGCCTGAATCCGTCGAGCCGCCGTCAATCGCAATGATATCAGGGTTTTGCGCAAGGCCACGCGCAAGCGCCGCCTTGTCGTAGTTCAAGCCAAGTGCGCCTGAAGGGATAAGAACTTTGACCATTAGTCAGTGACCCTTTGCGGTTTGCGCAAGACGTTGCGCAGGAACATCGGTGCGACAAATCCGACGATCGCGGCAACCCAAAGCCCAATCGAGATGTTGGACGAGAACAGATATGTCCATTCGCCATCGGAGAGTGTCATGGCACGCCTTAAGGCGTCTTCCATATTCCCACCCAGAAGGATACCCAAAATCACCGGAACGGTTGGAATGTCCAGCTTGCGCAGCACGTATCCAAGCACACCAAATCCGATCATCAAGAGCAAGTCGAAATAGCTTCCCGACAGGGAGTAGATGCCTACAAACGAAACCATCGTCACACCGGGCAGCAGGATCGCTGGTGGAACCATGAGGATTTTGACGAAGATTTTCACCATCGGAACGTTCATGAGTAAGAGCACAATGTTGGCAATCAAGAGCGACGCAATGAGGCCCCAAACAACTTCGGGCTGGTCAGTGAAAAGCGTGGGTCCAGGGGTAATGTTGAGGGTCATCAAAAGAGCAAGGAGCACCGCCGTTGTTCCTGATCCGGGTACGCCGAGTGTGAGCATGGGAACGAGGGCACCACCGGCGGCCGCGTTGTTGCCCGCCTCTGGTGCGGCAATGCCTTTGGCGACACCTGTGCCGAAACCACCGTCTTTGCCGGCAATCGCTTTTTCAGTCATATAGGCCAAGAAACTGCCGAGGGATGCGCCCGCACCGGGCAAGATACCGGCAACAAAGCCCACACCCGAAGAGCGCAACATTGTCCATTTGGTTTCCCAAATATCTTTCCATGGAACGGTGGTTTTCTCGAGATCTACACCAACAGGGGAATTTTTTCCGTGGTCTTCGATGAAGAAAAAGATTTCCGCAATTGCAAAGAGGCCAACGATGGCAACGAGGAAATCGATGCCGTCATATATGTGGAGATTTCCGCCCGTAAAGCGCGGCATAACGCTGCCGCTGCTGATGCCGACCGTTGATATGCCGAGGCCAATACAGGAAGCAATCGCCGCTTTGGCTTGGTTGTTGCTGGCCATGCCGCCCAACGTACAAAACGCGAGCAAGTAGAGGGCGAAATATTCTGAAGGACCAAAGACATAAGCGACGCGGGCCAACATAGGTGCGAGCAACATAAGCCCGATTGTAGCAAGTAGCGCACCTACAAAGGAGGCCACACCCGAGAGCACAAGCGCATCGCCTGCGCGCCCTGCCTTGGCCATCGGATAGCCGTCGAGGGTGGTCATCAGGGCGGGTTCATCTCCGGGGATGTTAAGGAGGATCGAACTGATCCTGCCCCCATACATCGCGCCGTAGTACACCGAGGTCATAAGGACGAGGGCGGATGTTGCATCAAGGCCCAGCGTGAAGGTCACGGGGATAAGGATGGCGACGCCGTTTGAGGGGCCAAGACCGGGGAGGGCGCCAATGATTGTACCCAGAAAGCAGCCAATGATAGCGAGCATCAACGTGTAGGGAGACAATGCAATTGCGAACCCCATCGCGAGGTTAGAAAAGAGATCCATGGGGCAGGTATCCTAGCCGAAGATCATTTTGGGGAAGGCAACAAGGCCCAAACCCAAAGCGAATTTGAAAACGATAAAGAGCCCGCATGAGAGGCCGAGTCCGGCGAGGGCTGCGTATTTTGGGCGGGGCGAAATCTGGTAGGACAGGATCGCCGCGGTGATGGCCGTGGGGATCAAGAACCCCAAAGGTTTGAGCGCGTAAGCGTAAAGGACCAAAACGAAGGCCGCCGCTGCGATGGCACCAAAGGTAGATAGCGTGGGCCATTCAGGCTCGGCGTCGGGTTTGAAAACCATGAAGAGGGCGCATAGGGCACCCAGAATTCCAACCCCAAAGGGGAAGGCTTTCGGGCCAACAGGGTCAGGCAAAAAGCTGGTCTGGATTTGAGTGGCACCCGCGATATACGCGAGCGCCACAAGCGCCATGACCAGACCAAAAATCCGGTCACTGGCCATTATTGAATAACCCCGATGTCGATGGAGAGTTTACGAATTTCGGCAACGACCTGATCAACATAGTCTTGGAAATCCACACCGACTTTGGTGAAGGGGGCAAGACCATTGGCGGCCATAGCTTCTTTCCACTCGGCGGAATCGGCTACTTGCTGAAGGCGGTCGGCCCAGACGTTGAATTCCTCGTCAGAGATGCCTTTTGGAACGTAAAGACCGCGCCAGTTTACGGCTACAACATCAAAACCTTGCTCTTTTGCAGTTGGGATGTCGTCAAAGCCCGGAATGCGCTCTTCGGTGAGGACCGCAAGAACCCGAACTTCGCCAGCATTCAAAAAGCCAATGATTTCAGACATGTCGCCTGTCATTGCCTGTGTGAAGCCGCCGATAGTTTGCGTGATCGCATCGGCACCACCATCAACACCAATGTATTTTACCTTGGTGATGTCTGTGAAACCTGCGCGCTGCAAAAGCATCAGAGGTTTAAGGTGGTCAAAGCCACCAACCGCAGAACCGCCAGCAAAAGCAACCGAACCTGGGTCCGCTTTGATCGCGTCAACCATTTCAGTTAGCGTGTTGAACGGGCTGTCGTTGGCAACGACGATAACGCCCGGATCCGCACCGATTGCCCCGACAAAGCGTACTTGGTCAGCGGTCATACCGGCGTAAGCATCTTGGGCTAGACGCGTGGTTGTCGCGCTTGAGGCTGCAACCATAAGGTCTGCGTCATCGCCGCGTTCCGCCACGACGTAGTTATATGCAAGGCCGCCACCGCCGCCTGCCATATTGGTTACTTGGACAGGTTTATCCACCGCGCCAATGTCGTACATAATTTTGCCGATTTGACGGCAAGTGAAATCCCAGCCACCGCCGGGGTTGGCGGGTGCAATGCATTCAGCCGCAGACGCAGCCGAAGCCGCACTCATTCCAATTACGGCACTCGTCATGAGCGCCTTAACAAAACGTGTAGTCATAGTATCCTCCCATTTGACATCCGAGCCGAAGCGCGGACATGCTTAAGATGCGCTGTGAAACCTGACATGAACCTGTCATGAGAAAAAACGGTCGCGTTGTGGGGGAGTGCACGTGAGATTTCTGTTGGTTGAGGATAATTTCGAACTGGCGAAGGCTGTGGTCGAATGCCTTGGGTTGGATGGGCACGCGATTGACCACGCCGAGGATATCGCCGCCGCGCAAGCCTGTATTGATGCCGCCTCTTATGACTTGATTTTACTTGATATTATGCTCCCAGACGGAGATGGGCGCGATTTTTTGGCCCGCCATAGACGCGCGAAAAATCGCACGCCGGTGATCGTTTTGACGGCGCGCTCGCAGGTGTCGGATCGGGTGGGCCTACTTGATTTGGGGGCCGACGATTACTTAACGAAACCTTTCGATTTCTCCGAACTTGAGGCGCGTGTGCGGGCAGTATTGCGTCGTCAGGGGGGAGTTGCCAACAATTCCAGAAGCTTCAAGGGGGTGATTCTTGATTCGACCCTCGGGGCGATCATGATCAATGGCGAGAGCCATACGCTGAGAAATCGTGAATTGCGCCTTCTGGAGGTGTTCTTTTCGGCACCGGAGCAGATTTTCAGCAAATCCCACCTCATGGACCGCTTGTTTTCCTTCTCGGACGACGTTTCGGAAAACGCCATTGAGGTCTATATTGGTCGCCTGCGCAAAAAACTCGAAGGATCAGACGCCAAGATCGAAACCGTGCGTGGCTTGGGCTATCGTTTGGTGGCGGAGACGTGACGCAAGGGTTCATCAGGTCGTCCATCCGACGACGGCTTTTGCTGCAACTGTTTATCATTGCGGCCATTCTCTCGCTTGCGTTCGTGTTGATTGTGCGCGCCGTTGCGGAGCGCGCAGCGGCAGATACACAGGACAACATCCTTTTGGCATCAGCCACCTCCATCGCCGATGCGCTTTATTCCGAGCGCGGGCAGGTTGCCGTTGAAATTCCCTATTCGGCACTTTCGATGCTGGGGGCAATCTCGGAAGATCGCGTTTTTTATCGTGTCTTTGTTGGCGACGAGCACCTTACTGGCTATGAGGATCTTTTGCCGCCCTCCCAAATAAACGATCCGTTTTCGACGTTTGATTTCCGTGGAGCAGAGGTGCGGTCCGTCGCTGTGACACGGGTTGTGAGTGCTGGGGGGCGCAAGCGAAATACCACAGTTGTCGTAGCCCAAACACGGCTGGGATTGGCGGCGATCTCGTCGCGGATTTCGGTCGTTGCGGCCTCGGTCGGGGTCGGTTTTTTCCTTTTGGCAACGGTCCTTAGCCTTTTTGCCGCACAATCGACTCTGGCCCCCTTAAACCGCATGACTCAGTCGGTTGCGCGTCGGGGTCCCAACGATTTGCGACCCGTCGAAACTCCCGCTCCGAGCGAACTTGCGCCGCTGGTTGATGCGCTCAATGGGCTTATGGCGCGGCTCAAGGCGTCGTTACTCCAATCGGAGGACTTTATCGCGGAAGCGGCCCACCGTGTACGCACGCCGCTTGCCACTGTGCGTGCGCAAGCACAGGTCGCGTTGCGCCGTTCTGTACAGCCGGAAAACAAGGCGGCCTTGCGCGCGATGATCCGCGCCGTCGACGAAAGCAGCCGTTCCGCAGGACAGTTGCTCGACCACGCGATGGTAAGTTTTCGCACCGATCAGCTTGAGGTGGTGCCCTTGGATTTGGTTGCCATAACGCGCGAAACCGTTTCGCATCTTCTTCCGACTGCCGAGTTGAAGGATTTGCACATCGTAGAAGAATATGTCGCCACCCGTTCGCAGATCAAAGGTGATGAAATCCTGCTTCAGAACGCCCTACGCAATCTCTTGGACAACGCGATCAAATACACCCCTGCCGAGAGTAAAATTACGGTGCGTGTGACCGATACGGACGCTCTGACCGTTTCCATTACCGACGAAGGGCGCGGGTTTGGCGATGCGGATTTGAGCACGCTCACGCACCGTTTTTCACGCGGCAAAAACGTCGATGATATTGTTGGGTCAGGATTGGGATTAACCATCGCGGATGAGGTCGTTGCTGCCCATGGCGGACGCCTTGAATTGAGCTGTAACACGAAAGGGCCGGGTGCATGCGTTTCGTTAATTTTTCCAGCGTCTTAGTTTATTGTATGTCGCTTCAGGCCGCCCTCGGTTTTGAGGTCGAAGAGCATTATGTTCATCAAGGAGCAGGCGCGAACACCTTGCGGATTATTTCCACAGCGGACGCCGAGGTTTTTAACCCAATCATCGAAGCGTTTCAGGCGCAGTATCCGAGCATGACGATTGACTACACCATCGCGAGCAGCACCCAGCTTATGCAGGCGCTTTTTGAAGAGGGGGCAGAGTTTGACCTCGCGATCTCCAGTGCGATGGACTTGCAGACGAAATTGGCCAACGACGGCTTCGTGCAAACCTACCGTTCAGAAGCGACAGATATCCTGCCGAAATGGGCCAAATGGCGTAATCAGGTTTTCGCCTTCACCCAAGAACCCGCCGTGCTGGTGGTCTCGGAAGACGAGTTTTTGGACCGACCCATCCCGACAACCCGCGAAGACCTGATCACGATGCTGCGCGACAACCAAGAGGCGTTTTCAGGGCGGATCGGGACTTATGACGTACGCAAATCTGGGGCAGGGTACCTTTTTGCCACCCAAGACTCGCGCAACACCGATTCCTATTGGCGTTTGACCGAAGTTATGGGGCGGCTTAATGCGCGGCTGTATCGCGGGTCACATGAAATGATTGCGGACGTCGCTGCGGGACGGTTGGCCTTGGCGTATAATGTCGTTGGCAGCTATGCCCAGTCTCAACTCGCAGACACGCCCGGGATACGGATTATAGAGTTTGATGACTACCTCTCGGTAATGCTCCGCACGGCTCTGATCCCGAATACAGCGAAGAATCCTGAGGGTGCGGGCGATATGATCGATTTCCTCGCAAGCCTCAATATGCGCGCAGACCTGACCCTTAAGACGAATCTCCCACCGATCAACGCCCAATCCCTTGAGGACAACAGCGCCGCACGCGTTATTCGGCTGGGACCGGGGTTGCTTGTTTTTCTGGATCACATGACGAAGGAAACCTTCCTGCGCAGCTGGGAGAACTCAATTGAACAGAAATAATGATGTTTCGCGGCTATTTTGTGCTCAATGTGTCGAAGGCTGTTGACTCTGCCCCGCAGACAGCTAAGAACCGGCTTCAAGGAATTAAAGGGCGCATGTCGCGCCTGCGTTGAGGAGCACTATTATGGCGAAGCCTACCACAATCAAAATCCGCCTGAACTCGTCCGCGGGCACAGGCCACTTCTATGTGACTAAGAAAAATGCTCGTACGATGACTGAAAAAATGACGGTCAACAAATACGACCCAGTTATACGTAAACACGTTGAGTACAAAGAAGGCAAAATCAAGTAAGATTTGCTTTACTGAACGATAAGAATTGAGAAAACCACGCTTTCGAGCGTGGTTTTTTTTTGGCCAAACGATGGAGCTATTTCGTGTGCGTCCCTGCCTAGTTACAGGGCACAAAAAAGGGCCAGTCGTGATGACCGGCCCTTTGGTATGTCGTTGGTGTCGCGCGTCTTAGTTGCGGTTGCCAAAGAGTTGCAGCATGAACATGAACATGTTGATGAAGTCGAGGTAGAGGTTTAGCGCGCCCATAATGGCGGATTTCGCCATCCACTCGCTGTCGCCATGTTGTGCGTGCGCGATATAGTCGTTCTTAATTTTCTGCGTATCGTAAGCGGTAAGACCAGCGAAGATCAGCACACCAATCGCGGAAATCGCGAACATAAGCGCGCCAGATTGCAAGAAAAGGTTAACCACCATCGCAACCAAGAGGCCGATCACACCCATCATAAGGAAGGTCCCCATCGCGGAAAGGTCTTTCTTGGTGGTGTAGCCATAGAGGCTCAGACCTGCAAAAGCGATCGAAGTCACCAAGAACACCTGAACGATGGACGCCCCAGTGTACATAAGGAAGATCGAGCTTAGTGACAGGCCCATTGCCGTGGCAAACGCATAGAAGAACAACTGCGCGCCAGCGGCGGACAGTTTGTTAATCATCGCGCTAAAGCCGAATACCATACCCAAAGGAAGGAACATGATCACCCATTTAAGCGGTGAGCCATAGAGGGTATTGCCAAGGGCCGTGAGATATTTGGTATCGGAAATCTGCGAGACGGCTAGGGACGGATCCGTTGTCATCGCCATGTTGCCAATAGCCCAGGCGGCCAAAGCCGTGATCAACAGGCCTACGGACATTGTGCCGTAAACTTTGTTCATGTGGGCGCGAAGCCCTGCGTCGATCGTTGCACTGCGCGTACCTGTGCCTGTGCGGGCCGTATCAAATTGTGCCATTATAGCCTCCGGTAAGAATATACTGGGCTAATGAGTTAGCCCGCCTTCACCGCTAAATATCGGCAATGACGGGCAGAATTTCAAGTTTAACCGGAGCGAATTTCATGTTTTTTCTGCAATATCGTTAAATGTTGCTAAATCAGCGGGTTTTAACGACGCCAAGCCGCAGGAACATCCCAGATTGGGCGGTTTGCTTCTTGGGTGGCGTCGCTGCGGGACAGGCCCAAATCGGTGAGGGCGGCATCATCCAAGCGCGCAAGAGCGCGGCGCTGGCGATATGTGCTCGCAATCATCGACAAAAGGCGCAAAGTTTTTGTTGGGGACTTCAGGGTGATTGGGCCGGAACTTGTAATTGTGTGTGTCATGAGAGGCATCCTTTCGAATCGATGATGATTGATGTTTGATTGATCATTTATATTGATATGTATGCTGGAATCTGTATCATCTGTAAAATGAATGTTTCTTAACTGATATATCAAGGATTGTGATATGCCCCGAAATCTAGACCTTACGTCGTTACGTTCCTTTGTCGCCGTTGCAGAGGCGGGCGGCGTGACGCGGGCCGCGGGTTTTCTCAACCTGACACAATCGGCGGTTTCGATGCAGCTCAAACGTTTGGAAGAATCCCTCGACATGTCGCTGTTGGATCGCTCCTCAAGGACAATTGCAATTACCGCTTCAGGCGAGCAATTGCTGTCCTACGCTCGCCGGATGCTCAAATTAAATGACGAAGTTTTCGCGCTGATGACTCACCAAGCCTATGAGGGCGAAATCGTGTTGGGGGTGCCGCATGACATTGTGTACCCCGCGATTCCAGAAGTTTTGAAGCGCTTTAACGCTGAATACCCGCGCATGCGCGTTCAGCTTTTGTCGTCGGTCACGGTGAGTTTGAAAGAGAAGTTTAGACGTGGCGAGGTGGATATTATTCTGACCACAGAAGAGGGGTGCGATACAGGCGGTGAAACCCTGATGAACCGCGATCTTGTTTGGGTGGGAGCCAAGGGAGGCACTGTGTGGCGTGATCGGCCTTTGAAGTTGGCGTTTGAGCCCCATTGTATGTTCCGCATGGCGGCGCAAAAGGCCTTGGACGCGGCGAATATCCCTTGGGAAATGGCAGTCGAGTCGGATTCAACCCGCACGATCGAGGCTTCGGTTTCGGCGGATCTAGCGGTGCATTCGGTGCTTGATGGCATGGAGGCGCCGCACTTGGAGCAGATACGTCACGGCGGGGCACTGCCCGATTTGGGGTCCAAAAAAGTGAACATGTTCATCTCGGAACTGGCCACCTCGCAAGTCGCGTTGGATTTGGCGGAATTCTTGCGCCAAGCCTATAATCGCGTGTCCGCAGGTTCGGATCACGGGAGCACGACAACCTTACCAGTCGATTTTCGGTCGCGCAGCAGCGCCAGCGCCTGATCCGCTTGAGTAAGCGGCAGTTTGTGGCTGATATGAGGGTGAAGTTTACCGTCCGAATACCAGGCTAAAAGCTGCTCAAGGCTGTCGGTTAGAACTTTTGGGGCGAACTTCAAATACCCCGACCAGTAAAAACCTATCACCGTAATGTTTTTAACCAGCAGAATATTCGCGGGAATCGGCGGGACGGTGCCGCTGGCAAACCCAATCACCAGAATTCGGCCGTCTGGATTGGTCGCCCGCAATGCTGTGTTGAACAACTCGCCTCCGACGGGGTCGTACACAACATCCGCGCCACCGAGATCCTTGATTTGCTGTCTCAAGTCAGGCGATTCGCTGTCGAGCACGTGATCGGCCCCTGCCTGACGAACGGCATCGTGTTTTTCGACACCCCGCACCACTGCGATCACTTTGGCCCCCATGAGTTTGCCCAATTCGACAGCAGTCAGGCCGACACCCCCGGCTGCACCGAGAACCAGTAAAGTTTCGCCCGCAACCAAACGCGCCTTGTGGCTGAGCGCCAAATGTGAGGTGCCATAGGCAACTTGGAACGCGGCCGCGACGTCAAATGGGATTGAGTCGGGAAGGCGAATACACCGCTCGGCTTCGACAACGGCTTGCTCTGCAAGCCCGCCATGTCCGGGGAAGCCTGCGACGCGATCGCCAACTTTGAGGGACTTAACTTGCGCCCCTGCGGCTGTTATCACACCAGAAATTTCCATGCCCGGACAGAAGGGCCGGTCATGTTTTTCTTGATATGTCCCCTCAATCATCAACAAATCCGCGAAGTTGACTCCGCATGCCGCGACGTCAACTAGGACGTCAAATGAGCGCAATTTGGGAGGATCAATCGACCGAATTGATGCCGATCCAAGCTCATCGACGACATATCCAAGCATTATCTATCTCCAGTGGGTTTTGAGAGAGTGTTAACAAATTAGCTCCCCTCTCCCAAGAGTAAAAAAACGTAGGGTATGTTAAATTGTTGAAATATATCTAATAATTTGATAGGAGCCGGGTGTATTCGCTGGGCGGCAAATATGCACCTTTAAGGCGAGGTGCGTTTTTTTGTTAACCTTCCGGTCGAATCCCACTAGAAGTTTTGGCAATAATCGGCTAAAAGTTTTCTCGGAATATTGTTGCTGAGTTATTGGTACACCCGTGCGTGAGGGTGCAAAATGTTTTTGCGTAAAACGAAAACTGAATTAAAAAGTACTCATGAGTTTGAGGAGCGAAATATGAAACATCCCGTTGATATCCATGTTGGGAAACGTATCCGCCACCGTCGATGGATGGTTGGCATGACGCAGCAACAGCTGGCCGAGCGCGTTGGAATAAAATTCCAGCAGATACAAAAATACGAAACGGGTATGAATCGTGTGTCAGCTTCTCGACTTTGGGATATTTCCGACGCGATGGGAATTGAAGTTAGTTTCTTCTTTGAAGGATTGGGGCGTTCCGAGGCTGTTGAGTCCACAGATGCCGCACGTGGCGACTTCATGGCAGACAAAGAAGCTCTGGAGTTGGTGCGGTCCTACTATGCAATTCCGGAAAATCAGCGCCGCCGCTTGTTTGAGTTGGCCCGCGTCTTAAGTGACGTCGCTTAAACGTCTCAAAATTTACCGTTACAGCGCGCCTTTTGGCGCGCTTTTTCGTTGAGGCTCCGATTTTGCTTGATCCACAACTGCTCTCCACGTTACGCGGCAAGGGCGTTGAAAAAATGAGGCTCCCATGACTCTGCCAGAAACCGAAATTCAGTCAATCAAGGACTGTGCCATGGCGATGGCCGATGCTGCACGCTCGGTTACTCTGGCGTATTTCCGCACCGATCAACTGGCGACCGAGAATAAGCTGAACGAGGGTTTTGATCCCGTGACACGCGCTGATCGAGAGGCCGAGCAGGCAATGCGGGGCATTTTGGCCGAGCGGCGTCCCGACGACGCAATCCTTGGCGAAGAGTTCGGCGCGCAGGCCGGAACCAGTGGCCTGACGTGGGTGCTTGATCCCATTGATGGTACGCGCGGATTTATGTCGGGTACGCCGACTTGGGGTGTTCTCATTGCTGTTTCCGACGCGAATGGCCCTTTTTATGGCGTTATTGATCAGCCGTTTATAGGCGAACGTTTTACTGGCGGATTTGGGAACGCGCATTATTCTGGACCGCACCGCACAGGTGCCCTTGGCGTGAGCAAAACGCAAGATCTTGCGGATGCCGTTGTGTTTACGACCTTTCCTGAAATTGGAACGGCGCAGGAAGGCGCAGCGTTTCACCTTGTTGCAGCTGAGGCCAAATTGGTGCGCTATGGAATGGATTGTTATGCCTATGCTCTTCTTGCGGCTGGGCAAATCGACCTCGTGATCGAGGCGGGTTTGCAATCTTACGACATTCAGGCCCCGATTGCCGTCATCCAAGCAGCGGGTGGTGTTGTCACAAATTGGCAGGGAAAGCCGGCGCATGAAGGCGGGCAGGTTCTCGCCGCAGCAACACCAGAACTCCACGCCACAGTGCTCAAACTTCTTGCGTCCACCTAACGACCCACCCGTGACTTGAATTGCTCAAAATCCTCGGTATACTTGTAGGGGTATCGGGTCCTTTGTCCATTTCTGCCGATACATTCACACAGCTTCGCATCTGCGAGGGGCCGAATTGGACGTATTCTGTGTGGAGGTTTTAAATGTATTTATTGATTGAAAACGCGTGTTTGGCCATGACGATGGACGATCATGGGCGCGAGATTTCTGATGCCGACATCCTTGTCAAAGGCGGGGTTATTCAGGCCGTGGGACAAAATCTGCGGGCGGGATTAGCACCGGAAGTCGCGCAAAATCTGTCGACTCATTCTGCAGAAGGCTGCCTTGTGACGCCCGGATTGGTGAACACGCACCACCACCTGTATCAAACCATGACCCGCGCGGTGCCCGAAGCCCAAGACGGGTTGCTCTTTGGTTGGCTCAAAACGCTCTATCCAATTTGGGCGCGGTTCGGCCCTGCAGAAATGCACTCCGGTGCTGTGATTGGCCTCGCGGAATTGGCGCTTTCTGGCTGTTCGCTAAGCTCGGATCACATGTATATTTACCCCAATGGCGCGCGTCTTGAGGATAGCATCGAGGCCGCGCAACGGGTGGGGCTTCGGTTTCAACCCACGCGCGGCGCGATGAGCATTGGAGAAAGCAACGGGGGCTTGCCGCCCGACAGCTTGGTTGAGCGTGAGGCAGATATTCTTGAGGATATGATCCGCGTGATCGACGCCCATCATGACATCCGCGAAGGGGCGATGTTGCGGGTCGGCGTTGCGCCCTGTTCGCCGTTTTCCGTGAGTCGGGAACTGATGCGCGACTCGGCAGTTTTGGCGCGCGACAAAGGCGTCATGATGCACACACATCTGGCGGAAAATCAGGAAGATATCGCTTATAGTCGCGAGAAATTCGGCTGTACCCCCGGCGAGTTTGCGCGAGATTTGGGATGGGTAGGCGAGGATGTTTGGCATGCCCATTGTGTGAAACTTGTGGCCGATGATTTGACATTGTTTGCAGCAACCAAAACTGGAATTGCGCATTGCCCTTGTTCAAATTGCCGCCTTGGATCGGGGATAGCACCCGTGCGCGAAATGCTGGACGCTGGGGTGCCTGTGGGGCTTGGGGTCGACGGGTCGGCGAGCAATGATATGGGGAACTTGATCGGCGAGGCGCGTCAGATGATGTTGCTACAACGGGTGAAAAACGGAGCGGATTCCATGTCGGTGCGCGAAGCTCTTTGTGTGGCCACGCGTGGCGGCGCAGAAGTTCTGGGGCGCAATGACTGTGGCCAGATTGCCGTGGGGAAACGTGCGGACCTTGCGATTTGGGATTTGGGTGGAATTGAAGCCGCAGGGAGTTGGGATCCCGCCGCCATTCTTTTGGCAGGGCCACAAAAAGTTCGGGATTTATATGTAGAAGGGCGTCATGTGGTGAAGGAGTATCAGCTCACGACGGTTGATTTACCCAAGGCGATTGAAACACAAAACCAACTCGCGCGGGCCTTGATGGCGTAGCGCCGCGCGTTATGTTAGTCTGACCTTGCCTCAAGGGAGTAGTTGCGATGAAGGTCCTTTTTTATTGCGTCGTTTTAGCGCTCTCGGCTTGTTCGCCCTCCATAACCCAAGCTCCGGTGCCGCCCACTGCAACGGGTACTAAAAGTCCGGCGATCGTGAATGCTGATAGCTTGCTTTATGAGGCACGCAAGGCCAAGGGGTTGCCCAACGTCACGAAAAATCCGCGCCTGAAAAAGGCAGCCCAAGCCCAGACGTTGGACATGATTGCAATGGCCACGCTCACCCACAAAGGGAGTAATGGTAGCAACAGTCGTGACCGAATGCGTGCGCAGGGCTACAAGGGCTGCTTCTTTGCTGAAAACATCGCCAAAACGTCAAGAGGACTGGAAGGCGCGTTTGATCTGTGGATGACGTCCACGGACCACCGTAACAACATCCAAAACCGCAAAGCCACGGAGTATGGGATTTACGGAGCGAGCGGGTATTGGACGTTGGTTTTGGCAAGTCCCTGTTAACACAGAAGTTTACCGCCAACCCATGTGGCGTCGATTGCGCGATCATCGCCCATCATGATGGTGGCAAAGAGGGCCTCCCATATGTCTTCGGAGTGTTGTGTCCGTTGGGCGATAGCGGGGGTTGAAGCGAGGTTGATCGCGATGATATCTGCCTCCATTCCCACCGCGACATTGCCGATTTTATCGTCTAAATGCAGCGCGCGCGCGGCGCCTTGGGTCGCAAGCCAATAAAGTTGGACGGCGTGCAGGGGCGTTCCCCGAAGTTGTCCGACTTCATAAGCGGCGGCCATGGTGCGCAGCATGGAAAAATTTGAGCCGCCGCCCGTGTCCGTTGCAAGGCCGATGCGGTGTCCGTCAGCCATCAATCCCGCCATATCAAACAGGCCCGACCCAATAAACGTGTTGGATGTTGGGCAATGGATCAGGCTTGCATCAACCTCTTTGAGGCGGTCTTTCTCGCGGTCGGTTAGGTAGATTGCATGGCCGTAAAGGCCGCCTTTTCCTAATAATCCGCAACTCTCATATGTATCGAGGTAATCGCGCGCGTCAGGGAATAAGCTCTTTACCCATTCAATTTCGTCAACTTGTTCCGAGAGGTGGGTTTGCATCAAAACGTCTGGGTACTCAGCCCATAATGCACCCAAGGCTTGGAGTTGTTCCGGCGTTGAGGTCGGCGAAAATCGTGGCGTGATAGCATAGCCTGCGCGTCCCACACCGTGCCACTTCTCAAGTAAGGCTTTGCTGTCATCATAGGCCGATTGCACCGTGTCGCGCAGCCCGTCAGGCGCGTTGCGATCCATGCAGGTTTTTCCCGCCACAATGCGCATATCCCGCTCGGCGGCGGCCGTGAATATGGCATCGACGCTTTCGGGATGGATGGTGCAATAACTCGCGACCGTGGTGGTGCCATTGGCCAAAACGAGGTCGAGATAGCGGTTGGAAATTTCCTGTGCATACCCCGCATCAAAAAAACGTATTTCTTCGGGAAAGGTGTAGGTGTTCAGCCAATCAATAAGGCGTTTGCCCCAACTTGCGATGATGGCCGTTTGTGGGTAGTGGACGTGGGCGTCAACGAATCCCGCCGTCAATAGCCGCTCGCCATAATCGGTGACGCGGGCCGTAGGATGGGTTTTGAGCAAATCAGCGGCGTCGCCAACCGCAGCGATTTTTCCGTTTTCAATGACGATTGCGCCCTTAAAGATATGCCGCGAGGCTTCCTCAAAGGGGTGTTCAAAAGGGTTGCTTTTGAACGAAAGTACTTGTCCTAAGAGTAGGTCCACGATGTTGCTCCAATGCGTGTGTTGGCCCCAGAATAGGCGCGCTAAATTCTGAGGTAAATCACCTTTCCCTCTTCTGCTTTTGAATTGCCATGCCTATGGTGCCCATGACTTGTGAAGGAAGCGATATGAGTGACGATTTTATCAGACCAGAGATGTCGGACGACGATTCTTATGAACTCGACTCGTCGCTTATTGAGCGTGTTTTAGCGGTAGTTCGCTTGGATGATACTCTTGGGTTAACGGCCCTTTTGAAGCCGTTGCATGCCGCCGACGTGGCCGACCTTTTGGAGCAGATCGGGGCGAGTTCACGGCGTAAATTGCTAGCTCTTTGGGGGGCGGGAATGGACGGCGACGTTCTTTCCGAACTCGACGAGGGTTTGCGCGAAGAAGTCATCCATGCACTCGAACCCGCAACCTTGGCCTATGCCATTCGCGACCTTGAGAGTGACGATGTTGTTGACCTCCTCGAAGACCTAGAAGCACCGCAACGTGACGCCATTTTGCAGGCTTTGGGTGACCGTGATCGTGTAGCCGTTCAACACTCCCTGAACTATCCAAGCGAAAGCGCGGGCCGCTTGATGCAGCGCGAAGTCGTGGCGGGCCCAGAGCATTGGACCGTCGGCGAAGCTATTGATTATATTCGCCAAGATCCTGAATTGCCCGAGCAGTTCTATCATATGATCCTTGTGGATCCGATGATGCGACCCGTGGGATATGTGACTTTGGGCAAATTGTTGGGCTCGGCCCGAAATGTGAAATTGAAGGCTTTGTGTGAGGAAAGTTTTCGCACAATTCCTGCCACTCAACCCGAAGCCGACGTCGCCTATGCTTTCAACCAGTATCACCTGATTTCCGCGCCTGTTGTCGATGACTCGGGGCGTTTGGTGGGGGTGATTACCATCGATGACGCAATGATAGTTCTGGATGAGGAGCACGAAGAAGACATCATGCGCCTTGCGGGGGCAGGGGACGGGAGCATTTCCGACCGTCTTTGGGAAACCGCCAAACAACGTTTTCCTTGGCTGGCCGTCAACCTCTGTACGGCTATCTTGGCGTCTCGTGTGATTGTTCAGTTTGAGTCCACCATTTCGCAGCTGGTCGTTTTGGCCGCCTTAATGCCCATCATTGCCTCAATGGGCGGCAACGCAGGGACGCAATCCCTGACCGTGACGGTACGTGCGCTGGCGACAAAAGACCTTACATCGCGCAATATGTGGCGGGTTATACGACGCGAAGCCCTCGTCGGGTTGGTTAACGGTTTGTTATTCGCGGCCGCGCTCGGGGCGTTTGGCTTCTTTTGGTATGGCAGTGCGGCACTGGGAGCGGTGCTTGCCGTGGCGATTGTGATTAACCTGTTTGTGGCGGGTTTTGTGGGTGTTGGGGCGCCCGTTATCCTTGATAAAATGGGTGTTGACCCTGCTCTTGCTTCGGGAACTTTCGTGATGACGGTGACGGATATGGTTGGCTTTTTTGCCTTCCTAGGTTTGGCAACTTTGGTCTTGGTATAGTGGATTTGGCTGCTCGAAAGTCCCAAGCTCGGAAGGACGCCTTCGCGCGCCGAAAACTAGCGTTTGATGCTGTGAACTCTACGCCAGCAACGCGTTTGACTGAGGTGCTTGCGCCATATCGCAAGAAAACACTCGCTGCATATGTGCCTATGCGTACAGAGATAAGCCCGCTTGCAGCGATGGAGGCGCATTCCGGGCAAGTCTGTGTTCCGGTGATCCAAAGCGCAGGAACCGCCCTGAAGTTCGCGCTTTGGACGGCGGATATGGCGATGGTTGAAGGGGCGTTTGGTGCGCGTATTCCGCAGAATATTACCTATGTTACCCCTGATGTTTTGATTGTCCCTTTGGTGGCTTTTGACGATGCGGGTAACCGGTTGGGATATGGCGGTGGCTTTTATGACCGCACATTGCAAGACTTGCGCAGATCGCGCCACGTGGTGGCCATTGGTTTGGCCTTTGAAGCACAGCGTGCCGATGAATTGCCACTTGAAGCCACCGATCAACCCCTTGATTTCATCGTTACTGAGGCCAAAACTCGGACCTTTTCCCGCTAAGGCTTGCTTGGGGTGAAATCCCCATTGCACGGGCTTTCTCAAGGGATTAACCAGACACTATGAGAATACTTTTCCTAGGCGACGTCGTTGGCCGCGCTGGCCGCAATGCAATTACTGAACGTCTGAAGGCTCTGCGCGAAGCGTGGCGTCTGGATTTCGTCGTCGTAAACGGGGAAAATGCAACCTCCGGCGCGGGGCTTTCGCCGGATCACGCGAAGGGTATTTTGGACGCAGGGGCCGACTGCATCACCCTTGGTGACCACTCCTTTGATCAGCGTGACATGCTGACCTACATCGAAAAAGAGCCCCGCATCATCCGGCCTTTGAATTTCTCAAAAGCCGCGCCAGGCAGTGGCGCGCGCCTCTTTGATGGCGGGCGTGGACGTAAAATTCTTGTGACCCAAGTGTTGGGGCAAGTTTTCATGAAACGCGCCTTTGATGATCCGTTTTCCGCAGTCGAAACCGTGTTGAAAAAATATCCTTTGGGCGGACAAGCTCAGGCGATTTTGGTCGATATGCATTGCGAAGCGACCTCAGAAAAAATGGGCATGGGCCACTGGTGCGATGGTCGCGCGAGTATGGTTGTCGGCACGCATACACATATCCCAACGGGGGACGCCCAAATCCTTGATGGCGGCACGGCCTTTCAGGCGGACGCGGGCATGTGCGGTGATTATAATTCCGTTATCGGGATGGACAAAGGCGAGCCGATGCGCCGCTTTGTAACGGGAATGGGCAAGGGGCGCTTCACCCCTGCAGCGGGCGAAGCCACGCTCTCTGGACTATTTGTCGAGACCGATGATCAGACGGGAAAAGCGAAAACGGTGTCCATGATCCGTGAGGGTGGGCGGCTTCAGCCTTCCTCGCCACCGTCCTAACACATGAAATCAGATCGTCTTTTCTTGGTCGCCGCATTGCTCGTTATGGGGGCAGGTTGGGGCGCAACGATTCCGATCTCAAAATACTATGTGACGCAAGGCTTGCAGCCGTTTGGCGTTTTGTTTTGGCAATTGCTGATCGGAGCTTTACTGCTGGGCAGTTATACGCTCGTCCAAGGTAAAAAGCTGCCCCTCACCCGCCGTCATCTGGCGCTTTATACCTTCGTTGGCTTGGCTGGAACGCTCATTCCAGGCTTTTTTTCCATGTTGTCGATGAAGTATCTTCCTGCCGGCATCATGGCGCTCATCATGTCATCTGTGCCGATGCTGGTTTTCCCAATTGCACTCCTAATGGGTCAAGACACCTTTAGCTGGAAGCGCTTTTTTGGCCTTGCACTTGGTCTTGTGGCGGTGGGGTTCATCGTGGCCCCAGAAGCCTCCCTGCCTGAGCGCGCGATGGTGGCCTTTATCCCCTTGGCGCTTATCGGGCCATTTTGCTACGCAATCGAGGCGAATGTTGTGGCCAAAGTTGGCACATTGGGCGTGGGCCCTATTCGGGTTCTTTTGGGGGCTTTCACCATTGGCACGATCTTAGCATTGCCGTTGGCCTTGCTCACAGGGCAGTGGATATCGCCCTTTGAGCCAATGGGCTGGCCGCATTTTGCCGTTGTTTTTAGCGCGGTTATCCATGCGGTCGTTTACGGGGGGTATGTTTGGCTTGTCGGCAGGGCAGGGTCCGTTTTCGCCGCGCAAGTGGCCTACCTCGTGACCGGATTTGGGTTGCTGTGGTCAATTCTCTTCCTCAACGAAACCTATTCCGTTTACATTTGGCTCGCCCTGTCTCTGATGTTTGTAGGGGTTTTCCTCGTACAACCGCGCGCCAAACCGGCGCTTGAACATGCCGCACCTTTGGTAAAAGATGGTGCGACTAGAATAAGGTCTGCAAACCTATGATGTTGTTTGAGTTTTCGCAATTTGGCCAAGCCATTGTGACTTTGGCCGTGGTTGCTATCATGTTTATTCTGTTCTTGCGGGAATACTACCCAACCGAGGTGGTGGCCATCGCGGGGGTCGCCGTTTTGTTGGCTCTTGGCGTTTTGCCATACGACAAAGCCTTGGAAGTGTTGTCAAATCCGGCCCCATGGACGATTGCGGCGATGTTCGTCGTGATGGGCGCTTTGGTACGCACGGGCGCGCTCGAATGGTTTACCCAAAGGGCCGAGCGCAACGTTCAAACGCACCCCGCAATGGCCATTGGCGCGATGATGGCATTTGTCGTCGTGGCATCGGCCTTCGTGTCGAACACGCCCGTTGTCGTGGTGATGATTCCAGTCTTTGTACAATTGGCCAAGAAACTAGGGGTTTCGGCGTCCAAGCTACTTATCCCTTTGTCCTATGGCGCGATTTTGGGCGGAACGTTAACTTTGATCGGGACGTCAACCAACCTTTTGGTGGACGGGGTTGCGCGCGCCAACGGGATGCAAGCGTTTTCGATTTTTGAAGTCACGCCACTGGGCATCGTTTTGGTGGCATGGGGCATGATTTACCTACGGTTTATTGCGCCAAGACTGCTTCCAGATCGTGATAGCATGGCATCTCTCCTGTCTGATAAGTCCAAGAAAAAGTTTTTCAGTGAGGCGGCGATCCCACCCGACAGCGACCTGATTGGCCGTGAAGTATCGGGCGTTCAACTCTTTAAGCGCGACGGTGTGCGGCTGATCGACGTTCTGCGCGGCGATATTTCGCTGCGGGGGAATATGGCCGAAGTCGTGCTTCAGACGGGTGACCGGGTCGTTTTGCGCACGGAAATGCAGGAGCTTTTGTCTTTGCAGCGCAACAAATCCCTCAAGCGGGTGGACCAGCTTTCCTCGGTCGAAACCAGCACGGTTGAGGTGCTGATTACACCGGATTGTAAGATGGTGGGCCGCTCGCTAGGCGCGATGCGTTTGCGGCGGCGGTATGGTGTTTATACGCTGGCCGTTCACCGCCGGAACCAAAATATCGGACGTCAGTTGGAAAACCTCGTGGTGCGTGTGGGGGATACGTTGCTCCTCGAAGGTGCGCCCTCGGATGTGGCCCGTTTGGTCTCGGATATGGCGCTCGCAGATGTGTCACATCCGTCGGAGCGTGCGTTTCGTCGTGGGCATGCACCTGTTGCCATGGCGGCACTTGTGGGGATTGTGGCCCTTGCGGCTTTTGGTGTTGCGCCAATTTTTCTGCTGTCAATTCTTGCGGTGGCTACGGTGCTTTTGACACGCTGTATCGACGCGGATGAAGCCTTCGGATTTGTCGATGGCCGCCTTCTTGCTTTGATCTTTTCGATGCTCGCGATTGGGGCCGCGCTTGAGGCCTCTGGGGCTGTGGAATTGATCGTTAATGGCGTGGCTCCGGGGCTCGCAAAACTACCCCCTTTCATGATCGTTTGGGCAATTTATCTTCTGACGTCAGTGCTCACCGAACTCGTGTCCAACAATGCTGTGGCCGTGGTGGTCACGCCCATTGCCATCGGTCTTGCCTCAGCGTTGGGTGTAGATCCGCGCCCCTTGGTCGTTGCTGTGATGGTCGCCGCCTCGGCGAGTTTTGCGACGCCAATCGGCTATCAAACCAACATGCTGGTTTACGGGCCAGGCGGGTATAAGTTCTCAGATTTTCTGCGGGTCGGGATTCCTCTCAACCTATCCATCGGTATTTTGGCCTCTGCAATCATTCCGCTTCTTTGGCCGTTGTAAGGGAATTCCCCGCGCGCACTTGAAATGCACCCGAGCGCTGTTCTATAAGCGCATCCAACAGAGATTGAACCTAAGAGGCACCAATGGCAGGCCATTCAAAATGGGCGAATATTCAGCACCGTAAAGGACGCCAAGACGCGATCCGATCAAAGCTGTTTTCAAAACTTTCCAAAGAGATCACCGTTGCCGCAAAAATGGGCGACCCAGATCCTGAAAAAAACCCACGTTTGCGGATGGCCGTAAAAGAGGCCAAATCCCAATCCGTTCCAAAGGATGTGATTGATCGCGCGATTAAGAAATCCACTGCTGGTGATGGCGATGAGTACGAAGAAATTCGCTATGAAGGCTATGGCGTAAACGGGGTTGCGGTGATTGTCGAAGCGATGACCGATAATCGCAACCGAACAGCCTCCAATGTGCGCTCCACGTTTACCAAAAGCGGTGGCAATCTTGGCGAAACAGGCTCGGTTAGCTTCATGTTTGATCGCACAGGCGAGATTGTTTACGACGTCAGCGCCGGTGATGCAGACACGGTTTTGATGGCCGCGATTGAGGCTGGTGCCGATGATGTTGAAAGCTCCGAAGAGGAGCACGTCATTTACTGTGTGGACACGGATTTGAACGCAGTTTCAACCGCGCTTGAGGCGGAACTTGGCGAAAACGTGACAGCCAAACTTATCTGGAAGCCAACGATGACAACCGAGCTTGATCTTGAAGGTATGGAAAAGTTGATGAAGCTTGTCGATGCCCTCGAAGATGATGACGATGTTCAACGTGTGACAACGAATTTCGAAGCGAGCGACGAGGTTATGAGCCAGCTTTAAACCCATCAGTTCAATCTGTTTTTAAGGCCGCTGGGGAAACCCATGCGGCCTTTTTCTATGGTGGAAGGAGGGCTTTGGTCGCTGCCAATTTTACCGCTTTTGTAAGGGGGGCGAGCGCCGGAGCAACCCGCCGATTGACCTGCCAAAACAACTGAATATCCAGCGGAGTCGCGGGATCAAGGGCGACCAGACGTCCCTGCGTGAGGTGCCCCTAATCAACACTTCAGGGATCATGCCGCACCCCATGCCCAGCAAGGCGGCATCCACAAAACCCCGTGCCGAGGGGATTTTGTGGTTCTGAGTCGTGATATTGTGACCGAGTTGGCGGTGAACCCATTCCCTTTGCAGCTTATCTTTGTGACTATCCTAAAGCGCAGGAGCTGTGCGGATCGCTTCATCGGTTATGCCCTGTGGACACCATCGCTTGATAAACTCGGGGCTCGCGGAAGCAATGTAACGTAGGCTTTCCAAAGATGCTGAATCGCTGCCCTGAATGGCCGTTGAATGAGAGGTGATCGCCGCCTGCACCTCGCCCCGCCGAAGCCACTCGGCGGAATGCTCTTGGTCGTCGACGATCAACTCATACATGACGCCCTCGCTGGCGACCAATGCGGGCATAAGGCACGACGCGAGGCTGTTGGCATTGGTCGCGATCTTGATGTAGGGCGGCGTTGGGCTCGCGTTTGGGAGGCCTAGATCTTTGCACAAAGTCGCTTCAAGGAGGGCGATACCTTCGGAATGTCAGTGCCAGCGCGCGCCAACCTGTGTCCCCGTGCAGGGTGTTGCACGCAGAACAAATACCGCCCCAAGAAGTTCCTCCAGACCTTTGATCCGCTTTGAAATCGCCGACGGTGTCACCGAAAATTCATGCACCGCAGCTTCAAAACTTCCATGGCGCAAAACGGCAGCAAAGGCTGCGAGTGATTTGGAAACCAACATTATAATTCCTAACTCAAAATAATTTTCTTTAACTAGACACAACCGCTATCGATGGGTATCAAATAGAGAAAATTTGATTGGTTTCCGATGATTGCGTCCACGCCTCCCTTTGCTTTCTCAGTAATTCTCGCGGGTTTTGTCACCAGCTTGAGTCTCATTCTGGCAATCGGGGCACAGAACGCGTTCATTTTGCGCCAAGGTATCCGTCGCTCCCATGTTTTGCCGCTCGTCATTGCCTGTGCAGGGTCGGATGCGATATTGATCACCATCGGAGTCTTTGGCTTTGAGCAAATTGAGAAAATCTTACCCCAAGTACTACCAATCGCGAAATACGGCGGTGCCACCTTTTTGCTTGCCTATGGGGGGATGGCATTTCGCGCCGCGTGGCACGGGGGGCAGGCTTTGGATCCAAGCGCCACAGCGAAGCAATCCCTTTGGAGCGCATTGCTCACTTGTTTAATGATCACATGGCTCAACCCGCATGTTTACCTCGATACGGTCGTCTTGCTGGGAAGTCTTTCCGCGCAATATGAGGGCGGGCGCTATGGTTTTGCCCTTGGGGCCACGCTCGCATCCTTCAGTTTCTTTTTTGCCCTTGGCTACGGCGCTCAGTATCTCGCGCCGATCTTTGCGCAACCCAAAGCTTGGCGTATTCTGGACGTTCTTGTTGGACTCATGATGTGGTCGATCGCGCTAAGCTTGCTTATCGGCGTGTAAGGGTACAATTCGGCGCTTGTACCAACCAAATTATTGGGATCATGTCGACACATGATATCCGCTCCAAATAATACGCTGACCGCAATCCTATGGATGCTGGTGACGGGCCTCTGCTTTATCGCCGTAACGGCCATCGTAAAGGTCGTGGGGAGTGATGTCCCCGCAGCGGAAGCGGCGTTCCTTAGGTATTTGTTGGGGCTGGTTTTCCTCGTTCCGATGTTACCTGCAGTAAAGACCGCATGGAAGCAGGGGGCGTTGGATCGGTCCGCTTTGTGGCTTTTTTCACTGCGCGGCGTTGTGCATACTTTTGGCGTCATTGCGTGGTTCTATGCCATGACGCAGATCCCAATCGCCGAAGTCACGGCCATGAATTACATGACGCCGATTTATGTAACCCTTGGTGCCGCGATTTTCCTGGGCGAAAAGCTCGCGTTCCGTCGGGTCGCGGCGATTATTGTTGCCCTGATCGGGGGCTTGATCATCCTGCGCCCCGGTTTTCGCGAAGTTTCGCCCGGACATATCGCCATGGTTGGGACCGCGCTTGCCTTTGCCGCAAGCTACCTTGTGGTGGGGCGATTGGCGGGGCGCATTAGCCCGACTGTGATCGTGGCGATGCTCTCGATGACAGTTACAATTGGCCTGTTTCCCTTTGCGATGGCGGTTTGGGTAACACCGACTTTAGCGCAGTTGGCTTTGCTTTTCTTGGTCGCAGGTTTCGCGACTGCTGGGCATTTTACAATGACAATGGCCTTCCGTCTGGCCCCCATGGCCGTCACCCAACCTGTTACTTTCCTGCAGCTTTTGTGGTCTGCCCTCCTTGGGGTCGTCCTCTTTAGCGAGCCTGTGGATTTCTGGGTTGTAGTGGGCGGTATATTGATCATGGCGTCTGTCAGTTTCATCACTTGGCGCGAATTCGTCTTAAAACGAGTGGCAGTGAAGACACCGCCGCTCCCCTAAGTCAGCCGCGTGGATCAATGAGTTTTTCCAAAACATTTGCCTGTGTTATTTGCCCGACAATATCGCCTTTTCGAGTCACTGCGAGGGGTTCATCTTGCGTCGAGAGCTGTGTCATTACTTCGAAAAGCGGCGTGTTTTCCGGAACTTCACCCTGTGTGCTGCCCTCGGTCTCCTGAACCATGTCGCCCGCGACAAGGACGTGCAGCGGGTTCATGTGAGCGACGAAATCGGCGACATATTCGTTGGCCGGATTTGAGTAAATTTCCTTGGGTGTACCACATTGAACAATGCGTCCGCCCTCCATAATCGCAATGCGGTCGCCAAGTTTGAAGGCTTCATCCAGGTCGTGACTCACGAAAATAATGGTGCGATTTAGCGATTTTTGGAGGTCGATCAATTCGTCCTGAAGTCGTGCACGAATGAGGGGATCAAGGGCCGAAAACGGTTCGTCCATTAAAAGAATCGGCGCTTCGGTTGTGAAGGCGCGTGCCAGTCCAACCCGTTGTTGCATCCCGCCTGAAAGGTCACCGACTTTGCGAGTTGCCCAGTCGGAAAGCCCAACCAACTCGATGTAATGCGCGATTTGTTTGGTGTAGGTTTCCTTGTCGACCCCTGCGAGTTCAAGCCCAAGCCCGACGTTTTCTCGGACACTGCGCCACGGCAAAAGACCGAATTGTTGGAACACCATCGCCACGCGGTTGAGACGGATTTGGCGCAACGTGTCTTTGTCCGCATGGGTGACATCGACCATACGATCCCCGTCATTCACTGAGACAGACCCGCGTATGACAGGATTGAGGCCGTTGACCGCGCGCAGCAACGTCGATTTCCCAGAGCCAGAAAGCCCCATGAGTACAAGGATTTCACCCTCTTGAACCGAAAGGCTACAGTTATGCACGCCAAGGACTTGTCCCGTCTCTTTTTGAATGTCACTGCGTTCGCCATTCGCATCCATAAGGGGGAGGGCTATTTCGGGATTGTCGCCGAAAACAATAGATACATTGTCAAACGTAACGGCGGTTTTGCGCGGTTGATCACTCATTTGCGTTCGATCCTTAATGCACGGTCGAGCATAATTGCGACGACAACAATGATGGAGCCACTCTCAAACCCAAGCGCCGGGTTCACGGTGTTGAGGGCGCGTAGAACTGGCACGCCAAGGCCGTCCGCGCCTACGAGTGCTGCGATCACCACCATGGAAAGCGAGAGCATGATCGTTTGGTTTAGTCCGGCACGAATTTGTGGAATGGCGTAGGGGAATTCCACTTTCCAAAGCTTTTGTCGCGGTGTTGCACCGAAAGCCTCGGCTGCTTCGAGAAGGTCGGACGGCGTGGAACTGATCCCCAGATGCGTGAGGCGGATCGGCGCAGGGAGGACAAAAATGACGGTCGCAATCAGGCCGGGGACAAGGCCAATGCCAAAGAAAACAATTGCGGGAATGAGGTAGACAAATGTCGGGAGTGTTTGCATGAGGTCAAGGATGGGATGCAGGAATTTGTATAATTTCGGACGGTGCGCCGTGGCTATACCGATGGGAATCCCCATGCCCATACAGGCTACACAAGCGGAGAGAACCAAGGTCAAGCTCTCGGTCGTTTCCTCCCAATAGCCTTGATTGATGATGAACAAAAATCCGAGGACAATCCCGAGACTGACCTGCCACTTGCGCTGCAGGATATAGGCACCAATTGCAAAGAGTGCAATAATTACGAAAGGGTGTGGCGTTTGAAGACACCAGAGGATCGAGTCGATCATGGTTTCCATCACAATCGCCAGCGCGTCGAAAAAGACTTCGCCCTCGCGCTGCAACCAATCAAATATTTTCTCCGCGGTATCGCCGAGGGGGATTTTCTTTTCGGTCAGCCAGCTCATGAAGCCCTCGCCTAGAATGTTGGGGAAGTCGGATGTTAGTCCAAGAAAAACGCCGCCTCCAATTTTGGAAGCGGCGCATTTGGTTTACATCCCAAGGGCGGTTTTAACCGCGGCAACAGCGTCGCCGCCATCCTTGGTAGTGACACCTTCAAGCCAAGGCATAAAGGCGTCGGGATTGCCTGTGAGCCACGCCGTGGCTGCTTCGGATGGGTCCATGCCATCATCAAGGATTGCCCCCATGATTTCATTTTCCATAGCAAGCGTGAATTCGAGGTTTCCAAGCAGAGCGCCAACATTTGCACACTCGGTAACGTAACCTGCGCGCGTGTTTGTATAGATTGTTGCGCCGCCAAGGTCTGGGCCAAAGAAATCATCCCCGCCCGTCAGATAGCCCATGTCGAAATTCGCGTTCATCGGATGGGGTTCCCAGCCGAGAAAAATGATGGGCTCGTCTTTTTTGCTGGTGCGTGCAACTTGGGCCAACATGCCTTGCTCAGAGCTCTCGGCCACTTCGAAATCGGCCAAGCCAAAGGCGTTGTCGTCGATCATGGATTGGATCAAGCGGTTGCCGTCGTTGCCAGGCTCGATACCATAGATCTTACCGTCAAGCGCGTCTGCATGGGCGGCGATATCGGCAAAGTCTTTGATGCCCAAAGCGGAGGCCGCGGCGTTTACGGCCAGCGTGTATTTGGCACCAACGAGGTTTTCACGCACGGTATCAACGGTGCCGGCCTCGCGGTATTTAGCAATGTCGCCCTCCATTGTTGGCATCCAGTTGCCAAGGAAAACGTCGATATCACCCTGCGCCATCGCAGTATATGTCACGGGAACGGACAGCACTTTGATATCCGTTTCATAGCCCAACGCATCCAACACAACCGTCGTCGCAGCAGTTGTCGCAGTGATGTCCGTCCAGCCCACATCCGAAAATGTCACTTCGTCGCAATTTGCCACAGCGCTCGTAGACATCGCGACAAGCGCGATTACGGAAAGTGAAGTTTTAAAAGTTGCTCTTGAGTTCATGTTTGGTGCTCCCTATTTCGGCATTATTTTTTTGTTGATTGACGAGTCAATTAAAAACCAGCATTTCTAATATGGCAACCCCTTGGAGGAAATGATGCCAAAACTTGGAATGGAGCCTATACGACGCGCGGCTTTGGTGAAAGCGACGATTGATGAGGTCGGCCTCGCCGGATCACTCGAAGTCACAGTCAGCCAGATCGCGAAACGGGCGGGCGTTTCCAGTGGTTTGGCGCATCATTATTTTGGGGGAAAAGAGCAAATTTTTCTCGCGGCAATGCGCCATATCCTCAGTGTGTACGGGGCTCAAGTGCGTGTGGCTCTGTCAATTGCGACCACACCAACGGAACGGCTTGAAGGTATTATCCTCGCCAGCTTTGAAGCCAGTAATTTTCGTTCCGAGGTGGTCGGTTCATGGTTGAATTTCTATGTTTTGGCGCACCGTTCCGTTGGGGCAAAACGGCTGTTGTCCATCTATCAGCGGCGTTTGCGCTCCAACCTAATACATGATCTGCGCCCCCTCATTCCCGCTTCTCAGTTGGAAAACAGTGCGCAGGGAATCGCCGCGCTGATCGACGGATTGTATATTCGCCGCTCTCTAGGGGCGCAGAATACGTCCGACCCAATCAGCATCACCAAGATCTATTTGGCGAGCATACTAAATCAAAAGGAAGTCAAATGATGCAGCAACCAATCGCCAGCCATTTTGTCGACGGAGCTTATCTTGAGGATACGTCGGGCACCAAGATTGATGTCATTTACCCCGGAACTGGCGCGAAAATTGCGACTGTCTATTCGGCCACGCCCACTATTATTGACGCCGCCCTGAACAGCGCGGCACGGGCGCAAAAAACGTGGGCGGCCTTGAGTGGAACGCAGCGAGGCCAAGTCTTGCTACGGGCCGCCGAGTTGATCCGCGCTAACAATCATGCCCTTTCGGTTTTAGAGACGTATGATACCGGTAAACCGCTCCAAGAAACGCTTGTTGCGGACGCGACCTCTGGGGCCGAGGCGCTGGCCTATTTTGGCGGGTTGGCCGCCAGCATAACCGGCGAGTACATTCCCCTAGCGGACGGCGATTTCGTCTATACATCCCGCGAGCCGATCGGCGTATGTGCGGGAATCGGTGCGTGGAATTACCCAACCCAAATCGCTTGTTGGAAGGCTGCTCCCGCTTTGGCGTGTGGCAATGCACTGGTCTTTAAGCCCAGCGAAATGACACCCCTTTGTGCACTGAAGATCGCTGAAATCATGATGGAGGCGGGCGCACCTGCGGGCCTCTTTAACGTCATTCAAGGCCTCGGGGATGTCGGGGCCGCCTTGGCGTCGGATTCGCGGGTTGATAAGGTTTCCTTAACGGGTTCTGTGCCCACGGGCCGTAAAGTTTACAGCTCAGCCGCTGCGCATATGAAGCATGTCACTATGGAGCTTGGCGGCAAATCTCCGATACTGGTATTCGATGATGCGGATATCGAAGCCGCTGTTGGCGGTGCAATCCTTGGCAATTTTTATTCATCCGGTCAGGTATGTTCAAATGGTACGCGGGTTTTTGTGCAAAAGGGTATCAAACACGCGTTCCTCGCGCGCTTGAAGGAACGTTTAAAAGGCGTCGTCATGGGCGATCCATTGGATGTAGCGGTTAATTTCGGCCCCATGGTGAGCGAACGCCAGGCAGAGATTGTCGAAGGGTATATTGCAAGGGGCATGGCTGGCGGGGCAACCCTTTTCGCCGGTGGGTCCAGAAATGGCTTCACCATTGCGCCAACCGTTTTCAGCGATGTGACCGACGATATGATCATCGCCAAAGAGGAGATTTTTGGCCCTGTCATGGCCGTATTGGATTTTGAAACCGAAGAAGAAGGTCTTCGTCGTGCCAACGCCACGGAATTTGGCCTTTCGGCCGCCGTTTTTACCCGTGATTTGGCGCGTGGTCACCGCGTGGCTGCCGCTCTTGAGGCTGGGACCTGCTGGATCAACACCTACAATCTCGCCCCCGTGGAGGCCCCGTTTGGCGGTGTGAAGGCCAGTGGTGTGGGACGCGAAAACTCCAAAGAAGCCATCCACCACTACACCCAAGTCAAGTCCGTCTACGTTGCCGCAGGAGGTGTTGATGCGCCATATTGAAACGCGTGTTCAAGTTCAACTTCGAAAGGTAAGGTATTGTTGTGGAAGCTGATTATGTCATCGTAGGCGCGGGGTCTGCTGGTTGTGCTTTGGCCTATCGGCTAGCCGAAGCAGGCAAGGATGTGTTGGTCGTTGAGCATGGCGGAAGTGACATCGGGCCTTTTATTCAAATGCCTGCTGCGCTGTCTTACCCGATGAATATGAAGCGCTATGATTGGGGGTACATAAGCGAACCCGAACCCCATCTGCGCGATCGGAAACTTGCCTGTCCGCGCGGTAAAGTCGTGGGGGGGTCTTCTTCCATCAATGGCATGGTTTTTGTGCGCGGTCATGCGCGCGACTTCGATTATTGGCAGGAATCTGGCGCGACGGGTTGGTCCTATGCCGACGTTCTTCCCTACTTCAAACGGATGGAACATTGGCATGATGGCGGCCACGGTGGCGATACAGAATGGCGGGGCAATAATGGCCCTCTTCATGTGACGCGCGGCCCCCGAAAAAACCCGCTATTCGCTGCATTTGTTGAAGCGGGAAAGCAAGCTGGCTATCCCACAACAGACGATTACAACGGTGAGCAGCAAGAAGGCTTCGGGCCAATGGAGCAAACGGTCTTCGGAGGGCGCAGGTGGTCTGCGGCCAACGCTTATCTGCGGCCCGCTTTGAAGCACAAAAACTGCAACCTGACGCGTGCCTTTGTTGAGCGTGTTGTTATTGAAAACGGCCGTGCGATTGGCGTTGAAGTCATACGGAACGGCACAAAAGAGGTTATTTCGGCGCGCAAAGAAGTCATCCTTTCGGCGTCTTCCATTAATACACCCAAACTCCTCATGTTGTCTGGGATCGGCCCCGCCGAGCACCTTTCTGAGCATGGAATTGAGGTGGTTGCGGATCGCGCGGGTGTTGGACAAAATCTACAAGACCATCTCGAGTTGTATTTGCAATTTGCTTCATTGAAACCCATAACCCTGTATAAATACTGGAATTTGGTGAGCAAGGCCATCATTGGCGCGCGCTGGCTTTTGTCAAAAACGGGCCTTGGGGCCTCAAATCAGTTCGAGAGCGCGGCGTTTATCCGCAGTCGTGCTGGCATTGAATATCCGGACATCCAGTACCATTTTCTTCCGATTGCCGTTCGATATGATGGCAAGGTCGCCGCCGAGGGGCACGGCTTTCAGGCTCATATGGGGCCGATGCGCTCAAAAAGCCGTGGATGGGTAAAACTGGCAAGTTCCGACCCCGCCGATGCGCCAAAAATTCAGTTTAACTATATGTCTGATCCACAAGACTGGGCTGATTTTCGAACTGGAATTCGCCTCACGCGCGAGATTTTCGCTCAGGAGGCCTTCGGTCCCTACGTGAAGCATGAAATCCAGCCGGGCGTGTCGCATCAAACCGATGAGGAGCTTGATACATTCATCCGCGAGGAGGCCGAAAGCGCCTATCACCCCTGTGGAACGGCACGGATGGGGGCCGCAAACGACCCGCTCGCCGTGGTAGATCCAGAATGTCGGGTTATTGGCGTTCAGGGTCTGCGGGTGGCCGATAGCTCGATTTTTCCTCGGGTGACAAATGGCAATCTAAACGGGCCTTCGATTATGGTTGGCGAGAAGGCCGCGGACCATATTTTAGGGGCCGGAATGCTTGCGAAAGATACCTCGAAACCATGGATTAATCCAAACTGGGAAAATGATCAACGATAGGTGGTAAAGTTTGATCCGTATCAAAGAATTTGGGGTGAAACTCAAGCATGTTTGTTAAGAAACCAACAGGAGAAAACATATGTCCCATACCCCACACGAACTCGCGGAAGAATTTCCTGAGCACGTGGAAAAAATGCATGCTTTGAAGTTGAGCGATCCGCATTTTTCCCGCTTGGCCGACGAGTATCACGTATGTAATCGAGAAGTGCACCGCGCAGAAGAAAACGTTGAGCCAACCGACGCGCTAAACGAGCAGGAAATGCGCAAGAAACGCATGGCTTTGAAGGATCAAATCTGGGCAATACTCTCCGCTTAGCTGGTCATAATTTTTCTACGTCGAGAAGCTAACCTTCTGGCTTCTCGACTATTTCTTGAAACTTTTCGAAAAACTTAGCGGTCATTTTCTTTGCGAAACCATCGATAAGGCGACTGCCGAGTTGTGCAATTTTGCCACCAACTTTCGCTTCGACCTCATAGGTGAGTTCAGTGCCTTCGTCGACGTCGCGCAGTGTCACAACGGCTTCACCTTTGGCGAAACCTGCGACACCGCCTTTGCCTTCTCCGGAAATTTTGTACCCGTTTGGCGCATCGACATCCGAAAGGGTAACTGCGCCTTTAAAGGTTGCTTTTACGGGACCAACTTTCTGTTTTACAACCGCTTCAAAACCTTCCTCGGCTGAGCCTGTTAACTCTTCACATCCGGGGATGCAGGCCGCGAGCGTTTCTGGGTTGTTTAGGTGGGCCCAAACCGTTGCGCGGTCGGCCGCGAGGATGCGCGTGTCGCTGAGTTCCATGTCATCTTTCCTTTGAGAATTTGGGCAGGTTATTGAATTTCATAGGGTAGGATACCCCGTGCGTTGTGGTCAACTTTTAGCCGCGCTTCGAGTGGCGGGACCGATCTTTGATGACAATTCGGGCGCTCACATATGCGGCAACTTACGCCGATGGGTTCAAAGGCCCGATCATTTTTCACGTCGAAGTCGTCAGCGTAAACAAGGTGTTCTGCGTGTTTAACTTCACAACCCAAGCCGATGGCATAGCGGCGGACGGGCGCCTTAAACGAGCCTGCTGGCTTTGAAACATCGCGGGCGAGGCAGAAATATTTAAGCCCATCAGGGGTTTGCGCTAATTGTCTGAGAAAACGTCCTGGTGTTTCAAACGCGCGATGCACGTTCCAAAGCGGGCAGGCTCCGCCATAGCGGGCAAACTGCAAGCGAGTGGCGCTATGGCGTTTTGTTATCGTGCCGGCCTGATCGACGCGTACGAAATAGAACGGAACACCTTTGGCACCCGTGCGTTGAAGTGTGGATAATCTGTGGGCGACTTGCTCAATGGATGCGCCAAACTGTGCTGCCAAAAGTTCAAGGTCGTGCCGTGTCTCGCGTGCGGCGTTCAAAAAGGCGCGGTAGGGTAGGAGGACAGCCCCTGCAAAATAGTTGGCGAGCCCGATTTTTGCTATCTCGCGCGCCTCTTCTGTTTGGAACCGTGCCAGATCCAATGTCGCCTCCAGAAGTTCGTTTTGTGTTAGGAAGGCGAGTTGCAAAAGGAGCTGGAATCGTCTCGTTGGTGGCGAAATAAATTTGGAGAGAGTTAGGGTGCGGGTAACAGGGTTGAACCCTCTTAAGACTGTATCACCCTGAAAGTCTACCTGAATACCAAGCGCATTCAGAGCATCCGTCGCGCGGTCTTGCGACGTGATACCCCCATGCTCAGGGTCGGCGACCCGTTCGGCCGCGCGATCAACTGCATCAATGTAATTGTCGCAATAGTGAAAGAAGTCGCGAACTTCTTCCCACGGGCTTGGGGCGATGCGGCTATCTTCGCGCCCCAAAATCTCGTCGAGGGATGCGAGGCGTTCGTGGCTTTGGCGGTAGGCGCGATGGAGGTCCAGAAACGCACGGGTTAGCGCAGGTGCGTTTGACGCGGCCAGACGCATATCCGCGAGAGGTGGTGGCCCGTCAGTGAAAACGGGGTCCGCAAAGGCTTCGCGCATATCACTGACCATCCGTTCGGAATCACCGATGGAAAGCGTTGTAACATCAAAACCAAATTCCTGCGCGAGGGCCAAAACCGCACCCGTACTTATCGGGCGCTTATTGTTTTCCATTTGGTTGAGGTAGGGGAGCGAAACCCCCAGTTTTTCGGCAAACGCCTTCTGAGTTAGCCCCAACTTAGTGCGCGTTTCCCGAAGCTTTACCCCAGCGTAGAGTTTTTGAGTTGCCATTTTCGCCTTTGCTTCCGAGCTTTGCAGTTTTGCCGACCGGTCTTCGGGTTTTGCAAAGTTAACCGATCGTTTGGATTCGACGCAAGACGAAAAGGATAGAAATGACACCCATGACAGAGGAGGCGAGCATGAGGGTGACCAAGGGGAGGGGGCCCGCGTCAGGGCTAAGGAGGGTGCCAGCAAAGGCCGAAAGGGCCGCGCCGCCGCCAATCATGATCGCGCCACCAATTCCGCTTGCCGTGCCTGCGAGATGTGGGCGCACCGACAGCATGCCTGCGTTTGCATTGGGCAACACGAGGCCGTTTCCTAGGCCAATAAATGTCATAAAGGCAAAGAAAATTTCAACTGACCCCTCGGAAAATGCGAAGGTTAAATAAGAGGCGCCCATGCCCGCGGTGCAGAGTAAACTTCCCCACAGGATCATTTTGTCGATGCCAAACCGTCGCGAGAAGCGGCCAGAGATATAATTCCCAGCGAAATAACCGAGCGCGGGAGCACCAAAGTATATGCCTGTCCATTCAGGGGGGAGGAGGTACACTTCGCTAGCAATATACGGTGCCCCGCCGAGATAGGCGAAAAAAGATCCTGATGCAAAAGTGGCGCAGGCAACATAGCCCCAGAACCGAAGGGAGCTGAAAAGTTCTGGGTATTGGCGGACCTGTTCGCGGAAGCTCGCGCTGGTTCTGGATGCGGTTTCGCCTAAATCATAGAAGGTAAGCCAAAGGAGGCCTAGGCCGAGAATGAACATCATCCAAAAGCTGGCTTGCCAGCCAAATTGGGTGTCCAAGACGCCGCCGATCGCTGGGCCAACCATCGGGACAATCGACATGCCCATGGTTAAGTAGCCAATCATTGAGGCGGCTTCGTCTTGTCCAACCATGTCACGAACGATAGCGCGTGAGAGGACCATTCCTGTTACTATTACGGCCTGTAACATGCGGAAAGATAAGAATATCTCAACTGAGGGTGCATAAATACATCCAAGGGTCGCGATAAGGAAGATCACAATTCCGCCTAAGATGATCGGGCGACGACCAAACCGGTCGGAAAGGGGGCCGATGAAGACCTGCAAGATTGCGTTGACGCCTAGATAAAGGGCTACGGAGAGCTGAATGAGGCGGTAATTGGTGTCAAAATGGTCTGCCATGCCAGCGAGGGATGGCAGGAAGATATTCATCGAGAGCGCTGCTAGTCCTGCGAGGAGGATTAACGTTCCGAGATTTGGTGGGGTGGTTCGATCTAAAAGCCGAACGGTGGGTTTCTCATCCATTCGAAAGATGTAGAGGCGCGATTTGAGAATGTCCATTGGCGATGCGCTGAAAGTGGAGATTTGCATATTTGCAGTATTCAATTGAGTGTTGCAAATGAGTTTGCAAATATTCTGAATTCACCTTTGGCTTTTGCCATTGGGTGGGTATGGTCCAGCAATAGATAACGAATCCCGACCGGAGGACGTCCCATGAAAGATGTTGACACCCAGCTCGCTGAGCGCCGCGATCAAGCCCAACTGGGCGGCGGTCAGCGCCGCATAGATGCGCAACACGGCAAAGGGAAATTGACGGCGCGTGAACGTGTTGAGCTTCTGCTTGATGAGGGCAGCTTTGAAGAATTCGACATGTTCGTCGCACATCGTTGCACCGATTTTGGTATGGAAAAACAGCGCCCGGCAGGCGATGGGGTTATTACCGGCTGGGGCACCATCAACGGCCGTATGGTCTATGTGTTCTCTCAGGATTTCACCGTTTTCGGAGGGTCACTTTCGGAAACCCACGCCCAAAAGATATGCAAGATCATGGATATGGCGATGCAAAATGGCGCGCCCATTATTGGCATTAACGACTCGGGCGGCGCACGGATTCAAGAAGGTGTTGCCAGTCTTGCAGGTTATGCCGAAGTGTTTCAGCGCAACATTATGGCCAGCGGTGTTGTGCCACAAATTTCCTTGATTATGGGGCCATGCGCTGGTGGCGCCGTGTATTCACCTGCGATGACCGACTTTATCTTCATGGTCAAAGACACGTCTTATATGTTTGTGACGGGCCCTGATGTGGTGAAAACTGTGACCAACGAGGTTGTGACCGCCGAGGAACTTGGCGGCGCGTCCACCCATACTAAGAAGTCCAGCGTTGCCGACGGCGCGTTTGAGAATGACGTCGAGGCCCTCACAGAGGTGCGCCGTCTTGTGGATTTCCTCCCCCTGAATAATCGTGGAAAGCCACCTGTGCGGCCATTTTTTGATGCGCCGGATCGGATCGAGGAAAGTCTCGATACGCTTATTCCTGAGAACACAAATACGCCCTACAATATGAAGGAGCTGATCCACAAAATCGGCGACGAGGGCGACTTTTATGAAATCCAAGAGGATTTCGCAAAGAACATCATCACTGGTTTTATTCGGCTCGAAGGTTCTACCGTCGGCGTCGTTGCGAACCAGCCGATGGTGCTGGCGGGCTGTCTTGACATTGATAGCTCTCGTAAGGCAGCCCGCTTTGTCCGTTTCTGTGACGCCTTTGAAATCCCGATCCTGACTTTGGTTGATGTACCCGGCTTCTTGCCTGGCACAAGCCAAGAGTACGGCGGTGTGATCAAACATGGCGCTAAATTGCTGTTTGCCTATGGCGAGGCGACCGTTCCCAAGGTGACCGTAATCACCCGCAAAGCCTATGGTGGCGCCTATGATGTGATGGCGAGTAAGCACCTGCGCGGCGATTTTAACTACGCATGGCCCACGGCCGAAATCGCGGTGATGGGGGCCAAAGGAGCAACTGAAATCATTCACCGTGGCGACATCGGCAATGATGAAAAAATCGCGGCCCACACGGCGGACTATGAGGCGCGTTTTGCCAATCCGTTTGTGGCCGCCGAGCGTGGTTTCATCGACGAGATCATTCATCCGCGCAGCACACGTAAACGGGTGGCGCGCGCGTTTGCCTCTCTGCGGAATAAGAAGCTCGAGAACCCGTGGAAAAAACACGACAATATCCCGCTGTAAGTCAGTGTGAAGTGGCCCAACCCTTTAATTAACGGAATGCACCGTGCGCAGAAAATGGCATATTCAACGAACGTCAGATAGTCTCGCGCTTTCGCGACGTGGCGAAGTTGTCTTTGATGTGTCGGCACAAAGTGTCTTTCCCCTCTGTGCGCGCGGTCGGTTGGCGCAGCAGATTCGGCAAGATTTGTGGCGAGCCTTGCAAGATTTGCGCGGGTTTTCCCCAGTGATTTTGATTGAAGGGCAGGGCGCAGAATTGCATGTCACGGCAGGTGGCGAAGTCGCTGCCAAAACCTTCCCAAAACCCGCTATAGAGGCTCAGATTTCAGCACTCCTTGCAGACCCAAAATTGCGGGCGCGGTGGCTGCGCCATGCCGCAATATCCGCAGACGCGGTGGACGCATGAAGCGGCTTTCCATTGTCTTGTGCGGGATCGGGAGCGCGGCGTTGGCTGACCCCATTGCGGTGCCGTCGGGGCAATCCATTGAATTCAAACAGGTGATTTGGGCGGAGGAGGCAGAAACACCGAATGCAATTTTTCGGTTTGTCGCGCCAGAAATCACCCGCGACGGCACTGGCATTGAGTATGACACCGCGGCAGAAGATATTCTGTTTCTGTGTGAAACTTTTGCCCTGCCGCGCGTCTTGGCGGCGAATGTCGGGGGCGAAGTTGGCCTTGTCATTTCGCTTTCTCAACAGGACCTCGCATTTGGTGAGGCAAACCCAGATATCCTTCAGTTCTTTGATAATTTTGTGGTCCGCGACGCCACTTGTGACTGGGGAGATGTCTGATGGGAACTTCGTTAGGCTTATGTAATGGCGGGATAAAACATGCATTCGTGCATCAAATCGCCGCCAAATATCTGCGGGGGGTTTTCTTTTTTAGGCGGGCGGATACTGTGGGGACAAGCTTAACGCATTTCTTTTGGAGAATGCGCGAGACGCTTGGCGCATTCGCTTCGATTGCGTCTTTCAAGAACAGTACAGGGAGACATATATGTCCAATTCTATCAAAGCTCTATTCGCCATTGGTCTTTTGTCTTTGGTTGCGGCCTGTGGCGGCGCTTCCGAAGAAGAAACAGTATACGTTGAAGTTGAGCCAATCGTCGAAGAACCGACAATGTCCAAATACTAAAACACAAGATAGGCAGGGCGTAAGTCCTGCCTTCCCCTCGGCTGCAGTTCGAGGAGCCGAATTCAAATGTCCTCGGATAGTCTCGACCGTTTTTCCCTCAGATTTTTCCATTCTTAGCATTTCCCCGATGAACTTGCCTGCGGCTTCCTCTAAGCTTGCGCGAATTCAAACAAATAGGGGTATTCCATGTTAAAACATCGCGGCTTTCCCAGTCGCCTCACAGGCACTGATTTCCACTTCACTATTCGGCGCGACAATAAAAAAGGCCCAACACCACTCATTCGCCGCGAGCGCTATGCGGATCGCCGCCCCGCAGATCGGCGGGCGGATGCGGGATTTATTCTCGCTCTGTGGACGCACTTCGGTAACGAACCCTTTGAGCGCGGGAACTTGGATTCGGGGCGTCTGAGTTGGTTTTTCGGACGCGAGGTCATCGCCGCCGAAGAGCCCTTTGATCCCAAAAGCTATGAGGCGATGCTCGTAATCAACGAGCCTGTCGCGCGGGCGAATTTCCCAGACGCCTTTGTGAGCGTGGATGAATTTGACCCCGATGACGAGGAGTACTAGGCGTGTTTTTGCTTACTTCTCAGATACATCGGCAGGTTTCGGCCCAACTTAGGGGGAGTGCAAGCAATCGGCTTCCCAGTGCTGCTACTCTCGTGCAGGCTGTATTTGTAGCGGGTCTTTCTATTCTGTGGCTCGCTGCGACGCGCTCCGCGCGTCACCCTTCCCCTTCTGGGCTCGGCTCTCCCCAGGTCGAGCCCATTTTCGGGAAAATACGGCGTACGCGCCTCCCCATTTACGCATCATATCCAACACGACCCAAACATCGCTTGGGCCGTAGGTTTGCTTTTCCGCGCGTTGTTTCGCGCGTATTGGCCCCAAGTTAAGGAAAGTCCCATGTTTAAAAAGATCCTCATTGCAAATCGCGGCGAAATTGCCTGTCGTGTTATTAAGACTGCCCAAAAGATGGGGATCAAAACCGTAGCGATTTATTCAGACGCGGATCGTCGGGCGCTGCATGTGCAAATGGCGGACGAGGCCATTCACATTGGGCCCGCGCCTGCAAACCAATCCTATATCGTCATCGAGAATGTTTTGCGTGCGGTGAAGGAATCTGGGGCGGACGCCGTACATCCGGGCTATGGCTTCCTAAGCGAAAACAAGCTTTTTGCTCAAGCGTTAGCCGATATTGGCGTGGCTTTTATTGGCCCACCTGTGAATGCAATCGAGAGCATGGGCGACAAAATCACCAGTAAAAAAATCGCTCAAGAAGCGGGGGTTTCGACGGTGCCTGGCTATATGGGGGTGATTGCGGACGCGGATGAAGCGGTTAAAATTTCCAATCAAGTCGGCTACCCCGTTATGCTTAAGGCGAGTGCGGGCGGTGGTGGTAAAGGCATGCGAATTGCATGGAATGACCAAGAGGCGCGCGAGGGGTTTCAATCCAGTAAAAACGAAGCCGCTAACAGTTTTGGCGACGACCGGATTTTTATCGAAAAGTTCGTGACCCAACCACGCCACATCGAAATTCAGGTACTTGCGGATAGCCATGGCAATGCGATCTATTTGAACGAGCGCGAGTGCTCGATCCAGCGCCGCAATCAAAAAGTCATCGAAGAAGCGCCGAGTCCATTTTTGGATGAAGCCACCCGCAAAGCGATGGGGGAGCAGTCTGTCGCTCTTGCGCAGGCGGTCGGGTATGCGAGTGCTGGGACCGTTGAATTTATTGTCGACGGAGCGAGTAAATTCTACTTCCTTGAGATGAACACCCGTCTGCAAGTCGAACATCCGGTAACGGAATTGATCACAGGCGTTGATCTTGTTGAGCAAATGATCCGCGTGGCCTTTGGCGAAGTGTTGCAGATCAAGCAAGACGATGTTCAGCGCAACGGGTGGGCCATCGAAAGTCGCCTCTATGCCGAAGACCCCTACCGCAATTTCTTGCCCGCGATTGGCCGTTTGACACGGTATCGTCCGCCCGAGGAAACCGTGAGTGACACCGTTGTCGTTCGCAATGACACGGGCGTCTATGAGGGCGGCGAAATCAGCATGTATTACGACCCGATGATTGCCAAGCTTTGCACGTGGGCTCCAACGCGCGAAACGGCGATCGAGGCGATGCGGGTTGCCTTAGATAGTTTTGAAGTCGAAGGGATTGGCCATAATCTTCCGTTTCTATCGGCCGTCATGGATCATCCAAGGTTTGCGTCGGGGAACATCACAACAGCCTTCATCGAAGAGGAATATCCCGATGGTTTTGACGGGGTTTCCCTGTCCGAAGACGCCTTGCGCCGGATCGCAGCGGCGACTTGCGCGATGTATCGCGTATCTGAAATCCGTCGTGCGCGCGTCTCAGGACGGATGGATAATCACGAGCGTAAAGTCGGTACGGAATGGGTTGTTGCCCTTCAAGATCAAGCGTTTCCTGTCTCGATTTCAGCCGACCCAAAAGGTGCAAATATTTCGTTTGAAGATGGTGAAACTCTGCGCGTGGTAAGTGACTGGGTTCCAGGGGATCGCCTCGCAAGATTGCAAATCAGTGGCGTTGATTTAGTCCTTAAAGTGGACAAAATCACTTCTGGTTTTCGCATTCGTAGCCGCGGGGCGGACATCAAAGTTCGGGTTCGAACACCGCGACAGGCGGAACTTGCGCACCTTATGCTCGAGAAAATTGCACCCGACACCTCACGCCTGTTGCTCTGCCCAATGCCGGGCTTGATTGTGAACGTGAATGTCGCCATTGGAGATACCGTGCATGAGGGGCAGGCGCTTTGCACCGTTGAGGCGATGAAAATGGAAAACATCCTACGGGCGGAAAAAGCTTCGACGGTTGCAAAAATCAATGCACAAGCGGGCGATAGCCTTGCAGTTGACGACGTGATTATGGAGTTCGAATAAAGTGGATGCCCCTTACTGCAAAGCTCGAGGATTAACAACACGACGTTCTTTTTCTTCTTCTAGGCGCAGGGGCATTTTATCGATTGCACGGATCAATTCTCGTGCACTCCACGGATGGGGTTTGCGTTGTGCAATCGTGCCATCTTTGTCCATCAGAACCATCATAAACCCGTGGGGACGGATGGCTATACGTACATCACTTTCTGCCGTGGGATCGGTGTCGACCACCACCACTACATCGCGGGCAACAAGGGCTGGCCACTGCTCTTGCAGCATTTCCAGTTGGCGCACAATTTGTGGATCATCGGGACGCATTGCAAAGAGCAAAATTGGACGCGAAACCCATTTTAGGTCTTCCAGCGTCGTATCCTGTGCGTCAATGGGTTCAAAAGGCCGTACGTCTTGGGCTAAAGCCGAAGAAGAAACCCCCGCTACTGCAAGGAAAACTAAAGTTAAAATTTTCATGTGTCGCCTTCCGTTCGTATCAAACATAGGCACTCTTGAGGCGTTTGCACAGGGGCAGTGGTGGCGGTCTTGTGGTTTTTTTCCTGTTAATCCTATGATTACGGATCGTCTGTAATGTTATTCCTGATCACATATGCGCGGCGCCTGGGGGCCCGCCTGTTTGGTAAAAGGAAGAACAAAATGGATGTCATTCTCCACGTCGGTGCGCATCGCACCGCGACAGCAAGCTTGGCCGTTTTTTTTGAGCAAAACAAGGACGAAGCACGTGAGCAGCGCGTCGCTTTTTGGGGGGGCGACCGCACCAGAAGTGGCCTGTTTTCCGGTCTCATGGCCCATAAAAACAGCATCATGCCCGATACGCCACGCCGTCGCGACCGTGCGACACAACTTATTCGTATGGAACTGGATCGGCTGGAAAAATCTGGCGTGCATCAACTCATCGTGAGCGAGCCTTCGATGATCGGCACAATGATGCAAAACCTCCAAAGCGAACGCCTGTATCCCAACTTTCAGCCGCGGCTCTCACGATTCTTTGATGCTTTTGGCGATCATTGCTGCCAAATCGCTTTTTCATTACGCTCCTATGAAGGTTATTGGACCTCAGCGTTGGCACATGCGATCCCACGTGGACTGGCTATTCCTAGTGAAAATACCGTGGATAGGCTCGTGACACAGCCCCGGCGCTGGAAAACACTTATCAGCGAGGCGAGGGCGGTTTTCCCCTCCGCCGAAGTCCTTGTTTGGCCGTTTGAAGCTATGGCGGGTCATCCGGTTCGCCAAATAGCGCTCATGACGGGGGCAACGTTCCAACCCTCACGGGCAAACGCGCCTTGGGTCAACGCAGCGCCCAATAGGCGGGCTATTTCAAGGGCCCTGATTGAGCGCAATACCCCTGTGATTTCGGGCACTAATTGGCCACCATTTCAGAACCACCATAGGCAAGTGCTGCGCGCCCAGTATCACGAAGACCTTGAGTGGTTAAAAACCAATAACGACACTTTGATATCCTATAGTGAAACCGCTGGGAAACATCAGCGTTTCGATAATTTGACTGACAGTCAGGATGTTGCGGACAACAAGCCCGCCTACCTAAGAGGACACCCCAATGACAGAGAAGAAAGACGCATGGTCTGAACTCGCCGCCCGCGAATTGCGTGGGCGACCAATTGATGATCTGACATGGAATACCCCTGAGGGAATTGCCGTAAAGCCACTCTACACGGCTGAGGATTTGGAGGGATTGGACCACCTCGGTGGCGTGCCCGGAGCAGCACCCTTTACGCGCGGCCCGAAGGCCACAATGTATGCGGGGCGGCCTTGGACTATCCGCCAGTATGCTGGTTTTTCAACGGCCAAAGAGAGCAATGCATTTTACCGAAAGGCGCTCGCTGCTGGTCAGCAGGGTGTCTCGGTAGCCTTTGATTTGGCAACCCACCGTGGGTACGACAGTGACCATCCGCGCGTCGAGGGGGACGTCGGCAAGGCGGGTGTGGCGATTGACTCTGTTGAGGATATGAAGATCCTTTTTGACGGGATTGAGCTGGATAAAGTCAGTGTTTCCATGACTATGAACGGTGCAGTTATTCCCGTTTTGGCGAGCTTTATTGTGGCAGGTGAGGAACAAGGTGTGGATCGTAGCCAACTTTCGGGCACCATCCAAAATGACATTCTCAAAGAGTTCATGGTGCGCAACACCTATATCTACCCCCCCGAACCGAGCATGCGTATTGTCAGCGACATTATCGAATTCACCAGTCAGGAAATGCCAAAATTCAATTCAATTTCGATCTCTGGATACCACATGCAAGAAGCTGGCGCGAACCTTGTGCAGGAACTTGCCTTTACCCTTGCCGATGGCAAAGAATACGTCAAAGCCGCGATAGCCAAGGGGTTAGACGTTGATGATTTTGCTCCGCGCTTGTCGTTCTTTTTCGCCATTGGAATGAACTTTTTTATGGAAGCGGCGAAACTGCGCGCCGCACGTTTCTTGTGGCATAAAATCATGTCGGAATTTGCACCGAAGAAAGAAAATTCTTTGGTGTTGCGGACCCATTGCCAAACGTCGGGTGTGAGTCTTCAAGAGCAAGACCCCTACAACAATATCGTCCGCACAGCCTATGAGGCCATGAGTGCGGTATTGGGAGGGACGCAATCTTTGCATACGAACTCCTTTGATGAAGCGATTGCTTTGCCTACAGATTTTTCGTCCCGCATCGCACGTAACACCCAATTAATTTTGCAAAATGAAACGGGTGTAACGAACGTCGTCGATCCGTTGGCAGGGTCATACTATGTGGAAAAACTAACCTCCGATTTGGCCGATGAAGCTTGGAAACTAATCCAAGAAATCGACGAGATGGGCGGTATGACAAAAGCCGTGGCAACTGGCATGCCAAAGTTGCGCATTGAAGAAGCCGCGGCGCGACGTCAGGCAGCGGTTGACCGCGGTGACGACGTGATTGTTGGGGTGAACAAATTCCGTTTAGCGCAACAGGACCCAATCGATATCCTAGATGTGGATAGCGTGGCCGTTCGGGTCGAACAAGTTGCGCGGCTCGCAAGCATCCGGCAGAGCCGTGATGCCGCCGCCTGTGAAAACGCCCTCGCGGCGCTTGAACAGGGGGCGAAAACGGGTGAGGGGAATTTGCTTGCGCTTGCCGTCGATGCGGCGCGGGCTCGGGCTACTGTGGGAGAAATATCCATGGCCATGGAAAAAACATTTGGGCGTCATCGGGCGGAAGTTAAAACCCTCTCTGGCGTCTATGGCGCAGCATATGCTGGTGACGAAAATTTTGCCGCAATTCAAAAATCGGTTGATGATTTCGCTCAGGAAGCAGGTCGCCGTCCTCGGATGTTGGTCGTCAAAATGGGGCAGGATGGTCATGACCGTGGGGCAAAAGTTATTGCTACTGCTTTTGCGGATATTGGGTTTGATGTGGACGTCGGGCCGTTGTTTCAAACGCCGGAAGAGGCTGCACAGGATGCGATCGACAACGACGTACACATCGTTGGGATTTCCAGCCAAGCTGCGGGACATAAAACACTTGCGCCTAAACTTATCGAGGCTCTGAAAGCGCAGGGGGCCGAAGAAATTATTGTCATTTGTGGGGGCGTAATTCCGCAACAAGACTATGATTTCCTTTATAAATCAGGTGTGAAGGCAATATTTGGCCCCGGCACAAATATTCCACAGGCCGCACAAGAAATATTGCGTCTCATTAAACCCTAAGGCATTTATTGAAGGGGGCGTCATCAAAGAACGCCCCTTTGCCACAGGATTGAAAATTATGCCGCTTGAAATAGATCACTTTGCAATTGCCTGTGAAACCCTTTCACAGGGGGTGGAATATGTGCAAGACACATTGGGAATTGCGTTGTTAGGGCAGGGGCAACACCCCAAAATGGGAACACACAACCGGCTGCTTTCATTCGGGCCAAATATCTATCTCGAAGTCATTTCGGTAGATCCAAACGCGCTTCGCCCCCCTCATCCGAGGTGGTTCGATCTTGATTCCTTCTCTGGAAATCCGCGCGTCACTAACTGGATCTGCAGAACAAATGACCTAAAAGCCGCCATTGCAAATTCCCCTGAAAATGTTGGACAGCCGATGGCCTTTGAGCGCGGAAAATACCGGTGGGATATGGCCGTTCCCGCAGATGGAAAGCTTCCGTATGATGGGTGCTTTCCTGCGCTCATTCAATGGCATGGCAACGCCCATCCCGCTTCTGAATTGGCGGATGTGAACTGCCGTTTTTTGTACGCAACAATTCAACACCCAAATACCACCGAACTCACATCGTCCCTTGAACCTCTTCAGCCACCAAAAGGAATTCGGTTTGTACAGGGTGACTTACCGGCCTTCGCAATATCAATTGAAACACCTACCGGTGAGCGCACTCTCAAATGATCCGCATAGCCACTCCACTTGATATCGACGCAATTCTAGACATCTGGAATCCGATCATCCGCGACAGCGTTTTTACATTCAACTCCCAGCAAAAGACGCAGGCCAACATGGTTGTCCTCCTGGAACAGAAAGAAAATGCTATGGAGCCGTTTATCGTCTCCGAACTAGACGGAAGGATTTTAGGATTTGCGACGTATGGCCAATTTCGAGGCGGGAACGGGTATAGATTTACCGTCGAGCACACGGTCATCGTTGGCGAGGGGAACTCTGGACTTGGGATTGGACGATCTCTTTTACAAGTTATTGAGAAACATGCGAAAAACAGGGGAATGCATTCAATGATTGCAGGCGTTTCCGCAGATAATACCGTAGCAGTTCTTTTCCACGCAGCTATCGGCTATAGTGAAATCGCGCGTCTTCCTGAAGTTGGGAGAAAGTTTGACCGCTGGTTTGATCTTGTGCTGATGCAAAAGCGCCTATAGCCCTGACATTAATCATTTGATCTGATAGGTTTTTCACTATGTCGATTTGGACCCGTATTGCCGACGCACTATCGGCCCTTTCTAAGGGCGAAAGCCTTTACGAAGTTTTCGATCGGCTGAGCGCCCCTCCTGAACGTAGCGTTGGTTTTACGATCGCAGTGATTGCCTTGGGGGCCAAAATGGCGAAGGCGGACGGACAAGTCACGCGCGACGAAGTTGCGGCTTTTCGCGAAGTTTTCCACATTTCCCCTGAAGACGAAGCAAATGCAGCCCGTGTTTTCAACATGGCGCGCACGGATACCGCTGGTTTTCAGGACTATGCCAAACGCATCCGGCGCATGTTTGGGGCCGACCACACCGCCCTTTGTGACCTCATGGAAGGGTTGTTTTACATTGCTATGGCCGATGGGGAATACCACCCTTTCGAAGATGAATTCCTCGTCGAAGTGGCAAGAATATTTGAGATGGATGACCGTGAGTTCCGCGGATTGAGGGCGCGGTTTGTTCCTGATGCAGAGCCTGATCCTCATGATGTCCTTGGCGTTTCACCCGCAAATTCACAAGCAGAGATTCGAAAAGCTTGGCGCGATTTGGTGCGCGAAACGCACCCAGATCGCCTGATCGCACGGGGCGTGCCCGTCGAAGCTGTGAAGCTGGCAGAAAAACGCCTGATTGCGATCAACCACGCGTGGGAAGAGCTAAAAAGGGACGCCGCTTAATGCGCCTTGCAACATATAATACGGAGTGGTTCTCGGCTTTGTTTAGCCGCGACAACAAATTGCTGTATGATGAGGAGCCTTCGCGGCGATACAAGACAACCCGTCGGGAGCAGATCGAGGCGTTAGGCAAGGTATTTCAGGCGCTGGACGCGGATGCTGTCATGGTTATCGAGGCTCCCGAGACTGAAAAGAAACGCTCGACAGTCGCGGCTTTAGAACAATTTTCCGCCGATTTTGACTTGAGAGTCAGCAAATGTGTATGCGGGTTTTCCAACGACACCCAGCAAGAAATAGCCTTGATGTATGATCCGAGGAAACTCTCTGCCGTTCATGATCCACAGGGGGGCGAGCCGCCTCTCTCTCCCCAGTTTGATCAGGAATTTCACATGGATATCGATGTGGACGGCATGGAAGATTCGATTGTTTTTTCAAAGCCGCCCTTGGAAATAACCCTGACGACACAAAGTGGAGAGACGCTTCGTCTTATTGGTGTACACGCAAAATCTAAGGCGCCCTATGGGGCGAAGGACAAAGACGAAGAAATCCGCATTGCGATTGAGAACCGTCGCAAGCAATTGGCGCAATGCATTTGGGTGCGACGCCGCGTTGTCGAGCATTTAGGGCGCGGGCAAGACGTCGTGGTCATGGGGGATTTTAACGACGGTCCCGGTTTGGATGAATATGAAAAACTGTTTGGCCGTTCCGGAGTGGAAGTCGTTTTGGGTGAGGGTGGGAATAACTGCCTTTTTGATCCGCATGCCTCTGCTGGCCTTACCCAGAAATTTGGCGGAACTCCAACAACATCGCGGTTCTACATCGCCCACCAAAAACGCTATCTTGGTTCCTTGCTTGATTACATAATGGTACCGCAATCGTTACGCGAACGCGCGCCTGTTTGGCGGATTTGGCACCCGTTTGATGACCCTAAAATCTATAGTGATCTCCCTTTGCGCGAAGCACTCCTAGTAGCTTCTGACCATTTTCCTGTGTCTTTGGACATTGACCTATAACGCTTAAAGAATCACCAATCATTTGCTAGGGTGGCAACATGAGACATTTTTGTTTTGCCATTGTTGCTGCCTCTTTTGTTGCGTTTCCAAGTATAGCGGAACGGCAGGGAGAACCCGATGGTGCTGACCTATTAGAGCAAGGGTTGCAGCTATTGTTCAAGGAATTACTGTCGCAAATCGAGCCTGCCTTGAAGGATTTTGAGACCTTTGGCGATGAACTTGGGCCAAAAGTTCAGGAGCTCATCGAAATGATCGATGATTTCCGGAATTATGAAGCACCCGAGAAAATGCCGAACGGCGACATTATCATCCGTCGTATTCGCCCTCTCAAGGAGGGGGAAATCGAACTTTAACCTTTAGAAAATTCCACGCTGGCGTTGGATTCTAGGGCTGAAGCCAAAGCATTGAAACGCGAGGCCGCTACCTCCCCAAACAAGTCCTGATATTCGGGGTCGAGATGCAACACCAACTCTTTTTTCTTCGGGTAAAAGCGTAAACTGGCAACCGCATTCAGGTGTTTGGTCCAAAACATCGCCCCAAACCGCATGGCTTTGCCCAAGGTCTCGGCGTCGGTTTTTTGCTTTGGCGTGAGCATTTCAAACAGGGGTGCAAAGCGTGACGTTTCGCTTTTGTTTTTGTAGCGATGCAGTAGGGCGAGCCCCAAAAATATACGTTCGCGATGTTTTAAACCACCAAGGTTTGCGCGGGTGGTGTTGTCAAAACAAACCTCGCCGCGAAAATCCGGATGGGCGCGCCAACTGACATCATGAAGCAAACAGGCCGCCTTAATAAGTCGCTTGGTTTCCTCGGGCGCAGATTTGTAGAGCGGCATGATGAAGTCATACAATTCGCGGCCAAACCCAGGGGAACGCGCATCTTTGGCCTCCGCGGATCGGCAGGCTTCGATTAAAGGGTCACGGCGCCGCACCCGTTTTGGCATTTGCTCATAGAGCATTCCTTCGCGGATTCCATAGCTGGAAATAGCGATTTCTTTTGGTTTGAACGTTTTTAGCAATTGTTTGAGTACTTGGCTCGCGATCGGAACCAGCGCCATACGTTCGGACGACGTATTGGTGCGGCTCGCCAAATCGTCGAGATCGTTTTCGGCAATCCATTTTGCGGTATCGAGTACCGATCTTGGTGTCATCCGATATTCATGGAGAACCGGAAGTGGATAGTTGCGCCGCTCCATGTCTAAACGCGCAATCGCTCGCCAAGAGCCTCCTACGAGAAATAGCCGCTTATCGGTGATCGGCATCTGATTGTGCAGGTCTTCGATCACGGATTTAATATGGGCCTTCTGGCTTTTTTTCGTCTTGAAACCCATGAGCTTCAAGGGGCCGAGGTCGCTTGAAACGCAATAGCCCACGCCGCTGGCTTTCAGTTCCGCAAGCTCCATCGAAGAGCCGCCAATGTCACACACCAGCCCTTTGGCTTCAGGCCAGCCGAGCAGGACGCCCTGTGCTGAAAGGCGTGCTTCTTCTTTTCCGTCGATGACAAATAGGCGGAGGCCAGTTTCCCGAGTTATCTCCTCCCGAAACTCAGGGCCGTCCTCCGCCTCTCGCACCGCGGCCGTGGCGACGGCTGTCAACGGTGCGATGTTCATCCCCTCTGCAAGGCGCTGGAAACGCTTGATTGCAGCGAGGGCACGTTTGCGTCCTTCGGGATTTAGGCGGCCGGTTTCGCCGAGCCCGGCCCCAAGGCCACACATAATTTTTTCGTTGTAGAAGTAGGCAGGGCTGCGCGCCGCACCGTCAAATACAACAAGGCGAACTGAGTTTGACCCAACATCAACCACCCCTACACGCCTTAGCGCATGCGCAGAGGGGGACTCGAAAAGTGGTCGTCCAAATGGGCCCCAGAGATCTTCGGCCAAATCGACGTCACTCATGTGTGTCTCCTTCAATTCTTAGGCACCTTGCCTTGAGAATATGCATATTGTCAATCTTTGGAATGCGCCAATTCTGGCACATCCGCCGCCCCAGCTTTGCCCCTGCCTGAAAGCGAGGGGTTCTCCATAAAGAAGCGGTGACAGTTGAAGGATATCCCGCCTCCTTCATGGGGTGGACGAGTGTAGGACCCATCGGGTGCCAATATCCAACTCTGCGCCACATCCGCCATATTCGCGGCCATGATTTGGCTCACAATCTGGGCCTTTACTGTCGCGTTAGTGATTTGAACCAGAGTTTCAACGCGCCGCACAAGGTTGCGTCCCATCCAATCCGCGGAGGAGATATAGACTTCGGCTTTTTTGCTGGGGAGGCCGTGGCCATTCCCAAAACAAACAATTCGAGAATGCTCCAAAAAACGACCGACAATAGATTTCACCCGAATATTCTCGGACAACCCTTTGATTCCTGGGCGTAATCCACAGATTCCGCGCACAACAAGACTAATCTTCACGCCCGCTTGTGAGGCGGCATAAAGCGCGTCAATGACGTCCGGATCAACCACCGAGTTCATCTTGGCCCAAATTTCCCCTGTTTTGCCCTCTTGCGCGAATTTCGCTTCACGGGCGATTTTTTCAAGCAGCGTGGATTTTAGGGAAAGCGGAGAGATCGAAAGGTTTTCCAACCCGACAGGTTGCGCGTATCCGGAAAGGTAATTGAAGACTTTTGTTGCGTCACTTCCGAGCGCACGGTCGCAGGTGAAAAACGACAAATCCGTGTAAATTCGGGCCGTAATCGGATGATAGTTGCCAGTGCCATAATGCGTATAGGTGACAAGCTGGTCGCCTTCACGCCGCACAACAATGCTGATTTTCGCGTGGGTTTTATAGTTGATGAAACCATATACAACATGGGCTCCTGCGCGCTCTAGGCGGCGAGATTGGCGGATGTTTGCGGCTTCGTCAAAGCGGGCTTTTAGCTCGACAAAGGCAGTGACGGATTTCCCCATATCGGCCGCTTCGCAGAGCGCTTCAACGATTGGGGATTCGCGGCTTGTGCGATAGAGGGTTTGTTTTATGGCCACAACATCAGGATCGCGGGCGGCTTGATCAAGGAAGCGCACGACCATGTCGAAGGTTTCGTAAGGGTGATGCAGGAGCATGTCTTTTTGACGGATCGCCGCAAACATATTGCCGTCATGGTCCTGAACGCGTTCGGGAACACGCGGCGTGAAGCTTGGCCACAAGAGGTCTGGGCGCTCGTCGATCACCAGCTCCGCGAGGTCGGACGCCCCCAAAAGCCCCTCTGTTTCAACGACTTCGTCATAGGAAACATGAAGCTCGTCGGCGATGAGTTTGCTCAGGGCCTTTGGTGCACCGTTCGAGATTTTAAGGCGAATTACCTCACCTCTGCGGCGCCTTTTCAGAGCCACTTCAAACTCGCGGACCAAGTCTTCGGCCTCGTCTTCGACCTCTAGGTCGCTGTCACGCAGGACACGGAAAACACAACTTCCTTTGGCCATGTATCCGGGAAACAAGCTGTCTAAATGTAAGAGGAGCAGCTCTTCCATGGGTAGGAAACGATATTGCCCGTCTTCGCTTGGCAAGGAAATAAACCGTTTGATTTGGGCTGGTACAGGCAAGAGCGCTTTGAGGGTGCGGCCATTTTCTTTGCTCTCAAGCTGCAACGCAAGCGAGAATCCCGTGTTCGCAATGAAAGGGAACGGATGCGCGGGATCGATGGCAAGCGGCGAAAGAACAGGAAAAACCTGATCGATAAAATAGACCTTTAGGTATTTCTTGTCCTCAGCAGAAAGCTCGCTGTTTTTGAGAACCAAAATGCCTTCCTGTGCCATCTCACTTTGGAGAGAAATCCACGTTTCCTGTTGTTTGTTCAACAACTCACGCGCGTCTTTGTGAATCAAAACCAGTTGATCCGCAGGGCTGCGTCCATCAGCGGCGGGGGTGGTGTTGCCAGCAAGGGCCAACTCGCGCAAACCGGCGACACGTACCGTGTAAAATTCGTCGAGGTTCGTTGCCGAAATCGATAGAAATCTGAGCCGCTCAAGGAGGGGAACATTGGGATTCTCAGCTTCTTCAAGGACACGCCAATTGAACGCGAGCCACGACAGCTCCCGATTGAAAAAACGGCGAGGACCCATAAAATCTTGCGGATCTAGGGGAACGGGCGCGGGAAAGGGCGCGGTTAAGAAATCACATTCATTCATACGGACGACCTAAGGGAGTTTTATGACGCTATGATGAAGTTATGCGCCAGTTGTGTGGTTTTTGTCCAGAACATCCAACACTTTGGCGACCAGTGGGCGAGTGATCGCGCGCTTTTCAGAAAGGGCGGTTTGGTCGAGGGCGACACACAACTCACCAATAAACCCGAGCGAGCGTGGGATACGTTTGATGATATAGTCGACGACCTCGGGGGCGACGTGCAATTGGCGATCGTTGAAATGCTTGAGCAAGACTACCGTGAGGAGCATGTCGTCGGGAGCTTGAAGTTGCACGACAGCCGTCCCCTCCATCCGGCTTTTGAGGTCAGGTAGGGCGATATTCCAACGGCTTGGAGCGGTGCGCGCCGTGAGTAACAAGAAATGTCCATTCGCAAGGATTAGGTTGTGCAGATGAAACAACAGGGTTTCGCGTTCGCCATCTTGAGCGATCTGATCTGCGTCCTCAAATGCAAGGGGGGCCTGTGCGAGTTGCTCGATGTTTGAGGCCTCCAGATCGCACGCCTGAAGGATTTGTGCCTGCGTTTGCTCCGCCCAAACGTGAACCAAATGGGTTTTCCCAGATCCTATTTCACCACACAACACGATCTTGCCCAAGGGCCAATCTGTTGGCGCACTTAGGGTCTCCAGAGCATGGGCGTTGGAGGGGGAAACGAAGAAATCTTCGCGGCCAAGGGCCGTCCTTACCGGAAGGTTAAGTGTCAGCTGTCGGGGCATTTTCAGGCTCTTTATTGGATATTTCAGTGCCTTGGTACAGATAGCTTTGGGTGTACCCTTTGATCCCAAATCGCGTCACGACTCCGATTGAGGCAGCAACAGGAACGGCGATAAGCATACCGACAAATCCAAACAAGGTGCCAAAAACAGAAAGCGCAAAGATGAGCCAGACGGGGTGTAGGCCCACTGAGGAGCCGACCAATTTTGGTGTGAGGATATTGCCCTCCACGACCTGACCTATCGCAAAGATGATCGCGACAGAGGCGATGGAGCCCCATTCGCCCCAAAACTGAAAGAGCGCCAAACCAATAGCCAAGCCACCGCCGACAAGCGCGCCAACATAGGGAATAAAGGTGAGCATTCCAGCGACGGAACCAGCCACAAGGCCAAATTGCAATCCCACAAGCATCAAGGCAATGGCGTAATACGTTCCTAAAATGAGGCACACCGTGCCTTGGCCGCGAATGAAGCTCGCGAGCGTCCTGTCGATTTCGCTGGCCAAATGACGAATGGTTGGTGCGTGGTCACGTGGCAAAAGCGCGTCGATTTTTGCGGTCATATTGTCCCAATCAAGGAGCAAATAAAACGCAACGACGGGCACCAAAACCAAAAGCACAATGATGTTCACCAAAGAGAGCGCCGAGGCAAAAGCGCCCTCAATCAACGCGCCACCCTTGGATTTCACGGCTTCGCTCAGGGAGTTGAGCGATTGGCGGATCGTACTTTCACTATTGGCAATATCGGGGAACTTGTTGGTAATAAAATCACGGATGTTGTTGAAATACTCGGGGACTTTACCAATGAGTTCACTGATTTGGATAACTAAAGTCGGAATAATGAGGAGCGCCATCACCACAAAGACAAGAAGAGACAAGAGGGTAATAATCGCTGTTGCAATGACTCTCGAACAACCTAATCTTTCAAGTCGATCCGCAACCGGATCAAGGAAATACGCAATCGCCCCCCCTAAGAGAAAGGGCAGCAGCACATTCCCAAGGGACCAAAGAACGACGAGAAAAACCGCCAAAGCGATGGACCAATACTTGAACTGTTGAGAACTCGAGAGCGCCATTGGAAATCCTTTGTGTTTCGCCCTATGTTGCGCATTGCCCCAATGGTTTCAAGTGTTTCAGACCTTTTAACGATATTGCATGGCAATTACACTGTGGATCACCTTGCCCCATTGAACGTGTGCGCGGTTTGGCATAGAGGATAAAAGACCGAAAATTTGCCAAAAGGGCCTACACATGCGTCTTTCTCGTTACTTTATGCCCGTCCTCAAAGAGACTCCCGCCGAGGCACAAATCGTGAGCCACCGCTTTATGCTGCGTGCGGGGATGATCAAGCAAACGGCCGCTGGGATTTACAGCTGGCTGCCTCTCGGCCTCAAAGTTCTGCGAAATATCGAAAATATCGTGCACGAAGAGCAGGCAAAAGCAGGTCACATTCCGATTCTTATGAGCACTCTTCAACCCGCAGATTTGTGGCGTGAAAGTGGGCGCTATGATGATTACGGCGAAGAGATGCTGCGCGTTCAGGATCGCCACGGGCGGGACATGCTTTATGGTCCCACGAATGAGGAAGCGGTGACGGATATTTTCCGCAGCCATGTCAATAGTTACAAAGACTTACCCCTCACACTCTATCAAATTCAGTGGAAGTTCCGCGACGAAATTCGCCCCCGTTTTGGAGTGATGCGCGGACGCGAATTCCTCATGAAAGACGGGTACACGTTCGATTTGAGCAAAGAAGATGCGTTGCACGCCTATAACCGTCATCTTGTGAGTTACTTGCGCAGCTACGAGCGCATGGGCCTCAAAGCCATCCCGATGCGCGCCGACGGCGGGCCGATTGGCGGCGATTACACCCATGAGTTTCTCGTCTTGGCGGACACTGGCGAGAGCGAAGTTTTCTATGACAGCGAGGTCACCGATCTGTCGTTCGGGGATCGCGAAGTTGATTTCGACAATGTGGCCGAATGCGAAGCCGTGTTGCAAGAATTCACTTCGCGGTACGCCCGCACCGATGAAACCCATGATGAAGATTTATTCAACTCGGTTCCTGAGGAGCGTCGCCGCACTGCACGAGGCATCGAAGTGGGGCAGATTTTCTACTTCGGCACCAAATACTCCGAGAGCATGGGCGCGACAGTTGTCAACGCGGATCAAAAGCAAGTGCCCGTCCATATGGGCAGTCACGGAATTGGCGTGAGCCGTCTTTTGGGCGCGATCATTGAGGCAAGTCATGACGATAAAGGCATCATCTGGCCGGAAGGCGTGACGCCATTCCATGTTGGCATTGTGAACCTCAAACAGGGCGATGACGAAGCTGATGCAGCCTGTGAAGCGCTTTATAAGGCCTTTGTTAAAGCAGGTCTCGATCCACTCTATGATGATCGCAAAGAGCGCGCTGGCGGAAAATTTGCGACAATGGATCTTATCGGTCTGCCTTGGCGGATTACGGTTGGGCCGCGCGGCTTGAAAAATGGTGTTGTGGAACTGACCAGCCGTAAAACCGGTGAAAGCGAAGAAGTCACTCCAGAAGAAGCTATCGCGCGCGTTATCGCGATTTACGCGGCACTTTAAGCGACGATACAGAAGCGCCCCACCGCTCGGGGCGTTTCACATTTGCGGCAATTTCAAGCCGGATATCGCCGAAATTTTGTTTAAACTTGACGGTTTGCAACCTTCCGCCCAAAGTCTGCCCAATCAACAAGGAGCTGCCCGTGGTGCACCAAACTGCCCCCTTTTCCCGTTTTGAATGGATGATCGCTTGGCGCTATTTGCGGGCACGCCGTTCAGACGGTGGCGTCAGTGTAATGACGTGGATCAGCCTTGTCGGCATTTTGCTCGCCGTCGCCGCTCTCATTATCACAATGGCGGTTCGGGCAGGGTTCCGCGCCGAATTCGTTGATACGATCCTTGGGTCAAACGCGCATGTGACCGTCTATAATTCAGAAGAAATCAACGATCTGGGGCAATCCAGTCGCGTAATGCCCGATTATGCCGCGCGTGCCGAAGCCATTGCAAAGGTTCCAGGTGTGACGCGCGTTGCGCCGTTGGTGCGTGGCAATGTCATGGCGAATAGCGGTGATCAAAATACGGGCGCGCAGGTCTTTGGGATTTCGGCCGACGATTTCGCGGGCATTCCTCGTGTAGCCAATCCTGAAACATCAATTGGGGATATTGCACGGTTTGATGAGGGGATCGCCATTGGTCGCGAGATGGCCCGTACTTTGAACCTCGATGTGGGGGATGCGATTACGTTGATCTCGCCAAATGGGGTGAAAACGGCCTTTGGAACCAGCCCTCGGGTGAATGTTTACGAGGTCGTTTATATCTTCTCGGCTGGGCGCTATGACATTGATAACGTTCGCGTTTACCTTCCGTTTGAAGAGGCCCAAAGCTTCTTTAATCGCGAAGGTGTGGCGGATGAATTGGAGGTCATGGTTATTGATCCAGAGGGCGTGGATGACATGACGCCTGCGCTGTTGGCGGCGGGTGGAGAGCGGACGTTGTTGTGGTCTTGGCGGGATCGGTCGGGCGGGTTTTTACGGGCCTTGGCGATTGAGGACACGGTGATGTTTGTGCTGATGGCGGTGCTGGTTTTGATTGCGAGCCTGAATATTGTGTCGGGTTTGGTGATGCTTGTGAAGAACAAGGGGCGCGATATTGGCATCTTGAGGACCATGGGTTTGACCGAAGGGTCTGTGATGAGAATATTCTTTATTTGCGGGGCTTTAGTGGGCGTTATTGGGACAATTTTGGGTGTCATTTTAGGGTGTTTATTCGCACTTTATTTCGACCAGATTTTGGCCTTTGTGAATGGCGCTTCGGGGGGGGATGTTTGGGATGCTTCGGTGCGGGGGATCTATAAATTGCCAGCGAAATTGATGTGGCAGGATGTGGTGAAGGCGGTGTCGTTATCGCTTCTACTGTCTTGTATTGTAACGATTTTTCCGGCTCGTCGGGCTGCGCGAATGAACCCTGTGGAGGCGTTGCGGTATGAGTGATGTTTTGGAACTTGTTGGGATTGAGAAGTCCTATCACACGGGGAAACCCAATCAGATCAATGTGTTGTCTGGGGCGGACCTGAAAATTACGCGGGGCGAGGTTGTTGCGCTGGTGGCGCCTTCGGGGGCTGGGAAGTCGACTTTGCTGCATATTGCGGGTCTTTTGGACAGCGCGAATGGCGGAGTGGTACGGATTGCGGGGCAGGACGTGGCGGGGCTTTCGGAGCGACGTCGGACGGGGATTCGGCGCGCCGAGGTGGGGTTTGTTTATCAATTCCATCACTTGCTGCCAGAGTTCTCGGCGTTGGAGAATATCGTTTTACCTCAGTTTGTTAACGGGACCTCGCAGGGGGCTGCGGAGGCACGGGGGCTTGCGCTTTTGGAGAGTGTCGGGCTCGCGGCGCGGGCGGGACATCGGCCTGCGGAACTGTCGGGCGGGGAGCAACAGCGGGTTGCTTTTTGCCGCGCGTTGGCGAATGCGCCGAAGCTTTTGCTGGCGGATGAACCGACAGGGAATTTGGACCCAGAAACGGCGGAAGTTGTGTTTGAAGCCTTGATGAATTTGGCGCGGGATGAGGGCTTGTCGGCGGTGATTGCGACGCATAATCCCGAGTTGGCAGCGCGGATGGATCGGATCGTTCGGCTTGAAAATGGGCGACTTGTTTAAAGTTTTTAAAGTCGATTTGAGCCGGTTTTTAAAGTTTTTAAAGTGGAATGAAGGGTTTCTTACCGCAGCGCGCGGATTAAGGGAACGTTAATGTTAACAGGGCGCTGCTTATTCGTTTGCTGTGATCGCCAAAGGGTCGTTTGAAATTTCAATCATTTTCGCCCACCATGGAAAAATACGCAAACCATGGAGCAATGAATTTGAAATTCTATCTGTTACTGATCAAAACGATTTTAATTTCGGTGTTTTTGTTTCTGGCCTTCTGAGGGCTCGGCCTTTGCGGGATGACCGATTGCCTAGGGTCAAAAAATCCAGACTTCAATGATAAATTGTCAGGTGCTCTAGTCATTGTGGCAGCTTCCATCCCCTTGCTGACTTCAGCCTTTCTGATGTTTATTAATGAACGAAAGAAACACCTTAGACCATTGGCAAAGGTACTGATTTGGATCGAGATTTTAATCATTGGCGTATTGGGGGCATTTTCTATCGTGGTAGATCTAGGTGATGCCATTTGGGCTGGTTTGCCACTTGTTGGGTACGCGACTGTTTTTGCCTATTTGGTTTTGAATTTTCCGGATCACGGCTCAGTGACGGGCGCGTAATCTTTTCACTAGGCCGGATTGCTCTGCGGGCGTAAATTAGAACAAATACGCAGCTAGATATGTAGGGAATTTGGGCTCAACAATTGTGGCAATACCGAAAATAAATACTGGTAAACTGGACCACGACATACCCACCATAATTCTGACGTGCAGCCAAATTTGTGAAAATTTCCAAAATGTTTCCCCACGTTTTTCCGCTTCTGTAAGGAAGGCTAACTTGGGTTTAAGTTCGTAGTTCACCCTGGCTTGATTTTCTTTAGCTACAAAATTCATGAGAAAAGCGAAGCTCGCAAACCTTAAGAGCTGGGCGAAACTTTCCTGATCTACGGTGTAACGTCCAATAAGTGAAAATTCCCCCGATACAATGGGAATATTGGAGAAGACAAGAACGGAAATTGAAAACAGAAGAGCGGAAATTCGTGCTTTTCTGACACGCGCCCAATCTTGTTGTTCCTGAACATCCATGGCCATTCTCCTTAAGTGCAAGCGTCGCCATGTGGAAGAAAATCAAACATCCAGCTCCTCAACGAACCGTGCATTTTCCTGAATATACTGGAACCTCATTTCGGGTTTTTTGCCCATCAGACGTTCGACAAGATCGGCGGTTTCGCCGGGTTCGTCTTCGTCTATGGTGACGCGAATGAGTTTGCGGGTGAGGGGGTTCATTGTGGTGTCTTTTAGGTCTTTTGCGTCCATCTCGCCGAGGCCCTTAAAGCGGGAGATTTTGATTTGGCCTTTGCCGCCGATGCCTTTTTCGAGGGCGGCGTTTTTCTCGGCTTCGTCGAGGCAATAGAGGCGCTCGGAGCCTTGGACGATACGGAATAGCGGCGGGCAGGCGAGGTAGAGGTGGCCTGCGTCGATCATTGGGCGCATTTGGGTGAAGAAGAACGTCATCAGGAGGGCGGCGATATGGGCACCGTCGACGTCCGCGTCGGTCATGATGATGATTTTTTCATAGCGCAGATCGTCGAGGTTGAATTTGGTTCCGAGGCCGACGCCGAGGGCTTGGGCGAGGTCGCTGATTTCGGCGTTGGTGCCGATTTTATTGGAGGCGGCGCCGAGGACGTTGAGGATTTTACCCTTGAGGGGCAGGAGGGCTTGGGTTTTGCGATTGCGCGCCATTTTGGCGGAGCCGCCCGCAGAGTCCCCTTCCACGATGAAAAGCTCGGTGCCTTCGCGGGAGTTGGAGGAACAGTCGGTGAGTTTACCGGGGAGGCGGAGTTTTTTGGTGGCGGTTTTGCGCTGGGTCTCTTTCTCCTGACGGCGCAGGAGGCGTTCTTCGGCGCGCAGCACGAGGTAGTCGAGGATCGCGCCCGCGGCTTTGGTGTCGTTGGCGAGCCAGTTGTCGAAGTGATCGCGGACCGAGTTTTCGACCATTTTATGGGCGGCTTCGGTTGAGAGGCGGTCTTTGGTTTGGCCGACGAATTGTGGGTCGCGGATAAAGCAGGAGACGAGGGCGCAGGCGCCAGACATCAGGTCTTCACGGGTGATTTGCGCGGCTTTTTTGTTGTTCACCAGTTCGCCGTAAGCGCGGATGCCTTTGAGGAGGGCGGCCCAGAAACCGGCGACGTGGGTGCCGCCTTCGGGGGTTGGGACGGTGTTGGTGTAGGATTGGATGAAGCCGTCGCGGGCGGGGGTCCAGTTGACGGCCCATTCCACGGAGCCGGGGACGCCGAATTTTTCTTGAAAGGTGACTTTGCCTGCGAAGGGCGCGTCGGCGTAGGTGGAGGAGGTGCCGAGGGTTTCGTTGAGGTAATCCGCGAGGCCGCCGGGAAAGTGGAAGGAGGCCTCAAGCGGGGTTTCGCCATCGTCGACTTCGGATTTCCAACGGATTTCAACGCCCGAAAAGAGGTAGGCTTTGGAGCGGGCCATTTGGAACAGGCGTTTGGGTTTGAACTTTTGGCTGCCGAAGATGTCGGCGTCGGGGTGGAAGGTAACCGAAGTGCCACGGCGATTGGGGGCGGCACCGATTTTCTGGATCGGGCCTTGGGGGACGCCGCGCGAGAATTCCATCGCGAAAAGTTCGCGGTTTTTGGCAACTTCGACGCGCAGGTGGTCGGAGAGGGCGTTGACCACGGAGGAACCCACGCCGTGCAGTCCGCCCGAGGTCTCATAGGCGTCGCCGCCGAATTTGCCGCCTGCGTTGAGGGTACAGAAGATGATTTCGAGGGCGGTTTTTGTGGGGTCTTTTGGGTGCGGATCGATGGGGATGCCACGGCCGTTGTCGCGGATGGTGACCGAGTGGTCGGCGTGGAGTTCGACCTCGATGCGGGTGGCGTGGCCCGCGACCGCTTCGTCCATCGAGTTGTCGACGATTTCGGCGACGAGGTGGTGGAAGGCGCGCTCGTCGATGCCACCAATATACATGCCAGGGCGCAGGCGCACGTGCTCCATATCCTCAAGAATTTGGATGGAAGAGGCGTCGTATTCTTTTTCAGGAACGGAGCCAGAAAGAAGGTCGTTTGCCATGATGCGCTGCTCATTTTTGATTTTGGTTGCTGGCTATTGTGACATTGGGATGCGGAGCAAGCAAGCGGTAGCGCGGTGATTTTGTACAAAGGGGGATTCATTTAGGGGACGTGTGTCTGTTGGCCTCCCCGCGAAAGGGAAGCCGCGGGTTTAGAAGATGCCGTTACAGATAACCATGATGACAAGCGCGACCAGCCAGTAGCCAGCGTTCACTTTGCGGGCGTAGTCGGAGTGTTGCGCGAAGGCACCGTTGGCATACCCCATCACCGTGAAGGCGAGAGTTGCGAGGATGACAGTGAGGAGGTGGTTGGAGGCGGCGGTGACGGCAACAAACCAACTCATGAGAAAGAGGCCGAGGGCTTGGCTGATCATCGCGACTTTGGGCATTTCAGATGAATCCCCCAATTTAACGCCAACACCTTCGGCCCATTTGACGCCAAAGAGTTTGGGGGAATACCAAAGCCAGCCCACCACAAAGGATACAATAGCCCCGACAAAAACGGCGGCCCAACTTACGCCCGAAAAAATTTCCTGCATTTTTGCTCCTGTTTTTATGTATGCATTTGTTACGCGTGGCGAAATTGTGCCACAAAATGTCGAAAACGCATAAAGTATTCGTAAGTTCGCCCTATGGTGACGTGAGGGTGGAATTTTACACCTCTCCATTCTTGTATTGCTCAGAAAACAGGCGTAAGCGAAATTCATGCTTAAAGAAATGTCATACGGCGCGCATATGCGTGCAATCGTCGTCCTTGGTTTGCCCCTCATTGGTAGTCAACTTGCGCAGTTTGCGGTCCATATGACCGACACGCTGATGCTGGGATGGTATTCTGTGGATGCGCTGGCGGCGGGTGTTTTGGGTACGTCGTTTGCGTTTATTCTGTTCATTCTGGGATCGGGGTTTGCGGGGGCGGTTGTGCCCCTCGTGGCGGCTGCAGATTCGCAGGGTGATCCGGTGCAAATTCGCCGTGTCACGCGCATGGGCATGTGGGCGGTCGGGTTTTTCTCGGTCGTTGTGATGATTCCGATGATTTATTCCGCGCCGATTTTGATTGCGGCGGGGCAGGACCCCGAGCTTTCGCTTGCGGCGCAATCCTACTTGCGCATCTCGGCTCCGGGGATGTTGCTCGCGCTTTTGGCGACGGTTTTGCGGATGTATCTTTCGGCGCTGGAACGGGCGAACGCGGTATTCTATGCGTCGCTGGCGGCCGTGGGTTTGAACATCGTGATGAATTACGCGTTCATTTTCGGCAACTTAGGCGCGCCAGAGTTGGGAATTCGCGGGGCGGCGATTGCCTCCCTTGGGGTGAACGCGCTTTTGCTGATTTATATGGGGCTTTATGCGATCCGCAAATTGCCCGAGCATGAATTGTTCGTGCGGTTTTGGCGGCCCGATTGGGAAGCTTTTCGCGAAGTTGTGCGCCTTGGGACGCCGATTGGCATCACCAGTCTGGCGGAGGTCGGCTTGTTTAACCTTGCGACTTTGATGATCGGTTGGTTGGGGACGATTCAACTGGCGGCACACGGGATTGCGCTTCAGATGGCGGGGGCGGTTTTCATGGTGCATCTTGGCCTGTCAGCCGCGGCGACGATCCGTGCTGGCCGTGCTTACGGCATCCGTGATGAAGCGCATTTGCGCCGTGGCGCGCTGGTGGCGACGCTGGCCTCGTTTATTCTGTCGCTGTTTGGGGTAGCGCTTTTTGTGCTGTACCCAGAGTTTTTGGTCGGGGCTTTTATTGCGCCTGACGATCCTCTGCGCGGTGAAATCATCGTTATGGGCACGGGTCTGTTGCTACTGGCGGGGATTTTTCAGGTGGCGGACAGTTTGCAAGTGATGTCGCTTGGCTTGCTGCGGGGTCTTCAGGACGCGCGGATTCCGATGTGGATCGCGGTTTTGTCCTACTGGGGATTGGGCGCGCCCGCGAGCTATTATTTGGGCACTGTCATGGGCTATGGCGCGCAGGGCGTTTGGGGCGGTCTTGTGATCGGCCTGTCGGCGGCGGCAGTATTGCTGACGATGCGGTTTTGGATGCGGTCGGTGAAAATCGGGCAAGCCTAGAAGCTGTTAGCCGCGCCCTTTTAGGATGCGATCGGCCTTTTTGCGCACCAAAACCGTGCGCAGATCATGCATCGCAAGCAAGAGCGTATCGGTGATATCGTCGAGATTCTCATCCGTTGCTTTGCTCTGAACCCATTGCGTGGTGATGTTGAGGTAATCCACCGCGCGGTGGATATCATCGATATCGCGCTGCGCCAGTAGGCTGCGCCGATCCGAGAGCCATTGGGTGATCGCGGCCTTCTCGGGGTCCGACAAAGGCCGATCCCCGTGGGGTTTTATCTCGCCATTGCGCACGTTAACCACGGCGATTTGATCCATCTCGATGCGCCGCTGGCGGTTTTCCGTATCAACACGAAAAACCGCAGCCCCGTTTTCACGGATTCGAAAGTAAAACTCGGGCAGCTCACCAGCCATTTAGATATCCTTCACTCGTCAAATTGCCCCGTTAAGAGAGCGCCGCGCAGAATGTTTGGATGCGCGTGCAGGCCTCTATAAGGTTCGTGTCGGAAGTAGCGTAGCTGACACGGAAGTTGGGCGATAGTCCGAAGGCCGCGCCAAACACCACCGCAACGCCCGTTTCTTCGAGAAGAGCGGTTGCGAAGACTTGATCGTCGGTGATTTTGGTGCCAGCGGGGGTGGTTTTGCCAAGGCAACCCGCGATGTTGGGGTAGACATAAAACGCGCCATCGGGTGTGGGGCAGGTGATGCCCGTCGCGGCGTTGAGCATTTCCACTACGAGGTTACGGCGGCGCAGGAAGGTCGCGTTGTTGACCGCGAGGAAGTCTTGCGGGCCGTTGAGGGCCTCGACCGCCGCCCATTGGGACACGGAGCAGGGGTTGGAGGTCGATTGGCTCTGGATTTTGCGCATGGCCGCGATGAGGGGTTGTGGCCCCGCCGCATAGCCAATCCGCCAGCCCGTCATCGCGTAGGCTTTGGACACGCCGTTGCAGGTGAGGGTCCGGTCATAGAGTTTGGGTTCAACCTCGGCCGGAGTGGCGAATTTGAAGTCGTCAAACACGAGGTGCTCATACATGTCGTCGGTCATCACCCAGACGTGGGGGTGGCGCAGGAGGACATCAGTGAGGCCTTTGAGTTCCTCGGCGGAGTAGCCCGCGCCCGTCGGGTTGGACGGCGAGTTAAAAATCAGCCATTTGGTTTTCGGAGTGATCGCGGCTTCGAGCTGTGCCGGTGTCATTTTGAAGCCGGTTTCGATGCCAGCCTCGACGGCGACAGGGGTGCCGCCCGCCAGCAAAACCATATCGGGGTAAGAGACCCAATAAGGTGCTGGAATGATGACTTCGTCGCCTGCGTTCATTGTCGCCATGAGGGCATTATAGAGGATCTGTTTGCCGCCCGTGCCAATGGTAACCTGTGCGTTGACATAAGAGAGGTTGTTGTCACGCTTGAGTTTCGCACAGATCGCGGATTTGAGTTCTGCAATGCCATCCACAGCGGTATATTTGGTTTTGCCTGCGGTGATCGCAGCGATCCCTGCGTCTTTGATGTTCTGGGGCGTGTCAAAATCCGGCTCGCCCGCTCCAAGGCCAATCACGTCCTTGCCTGCGGCCTTAAGTTCGGCGGCGAGGTTGGACACGGCAATCGTGGGGGAAGGTTTGACGCGCGCAAGAGTTTTGGAAAGAAAATCGTCGGGAATGCTGGACATGGGAGGCTCCGGTTTGTATCTGCCGGAACCATGTCTTAGGCTCACATCGATGCGCTGACAAGCAAAAGGACGGGTAGATGAACCAAGAAATCTTGAACGAGACCCCGGAGAATCGGATCAAACGGATGCAAATGCGCAGCTGGCGGCGTGGTATCAAAGAGATGGATATGATTCTCGGACCCTTCTCGGACACCGAATTGGTGGGTATGGACGCGGCGACACTCGATATCTATGACGCGCTTTTGTGGGAAAATGACCAAGAACTCTACACCTGGGTGAACGGCACAAAGCCAACGCCAGAACGGTTTTCGGCGATTATCACGACAGTTTGTGCGCACGCTTTCAAAAAATAAGTCAAAAATTTTCAGATCAATTTCTATGATTTAACCGAATGTTCGGTTTTTGCCGCGAATGTCGTTTCAAAGATAAACGCGGAGAGATTTATGAGTATGCATTCCAAGCTGGCGGTACCAACCGTTCAGGGATTTATGACCGGATACCTAGAGGCATTGGCCCTTGTGGAGCGGCTTCACCGACTACTCCTTGACGTGATCAAGGACGAATTTGAGCGCGTGGGCGTGCTTGAGATTAATGCGGTTCAGGCGCTGTTGTTGTTTAACATCGGCGAGAACGAGGTTACCGCAGGGGAGTTGAAAACCCGCGGGTATTATCAGGGATCCAATGTTTCGTATAACCTGAAAAAGCTGGTTGAGATGGGCTATATGCACCATCAACGCTGTGAAATTGATCGTCGTTCCGTGCGGGTGCGCCTTACGGAAAAGGGGCGGCATATTCGCGATGTTGTGAATGATTTATTTATGCGACACGCCGATGGGCTTGAGTCAAAGGGTGTGTTGGGCGCGGATGGGATTGAGGAAATAAATGTGTCCCTGCGCCGTGTCGAACGGTACTGGACCGATCAAATCCGCTATATTTATTAAGAATTTATGCAGCGCTGTGAAGGGCCCGAAGCACAATGCGCCTCGGGCCTTTTGCACGAATATCTACCAGTGGCCGGTGTTTTCCATGCTCGCCCAAGGTTCAGCGGCGGCGAGGTTCGCGCCTTTTTGCAACAATTCGATCGAGATATTGTCGGGGGAGCGAACAAAAGCCATATGCCCGTCACGGGGAGGGCGATTGATGACGACGCCCGCATCCTTCAATGTTTGGCAGGTGGCATAGATGTCGTCTACTTCATAGGCCAAGTGGCCAAAGTGACGGCCATCACTTGGAAGATCATCGTCGCCATCCCAATTATAAGTAAGTTCAACTGGGCATTCTTCTTGGCCCTCGGCTGCCATGAAAATAAGGGAAAAACGCCCTTTTTCACTATCATAACGCTTGGTCTCTTTGAGGCCAAGGAGCGCAAAGAACGCCATCGATGCCTCGAGGTTTTTGACGCGCACCATCGTGTGAAGATATTTAATACCCATTACAGAAATCCTTTGTTGATTTGTGCATAGAGTGCCCTCAAACGCACCGAAGGTTCAAGGGTTGTAAGGGGCGGGTCGTTAGAAACTGCTGCGAAATCCAAGGCCCAAGCCAAAACCGTCTGCAGAGAATAGGGCGGCGTTAGAGTATTTACGCGCATAGGAAAAGTCGAGGACCGGCGCGAAGCCATAATATTCGAAATCGTCAAAGAACATTGAAAGCGTCGCGACTCCGAGGTGGTCTACGCGCTTCTCACCTTGAGTATACCTTGATTTTTCAAACACTTGCCCATCATATTGGAGAGACAGGCTGGTTGTCGCCGAGAAAAACGGCTTAGCCCAAGTATAGCTGATGCCGCCACCTATGGCGTCATTAGCAAGGTCCGAGGCGCGGCCAAATTTTGGATCGCCAATAAGATTGGTGGTGCTCGCCGTGATATTCCAACTAAATATCCCGCCGGATTCCGTTGCGCGCCGTTGCTGTATAACCGCCAGTACTCTCCCTGTGTCGCGCGCATGGTCGTCCAATCGCGAGTTGGCTTCTGTGAAAAGGGAGAATTGCAAAATACTGCCACTTTCCTGTCTATGGAGTAGGGAATATTTAAGCCAGATCAAGTTGCTCAGAGGCTCGCCGCCATAGCGATAGCGCCCGACCGAAGCCTCAAAGGAATGGGCATTCATGCTTGAGGGGGCCGCGAAGTCATAGGCGGCATAGAGTTTGAAGCTGCTGAAGGCGTAGTCGCTGCCCTTGGCGTCGGGCGCTATGGATATGGCTTCTTCGGACAGCTTGTATTGGCGCGTTTCAATATCGCCGCCAAACCTCAACGTTTTGCTCTCAGAGAGCGGCTTTTCGTATTCCACCCGTCCGCCAACCACGAGGCCCATACCAGAAAGAGGTTTGTTGCGGCCAGAAATAATAAGGGGAAGGCCGCCAATTATCACGACATCGGAGTTGGAGCCGTTGTTGATGTTGGAGGAGGGGCGCAGGGAAAACCGAAAGTCCATTGACCACGGATTTTGACTGCGGACATATTGTAGGTCCCTGATTGCTATGTTTTTTTCTGCCTCGCTAGGGGCGTTTTGCGCGGCACGGCGCAGCCAAATTTGCGCGAAGGTATGCGATCCGTCCGAGGCCAACGCCTGAGCGACCACCAAAGCCGCGTTGTATTTCTGAGAGTCCGTTTTCGCCGCGCCCCACGCTTTTTTCCCAGCTTTTGACGCAGCTTTGAAATCCCCCAAGTTGCGTTCGGCAACGGATAACAAAAGGAGGGCATCCACATCCTGAGCATCGCGAATGAGCAAACCTTTGGCAATTTCGCGTGTCGCCGAATATTGTCCGTTGCGTACGAGATTGCTGGCGGCTGTGACGGCCTCGTCGCGCGAAAGGCGCACTTCTGCTTGCGCAGAAGTCAGGAGTGCAACACAAAGGAAGAGGGCTGCCAAAAAACGCATAATTATTAGTCGGTTACTACAAATACGCCGGTTTCTTGTACGTTACCGAGATCGGAATCATTGATGTCGATATCGCCCGTGATGCGAACAGTACCGATAATTTGTTCCCCGTTTCGCCCCGCAAATATCGCCGTATAATTCCCAGACTGTAATACTTCCTGAGTTCCTGAAGAGCCGGTGTCATATGTCGTAGAGGTGCCATTGATTACACCTCCTGTCGTGATGTCAGCGGTTTCGTTTAGAACAATGCTTTGAAGGGAGCCAATATATGTGCCGTTGACGTCATACTCGTTGCGATTTTCGACAAATCCAGCCACCGCACCCGTCACATCAAAATCAAGTAAATCGACATAGAGTCTAGCGTCACCATCGGCAAAAGTTACGCCCGTAACGCTTCCAGGGACGTCATCGGCTACGCGAATACCGGCATATGAGCCCGTATAAAGCAACTGGCCGCGGCCAACTGGAAGGTTTACGTTGTTCGTATTGCGGGCGATCATTGCACCGCCGTGGCCGTAATTTCTATAGGCAGCCGTGCCCACGGCGCCAGCATGGCCATTGGCGCTTGTGGCGTGAACGGCATAATATTGGAAACGTCCTGTCTCGCCCGTTTGTTTGCTTGCATAGACTTGGAAGCCGTCTAGGAACGTTCCGCCCGTGTTCACATACCGCCCGTCCACGCTGTCGAAGGGGAGGTTGTTGATAACAAGTTCGTCGTTTACCGCGTCATAGACCAAATTGTTCATATCGCCTTCGTCGCCAACATAGACTTCCGTTGCAGACACAGAGGCACCTGAGTCTTCGTCGGAACCATTGCCGCCAAAAGGGGGGGTGCCGGTTGCACAGGCTGACAGTGTCAGGGCGGAACAGAACAATAGGAATTTATACATAAGTTGGACCACTGCTTTCGTCTCAATTTTTGTTAAAAGTCCCCGCAAAGCGTGTGAAAGTCAATGATGGAGAGGCGTTAGGGGCGGTTTTTCAGCATGTGTGGTTTTTCTAGTTCACTGAGCAAATTGTCCCTCAGTTTGTGGCCAAGGTCGCATGGATTCGTATATATAGGGTTGGAAACGAGTCGCATCCCCACAAACGCACATCCCAACGAGGACCAATCATGCCCCTAAGCCCCGAGCAGCTTGCCGAAATTGAAGCCCTTCGCGCCTCCCCGCAACCCACGTTGCGCGCCGTTGCGCCGGGGATGGAAAAGCATCTTTATACCGCGCAAGAGGTGTTGGATCACGGGTTTGTTCGGGTTGTCGACTATATGGGCGACGACGCGGCGATCTGTCAGGCGGCGCGGGTTTCCTATGGGAAGGGCACGAAATCGGTTCAGAATGACAAGGGTTTGATCCGCTATTTGATGCGCCACTGGCACTCGACGCCGTTTGAGATGTGCGAAGTGAAGCTGCATGTGAAACTGCCGGTTTTTGTGGCGCGGCAATGGATTCGGCATCGCACGGCGAATGTGAATGAATATTCCGCGCGGTATTCTATTTTGGACCGCGAGTTTTATATTCCAGCGCCCGAGCATTTGGCGGCGCAGTCGGTGATCAACAATCAGGGCCGTGGCGAGACTTTGACGGGGGATGAGGCGGCGCGGGTCTTGGACATCCTGAAGTCGGATGCCAACCGTGCCTATGACAATTACGAAGCGATGATGTCGGACGAAGGGCAGCAGGGGTTGGCGCGGGAATTGGCGCGGATGAACTTGCCGAGCAATATTTACACGCAATGGTACTGGAAAGTGGACCTGCACAACCTGTTCCACTTCCTGCGTCTGCGGGCGGATAGCCATGCGCAATATGAAATCCGTGTTTATGCGGATGCGATTGCGAAGGTTGTGGCGGATTGGGTTCCGGCGGCCTTTGGGGCGTTTGAGGATTACCGGATGGGCGGCGCGAACCTGTCTGCGCAGGCCTTGGATGTGGTGCGTCGCCGTTTGAAGGGCGAAGAGGTGACGCAGGAGACTTCCGGAATGGCCGCGCGCGAATGGCGGGAATTTGTGGATATGATTGAGGGGTGAGTAGTTTTTCGGAGAGAATGGGAATTGTAAAACCAAGAGTTGCGCTTGAATTGAACGAAATGCCAAGTTCATTGCAGGATGGGCTGTGGGACTTACTTTCCGCTCATTTTTTTAACAATATTCGGGCAACTCCGCGTTCGCAATACAGTGGATTGTCCAATGGCTTTCAAAGCGTGTGCGTATCGATTTGGTATAGTTTCTATCGAGAAAGTGTCGATGATATTCCACCGCGCGCAGACGAGGCTAGAAGCCTAATTAGAGAGCGGTTTTTTGAGTGGAAGTACAATAGAGCTTACGATTTCCTGGAGTTTCTATCTGGCACGTTGATTGAAGATGAAGGGGCGAGTTTCAGATCCAATTGCAACAGCCACTTTGAAAGAGAGCATGCAGCGGTGCGTTTTGTCGGTGAAATTATAGCACCGATTACAAATGAGATTGAGCACGAGGAGCTGGAAATTGCTATGGATCAGTCTGATGTCTTGGGGGTCCAAGAGCACATCAAAAAAGCCTTAAGATTGTTTTCGCAAGAAGCGCCAGACTATGCCAACAGCGTCAAAGAAGCCATTTCTGCGGTGGAATCCGCTGTGAAATTCGTTTCAGGAACATCTAGTTCTGGTGTTCAAAATGGGTTGAAGGCAATAGTAAGGGATTTCGATATGCCAGAGAGTCTTCAAAAAGGTTACGCTGCTATATATGGCTACACGAGTGGGCCAAACGGAATTAGACATCCACTACTTGATCGCCAAGAGGCAATTACGCAAGATGAGGCGCGCTATATGATGGTGTCATGTAGTTCCTTTGCTAATTATCTATTAGCGTTAAAGGCTAGAAGTGAGTGACCCGTTGAGCTTGAGCTTGAGCTAGAGGCTTTCTAGCGTAGTTTCCACGGCAACTGCCAATTTTCCATGCATGTCTGGCCCGTAGTGGACGCCATCCATTTCACTAACTTCAATGTAGTCGCCTGCGTTGAGGTAGGCTGTGCCGTGGCGGGTGGCGATGTCTTTGAGGAGGGCGGGGAGGGCGTTGGAGGCGGTTTCGCCGTTTGCGAATTTCTCGGTGAGGAAGCCTATTTCGCGCACGGGGGGCGGGGCGATGAGGAGGAGTTTGAAGCCGTTGTGGCGGGTCTGCATTTCTTCGGAGAGGGCGGTGGCGACCAAGCCTTCGATGTGGGCGGCGATTTCTGTGGCGGTGAGGGCGAGGTGTGTTTTGACGTCATTGGTGCCGAGCATCAACGTCATATAATCAATCGGGCCACAGCTTTGGAGGGCAATTGCGAGACCAAGGCGGCCATCCATGTGATCGCCCATATCGGTTGGATCGGGGGTGGCAGCGGTACGTCCGGGGAGGCCCGCTTCGACCAAATCCCAACCAAGGGAGGCGGCCACGCGGGTTGGCCAGCGGGTTGCCGCATCATATCGTTCACGGATATCGTCGGCATAAAGCGGGGCGGCGCCATAGGTGTTGCTGTCGCCAAAAGTAAGAAGTGTGGTCATGAGTGCCTCTAAGGATGTTGTATTTCCCACAGAGTATCAAATGCGCAAAAAAAAACACCCTGCGAAATTCGCAGAGTGTTCATTTTCATCATGGCGTGAGCCAAGAAGAATTTAGTCAACCAGTGCCAAGTTATCAGCAGAAGCGCGACCGTCACGGCCTTCTTGAAGGTCGTAGGTAACTTTTTGGTTGTCGGCAAGACCTGTGAGGCCTGCACGTTCAACAGCAGAGATGTGTACAAATACATCGGATCCGCCAGCGTCAGGTGCAACAAAGCCGAAGCCTTTAGTAGAATTAAACCATTTTACGGTGCCAGTAGCCATTTCCGTAGTCTCCTATTTTGGCCGCCCACAACATGCGGCGGTTTGGTGATCAGCCCTTGTTATAAATCGAACCGGCTGCTCAGAAGGAGATAGGCGGAAGAATAGAGTCTGTCGTCACATCATCCGTATGACGGATAATGTGGGAAATCGCAAGGGATTCCTTTGAAATCTTTGAGTTAGCATCCGTTTTTTACCAAAAAAGATTGAAACGGCCCGAAAAAGAACGGGCCGTGTAATCTTTTAGAAAGGTTTAGCCAACAGTCTTGATGTTGCCTGCGGATTCACGTCCGTCGCGACCGGCGACCAATTCGTATTCCACTTTTTGGTTGTCTGCTAGACCAGTCAGACCAGCTTGTTCAACAGCCGAGATGTGAACAAAAATGTCCGATCCGCCTGCGTCTGGTGCGATAAAGCCGAAGCCTTTAGTTGTATTGAACCACTTAACGGTGCCGGTAGCCATCCGTTTTCTCCCTAATCAATCTTACCCAATCGCGGAATTGCGGCGGGCTGTGTCGACAGGTATTTTACGGAGGTGTGCATCCCGAGGGATGCGGGTCTTCCAAAAATCTGTTAACACGTCAAAATCGTTAGCTGAATTCTCATAAAAGGCAAGAAGTTTCGGAAGTTGGGCGCGAAATTGTCGGGAAACACAGTGAAAATCGGAAAAATCGAGGGCTGAGATGAAAGTTTGGACTTTGAAGAATTGCGATACATGTCGCAAGGCTGTGAAGGAATTGGAAGCTGAATTTGGTGCTCTTGAGCGGGTGGATGTGCGGGACGATGGTGTGGCACCCGTTGATTTGGCCCGATTTTATGCGGCATTTGGCGAGGATATTTTGAACCACCGGTCAACCACATGGCGCGGACTTTCTCCTGAAGCGCGCGAAGGGAACCCTCTGACCCTTTTGGCCGCGCACCCGACCTTGATGAAACGCCCTGTGATACAACTGGATGAACGGTTGTTTTTGGGATGGGGAAAAGACGTGCAAGCGGAGTTAATGCAAAGTAAATAGCCCCACCCTAAGGTGAGGCTTGTAAGCTGGTTTTGCTTTAGAGTTTAGGCTTGGGGACGGCGACGCAGGAGAATGCGGTCAACCGAGAGGGGGCCAGCGCCCTTAATGACGAGCACAACAAGAACTGTGATCCAAAAGAGGCGCTGATCAAGGATCCCGCTGTCTGGAGCGCCATCAAACCAAGCGCCGAGGGTTCCGGGCTGGTTGATTCCGCCGTGTCCGTAGAGATCGGTAAGGCTCTGGACAAAGATAAATCCGATCATGCCAATTGCCCCAAGTCGCGTGAAAAGTCCCAGAACGATGAGTGCGGGAAGGATGAATTCCGCCCACATCCCCGCAACCGCAACCGCCCAGTAAAACCACCCGAGTTGGCTTGTATCATAGCTAACAGCCTCGGCGGCCTTGGGGAAAATCTGGGCGTAGGCCCCAGCGGAAGGCGACAAAAATCCGAAAACCCCGTCGCCGAGTTTTGTAAGGGCCGAGTTCCAGTAGTAAACCAGCAAGGTCGCCGCAAAGGTAAAGCGCGCAAGGGTTGGGAGGAGCCATGTGCCCGCAAATTTGGTCAGTAGACGAACTGCGAAGTCATATAATGTGAGGAGCGCGTGCATAAAATATCCTAAATCAGGTCAATATGGGTGATGGCCCCGCCGGCAAGAAGGGCGCCGAGGACCGTTGTGAGATCGAATTCGGGTATTGTGCTGGCCGCCTCAAAGGCAGCCCCGAAGGTCATGTTTTTGCCGAGGGTTTCGATGAAATCCGCCCCGCCAGCTGGTAGGAGAGTCGCTTCGGGGTCAAAGTCCGGACGGGTGAGCAAAACATCCTGCGCGCTGGGGGTGACAGCGGGTGCATCGGAGCGCGTATTCACTAGATAAATCGCGTGAAGCGGCCAAGGCGAGCGCAGGATTTTCACGGCGGGTGCGAGGGTGAGACGCGCCGCCATAAGCGCGTCGGGGGAGATGGATTGCAGGGTCTCGGCCGCGATGGGAGGGGCGTCCGCTGCGTGATATGAGGCGCGAAGAGCCAGTTCAAGACGTGCAACATCGGGCAGATAGGGCAGGTGCGCGACGGGTTCGAATTTGGCTAGAAAGGCAGGCATTTCAGCGCCATAGAACATCATAAGCGGGGAGCGTGGCGGGTGGGCGCGCAAGTAAACACCAGCGACAGCGTCGAAAAACTCTTGGCCGACAATGCGACATAGGACTGGAAAGGCTTGGCCTAAAGCTTCGGTGAGGGAGACCGCGACATTGTTGCGATACACCGAGAAACGCTTACCGGCGGGGGAGCCATCGGGGCCAATCAAACCTTCAGGGGGGGGCGTGTCCGGGTCGAGCAGGGCATGAATGAATTGTGTTTGAGAAACGGTCACCATCACACCGGCACCGTGTCAAGAACCGTCGCGACCCGTTGGGCTTCGGCGGCGAGGGTGGGCCAATCGGGGACATCATTGTCCCACTCGATGAGGCTGGGTTTGGCACCGCCTTTGAGCAAGGTATAGGCGTACATTTCCCACACGGGTTCGGCGACTTCACGGCCATGGCTGTCGATCAAAAGCATGTCGCCATCATCGTCACTGTCCTCCTCAAAACCCGCCAAGTGGATTTCCCCAACCAGATCAAGGGGGAAGGCATCAATGTAGGAATATGGGTCGGTTTTTTGGTTGGTGGCGGAAATAAACACGTTGTTCACATCGAATAATAAGCCGCACCCCGTGCGTTGAGCGATCTCGGCGAGGAATTCGGCTTCGGGGATTTGGCTTTCGGCGAAGGTGAGGTAATTGGACGGGTTTTCCAGCAGCATACGGTGGCGTACGGTGGATTGAACTTGATCGATATGGTGGCAAATCCGCGAAAGCGTTTCTTGAGTATAGGGCAGAGGCAAAAGGTCGTTCATGAAGCCAACATCATGAGTGGACCACGCAAGGTGTTCGGAAAAACTGGCGGGGTTAAGCCATGAAACCAGATGACGCAGGCGTTCGAGGTGGTCTGGATCAAGGGGCTTCTCGCCGCCGATCGACAGGCCGACACCATGCACAGATATTGGGAATTTTTCGGAGAGGGCACGCAGTTGGGCGATGGGGCGGCCGCCCTGACCCATGTAATTTTCTGCGTGAATTTCGAGCCATTCCACGGGGGAGGCATCGGTCATGATCGCGGAAAAATGCTGGGGTTTGTAACCAACGCCGGGGCGATTGGGGAGGGCCTCAAAACGGTGCGGGTTGGAATCGAGCACGGGAGCCTCCGGAACACAAATTATTCTAGGTAGCCTACATCAGAATTGGCTAAGAACCAAATCCGAGTAATTCGGGGAAAATGCGCCCCACCCAGACGGGTGAGGCGAATAGAATTTATGCTGGGATGTCGCGCTCAAGAGCTTCGAGGGAGCCCATGCGGCCTTCGCCTACGTCCATAGTTGCACATGTGCCGGCAGCAACGAGTTTGAAAGCGTTTCCTTGAAAATCAACTTTGGATGTACCTGCACAAGTTGTGCCTGGACCGGCTGCGCAGTCATTTGCACCAGCAAGGGAAACACCATAGCATTTTTCTTTTGCGCCATCCGCTGCAGCAGGAAGAGCGTGGGCAGAAAGTGCAGCAGCAACAGCGCCAGCAGCGGCAAGAGTTTTGAAGTGTGTAGACATTGAGATATCCTTTAAAAAACTGTCATAAAAATCGCAGCAAGCGATTGGGTAAACTCTATGCGAGCCAGGAGGGAACGGGCCACTCACATCGTCGTTATTCACTGGCGCGTGAAGTATCGCGAGGAGGCGGGTGGGAGCGTACGCGTGAAAAATCCTCTTAGTTTTAAGGGGCTGACGACAAATTGTCGCATAAGCGAAAGTTTGGAGGCGCGCGGTACTCCGCCGAATATTTCACCAATGAGGGGGCGTATTGAAACAAATCCGCCGAAATACTGGTGGAAATTGTTTTAAAATTGCGCGGCTTGAGGATTGTTACAGAAAGCGCAGGCGCCTAGGGCGATGGAAAATGGCCCGAAAACTGAAGTTTCCGAGCCATTCCTTAAATTGCGAGCGATTTAGTCGCGCAAATCGGGGGGTGTTGCTTCAACCGCGAGGTCTTCGACGACTTGATCAAGCTCTAAGACCCTTGTTTGCTTTTCACCCAAGCGGCGTAGGGTGACGGTGCGGTCTTCGACTTCTTTCTTACCGATTGCGAGGATGACGGGCACTTTGCCAAGGCTGTGTTCGCGGACCTTATAGTTGATCTTCTCGTTGCGAATGTCGGCCTCAGCGCGCACGCCACGTTTTTGCAGGGCGGCCACAGCTTCCAAGACGAACTCATCCGCATCGGATACAATAGAAGCCACAACCACTTGGCGCGGCGCAAGCCAGAAGGGGAATTTTCCTGCGTGCTCTTCGATCAAAATCCCGATGAAACGCTCAAACGAGCCCAAGGTTGCGCGGTGCAACATATAGGGCGTGTGTTTGGCACCATCTTCGCCCACGTACGTGGCGTTGAGGCGTTCAGGAATGTTTGGATCGACCTGAAGGGTGCCACATTGCCAATCACGCCCAATGGCGTCGGTCAAAACGAACTCAAGTTTCGGGCCGTAAAACGCGCCTTCGCCGGGGTTGAGTTCAAACTCGTACCCTGCTGCTTTACACGCGTTGCCTAGGGCGTCTTCAACGAGGTCCCAGCTTTCATCTGATCCGACGCGCTTTTCTGGACGGGTGGAAAGCTTGATGCGCCAGTTGTGGAAGCCCAACTCACCGTAGATTTGCGAAAGAAACTCGACGAATTTTTTGGTCTCGGATTCGATCTGGTTTTCTGTACAGAAAATATGGCCGTCGTCTTGGGTAAAGCCGCGCACGCGCATGATACCGTGCAGTGCGCCCGAAGGTTCATAACGGTTACAGGAGCCAAATTCCGCCATGCGCAGGGGCAGGTCGCGGTAGGATTTGATGCCTTGGTTGAAGATTTGTACGTGGCAAGGGCAGTTCATTGGCTTGAGCGCGTTCACAGTTTTTTCGCGTGCATGTTCCTCGTCGACTTCGACAATAAACATGTGTTCTTGATAGGCTTCCCAGTGACCGGACGCTTCCCAAAGCTTGCGGTTCACCACTTGTGGTGTGTTCACTTCGACATAGCCGTCAACATATTGCTTGCGGCGCATGTAGTCTTGCAACTCGGTGTAAACGCGCCAGCCATTTGCGTGCCAGAACACTTGGCCCGGAGCTTCTTCCTGCATGTGAAAGAGATCCATTTCGCGGCCAAGTTTGCGGTGATCGCGTTTGGCGGCTTCTTCGAGCATGTGGAGGTGCTGCTTGAGGCCGTCTTTGTTTTGGAACGCCACGCCGTAGATGCGTTGCAGCATCGCGCGGTCACTGTCGCCGCGCCAGTAGGCTCCCGCGATGGACATCAGTTTGAACGCGTCGCCCGGCACTTGACCGGTGTGTTGAAGATGTGGGCCGCGACAGAGGTCTTGCCAGTGGCCGTGCCAATACATGCGCAGGGGTTCGTCGCCCGGAATGGAGTTGATAAGCTCTACTTTGTAAGGCTCATTATTGGCCTGATAGAAATCAACAGCGCGTTCACGTTCCCAAATTTCTGTGGTCACAGGCTCGCGCTTGTTGATGATCTCTTTCATCTTTTTCTCGATGGTTTCGAGGTCTTCTGGTGTGAAGGCTTCTTCGCGGTCAAAGTCGTAATACCAGCCGTTTTTAATCACGGGGCCGATGGTGACTTTAACGTCTGGCCAAAGCTCCTGAACGGCGCGCGCCATGATGTGGGCACAGTCGTGACGGATCAGCTCAACGGCTTGTTCCTCGTCTTTCATAGTGTGGAGCGCGAGGCTTGCATCGGCGTTGATGGGCCATTGCATATCCCAATGTTGGCCGTTCACTGTCGCGGAAATGGCTTTCTTCGCGAGGGATGTGGAAATGCTCTCGGCCACCTGCGCGGGGGTAACGCCAGCATCATATTGGCGGGAATTGCCGTCGGGAAGTGTAAGGGAGATTTGGGCCATCATGGGGCTCCTCGTCAGTTTGGCGCCTACGAAACGCCCGGTTGCGGGTATATGTTCGTGCGTGTTTTGCCGCGCGGGGCGGGTAAAGTCAACGCGGATTTATGGGTAAATCTCAGGCGGGAGGCCGCGATGACAATCGGGCGTCGGCGAATTGAAAGGCTTGAAACCCATGCCCCAGAGCGGCACTGTGGCGGTCACACATCGGCAGTCATTTGGAGCCAAACATGAGCGAGCCACAGTTTCTAACCACCGACACAGGGCGTAAAATTGCCTACTACCTTACAGAGGGCAAAGGGCCCGGCGTGGTGTTCTTGGGCGGGTTCATGTCGGATATGGGCGGCACCAAGGCAGTGTACCTTGAGGATTGGGCCAAAAAAACAGGCCGCGCCTTTTTGCGGTTTGATTATTCGGGGCATGGCGAAAGTTCGGGCGCATTTACGGACGGAAGCATCGGCGAATGGGCCGCAGACGCACAGGCCGCCATTCGCACATTGACGGAAGGGCCACAGATCTTGGTTGGTTCATCTATGGGGGGCTGGATGGCGCTTCTTGTGGCGCGCGCGATGCCCGAAAAAGTCGCCGGACTGGTGGGAATTGCCGCTGCGCCCGATTTTACCGAGGATAGCATGTGGGGCGGTTTTGACGTGGCACAAAAGGCGGAAATGGCCGAAACGGGGCAGGTTGCCTTGCCCAGTGACTATGACGATGGGCCGTATATTATCACTCGAAAGCTGATCGAGGATGGGCGCGAGAACCTCGTGCTGCGCAACTCGCTTTCACTTCCGTTTCCCACGCGATTTTTGCAAGGCACAGCGGATGTAGATGTGGATACTTCGGTGGCGATGCGGTTGTTGGAACATGTTGAGGGCGGTGATGTCCGCCTGACGCTGGTCAAGGGGGCCGATCACCGCTTCTCGACGCCTGAATGCCTAAACCTGATAACAAAGACCTGTGAGAAGGTCATCGCACGGGCGAAATTTTGAAAGGCTGAAATAATGGACCAACGAGTAAGTTTGATAACGCTTGGTGTGGCCGATATGGATGCGTCGGCCGCGTTTTATGAGGGGTTGGGTTGGACGCGGGTGGAAAGTCCGGATGGGGTCATTGCATTTGACCTGATTGGCCAGACGCTTGGGTTGTATCCGAGGGCGGCTTTGGCCGATGATCTCGGCATTCCGGTTGCGGATGTCGGCGGTTTTAGCGGGGTGACATTCGGCCATAATGTGCCCCAAAAAGAAGATGTCGCGCCGTTATTGGAACGGGCAAAACAGGCCGGTGGGACGGTGTTAAAGCCCGCAGTTGATGTGTTTTGGGGCGGACACCACGGGTTTTTCGCCGATCCAGACGGGCATGTGTGGGAAATTGCGCATAACCCGTTTTCACCGCTGGGGCCAAAGGGCGAATTCCAATGGAACGGCGTGAAATAGATGCGTAAACCCGCGAGCATGCGAGGGCTTGAGGCCTTTGGGCGCACGCGGCTGTCGAAGTATTTCTTCATGCGCGATTTTCTGTATTCGGAAATTGGCGCGGTGCACGGGTTTTCAAATATTCCCGACGATCCGGAACTTGCGATTGCGGCAGGGCGTGCGCTTTGTACGCAACTGCTTGATCCGCTTCAGGAAACCTTCGGCGCAATTTCTGTGCGGTCAGGGTTTCGGGCGGCGGATTTGAACCGGTTTGGCAATGAGAACGCGCTGAACTGCGCCAGAAATGACGTGGATTTTGGCGGGCATATTTGGGACAGGAAAGATCCACGCGGCGCCATGGGAGCCTGTGCGTGCATCGTGATTCCGTGGTTTGCGGACCGATATGAAAAGGGGCGGGATTGGCATGATCTGGCGTGGTGGTTGCACGATCATTTGCCCTATTCCGAAATACGGTTTTTTCCAAAACTCGCGGCGTTCAATCTTACGTTTAGCGAGGTGCCAAAGCGGGATATTCGCGGGTGGATTGGCGGGAATTCTGTTGTTCTGCGCGCGGGGGATGCGCCATCTGAGGAGCAAGCGGTGCGCGCAGCACGGTATTTTGATTTCCCGAAATTTCGCGGGCTAGATTTGCCGGATTAGGCTTTGAGTTTGGTCACTGTTGCAGACTTTTGCGCAGGTTTCTCAGCAGCTTTTGGCGTTTCGGGTTTCGCATTCGCATCGATGAAATCAAGGACAAGCGGGCGGATATTGTTGCGCCAGCTTTTGCCTGCAAAAATACCAAAGTGTCCCGCGCCAGGTTCAAGGTGGCTAGCTTTCTTGCTATCAGGCAGGCCGGTCAACAAGTCGAGCGCGGCCACGCATTGGCCCGGTGCCGAAATATCGTCGTTTGCCCCCTCGACGGTTTTGACCGCAACCGAAGTGATTTTTCCGATATCGATGGGCGTACCGTTAACAACGAACTGATTCTTGGCAATTTCGCCGTCTTTGAAAATCCGCTCGACAGTCGAGAGGTAGAACTCGGCTGTCATGTCCATCACGGCAAGATATTCGTCATAGAAACGGTTGTGCGCATCATGGTCGCCGGCTTCGCCTTTTGAGACGCGGGTGATTTGATTTTTGAAAGCTTCTGAGTGGCGCTCGCTGTTCATCGATACAAAAGACGCGAGTTGCAGTAGGCCCGGATAGACCATGCGCCCGACGCCCTTGAATTTAAATCCAACGCGTTGAATTGCGGTTTTTTCGAGTTGGCCCATTGTGACGCGGCGACCAAAGTCGGTAACGTCGGTTGCAGCGGCATCGGGGTCGATTGGCCCACCGATAAGCGTCAGGGTACGGGGTTGTGCGGACGGATCGAGCTCCGCGAGGTAGGCTGTCGCAGCGAGCGCTAGGGGCGCGGGTTGACAAACGGCAATCACATTGGCTTCTGGTCCAATTTCTCGCATAAAGTCAACGAGGTATAGGGTGTAATCTTCAATATCAAACTTGCCTTCGGAGACGGGAATGTCCCGCGCATTGTGCCAGTCGGTGATATAGATTTCTGCGTCTGGAAGAAGGCTCGCGACGGTGCTGCGCAAAAGGGTTGCGTAGTGGCCCGACATCGGAGCAACCAACAAAATTTTGCGCGCCTTTTCGGGGCGACCTTGCACGTTAAACTTAATCAGATCGCCAAAAGGACGCGAGACAACGGATTCAACTGAGACCAAATGATCGCATCCGTCCTCGGCAGGAATCGAATGAATGCCCCAGTCTGGCTTGACCGCCATACGGGCGAAACTACGCTCTGTGACGTCGCCCCATGCGCCGATCCATTGCAAAAACGGGTTGGGAACAAGGCCCATGGCAGGGAAGGCAGCGACGGCTTTTGCAGATGCGCCAAACCACTCGTTGGTATTGCGCATTGTTTCCATCATGTCATAAGTGGCCATATACCGCATATTCGCTCCTTCACAGCGCTGATTTCTCAGGCTAAGCTTGATTTGTGCTGCACGCGCGTCCTGCACTATGCTGCACTTGCAGAAAGATTAGGGTAGAAAAAATCATATGACAACCAATCAGAACGATTCCGACGAAAAATCCTCAGATTCAAACGGAAATGTGACATCTGAACGTCTGTCAGAGAATCTGGCTAAGGTGGAGGCGCTTTCGGCGCGCCTTGTCGCCGCCCTTTCGAAAAAACGTAAAATTGATCCCAACCTCCAAGGCCCAAGTAGCGACCTCTTCATGAAGGCCGCTGCCGCTTATATGGCCGAAATGGTAAATAATCCGTCAAAAATGGTCGAACATCAGGTTGCCTATTGGGGGAAGTCGCTTAAGCATTACGTGGATGCGCAGCATACTTTAGGCGAAGGTAAAATTGAGGCGCCCAAAGATTCTGGGCCTACCGATCGTCGATTTGCAGACCCCGCGTGGGATACGCATCCGTATTTCAATTATATTAAGCAACAATATTTGATGGGCAGCGATGCTGTTTCGCAGGCCGTGGCGGACCTTGACGGGCTAGATCCGTCAGATAAAAAGCGAGTCGATTACTTTAGTCGCCAGATTGTGGATATGTTTTCGCCCAATAATTTTCTTGGGACAAACCCGACGGCGCTGGCCAAAGCAGCCGAGACCGAGGGGCAATCCTTGGTGGATGGGTTGGAAAATCTCGTACGCGATATTGAAGCTAATGATGGCGAGCTTTTGGTAACCTTGGCCGATAAAAAGGCCTTTAAAGTTGGTGAAAATCTTGGGACGAGCAAGGGATCGGTCGTCTTTCGCAATCGCATGTTTGAACTTGTGCAATACGCCCCCCAAACCGAAACCGTCTATAAGACTCCGTTGATTATCTTTCCGCCATGGATCAATAAATTCTATATTTTGGACCTCAAGACCCAGAATAGCTTGATAAATTGGATTACAGAACAAGGGTTTACCCTGTTTGTCGTCTCTTGGGTCAACCCGAACGCTTCCTATAAGGATGTGGGATTGGCGGATTATGTGAATGAGGGGTACCTTGAGGCCATCGCGACGGTCAAAAAGATTACCAAGGAAAAGAGCGTCAATGTTGTGGGCTATTGCATTGCCGGAACGACTTTGTCGCTAACACTTTCGAAGATGAAAAAGGCGGGGGACAAATCGATAAAATCAGCGACCTTCTTTACCACGCTAACGGATTTCTCGGATCAGGGCGAAGTTGGCGTGTTTTTGGACGAAGGCTTTGTTGGTGGGATTGAACGCGAAGTTGCTGAGACGGGTGTTTTGGACTCGCTCTTCATGTCTAAGACCTTTTCGTATTTGCGCTCCAATGACCTGATCTATGCGCCCGCTATCCGGAATTATATGATGGGGGAGGCGCCGCCAGCGTTTGACCTTCTCTATTGGAACGGCGACGGAACGAACCTTCCGGGCCAGATGACGGTCGAATATCTGCGTAACCTTTGTCAAGAAAATCACTTCGCGCGCGGAATCTATGAAATGGAGGGCGAGGTGCTCTCGATTAAAGATGTGGACGTGCCCGTTTGTGCTATCGCCTGTGAAACCGACCATATCGCGGCTTGGACTTCCTCGTATCGCGGCGTGAGTCAGTTCCAGAGTAAATCCAAAACCTTTATTCTGTCTGAAAGTGGCCATATCGCTGGGATCGTGAATCCGCCTAGCAAGAAAAAATACGGCCATTATACCAATGAGGACATGACGCTTACCGCAGATGCGTGGAAAGAAGGCGCAGAGTTTCATGAGGGCTCATGGTGGGAACGATGGGGAAAATGGCTGTCTGAACACTCAGGCGGGCAGGTTCCGGCGCGAATTCCCGGTGATTCGGGCTATCCAGAGCTTTGCCCTGCTCCTGGAACCTATGTTTTGGCACCAATAAGTGATTGATTTATAAGGGTATTGAATAATAATGCTGCGATGCAGCATAAATAGCTTGAAATGCCGCGCTGCAGTATGCATATTGTTTGTACAAGAGAAATTCAGCGGAACTTTCCGCCTGCACTTAGGAGCGAACACATGACACAAGCACAAGATTTCACCAAGATCATGCAAGACATGGTTGGCGCATTCCCAGTAGACACAACTGCATTTGAAGGCGCGTTCAAAAATTCCGCCGCCCTTGGCGACAAAATGTCCAAAGTAGCTTTGACAGCTGCTGAGAAATCTAACGAGATTTCCACAAAATGGACAAAAGAAACACTCGCGAAACTGTCCGCAGTTTCCGCAGTTAAAACTGAGCCAGCTGATTATAGCAAAGCATTGACAGAATTCGCTTCTTCAACTGCTGAAATGGCTTCTGAAAACTTGGCCGCTTTCGCTGAAATTGCGAAAAAAGTTCAAGCTGAAACCGTTGAACTGATGCTTGCTGCTGGCAAAGACATCACTGAAGAAACAAACGCTGCTGTTAACAAAGCAACCGCAGACGTTACGAAAGCTGCAAAAGCGGCCACGAAGTAATTTGAGGTTCTAACCGCGGGTCTCCTCCCTCCCTCCCTCCCGCGCTTCCTCTTAAGGCGAGATCCTCTCGGGTCTCGCCTTTCTTTTTGTTGCTTTCCTTCTGCGCATGCGCAATCCTTCTGCATTGCAGAAGAAGGGGATCCCTGTGAGCGAAGCCGAAAAAACACTACTTATCAAACGTTATGCCAGCCGCCGTCTTTATAATACCGAGACCAGCGATTACGTCACTCTTGACGACATCGCGGGCTTTATCCGCACAGGGCGTGAGGTCCAGATTATTGACCTAAAAAGCGGCGACGATCTGACACGGCAATATCTTTTACAGATTATTGCGGAGAGAGAAAGCCGTGGTGACAATGTATTGCCCGTCAATGTCCTCATGGATTTGGTGCGTAGCTATACAAATCAAGCAGGCAGCGTTGTCCCTGACTTTCTCTCTGCGAGCTTTGAAATGCTCCGCGAGAGCCAGACCAAAGTTATGGGCGGCTTTCCCAGTCCTTTGGCCGGCATCCCCGGTCTTGACGCGCTAAAGGCGCAACAGGAAGCATTTTTGAAGACCATGACCGGCGGATGGACCGCGCCTACATCGGAGCAGCCTGCCTCAAAAGACACCGCGAGTAGCGATAGTGATCTGGCTGACATCAAGAAACAGTTGGCGGAACTGCAAAGTAAGCTGTCAAAAATGAGTTAAGCCGATTGGCTCTGCGGTAGAAATACGCTCATTCTACCGCAAAAAAACCCAGTTTCCAGCGAGTCACGCGTCAGCGAATGATCTGGGGTCTGAACTGAAATTTGCGTCGGACTTCTTGTGGTAAATGGCGGTTGAGATATTTACTGATTGCCCCATAAATCCCAATCACAACAAACGTCAAAAGCACGTAGTACATGGCAAGGATCGGATAGGGGACGAACGGGTTAAACGTTTTGTCCGCAAAATAACTGGCGTAATACAGCGCGTCGCCGCGTTGCTGCCATGCCGGAAAGCCCGAGAAATAGACCAAGGTTGTGGCGTGGAAGAGGAAGATCGCCTCGTTGGTGTAAGCGGGCCACGAGAGGCGCAGCATGGTGGGGAAAATCACCCGCCGGAATTTCTTCCAACCGGTTAAACCGTAGGCATCGGCAGCCTCGATTTCCCCCTTGGGAATAGAGTTCAGCGCACCATAGAAGATTTCCGCAGTGTAGGCCGTTGTGTTGAGGAAAAGCACCAGCAATGCCCCGAGCCAAGCCTTTGTTAACATGCGGGTTTCGAGCGTAATCTCGACGAATCCTAGGTTGAGGTCGATGCCGAGTTTGGGCAGGAGCACGAAGGTCTCATACGCCAAAAAGAACTGAATAAACAGGGGTGAGCCGCGAAAGATAAAGATGAAAATCTCGGCGGGACGGCGCAGAATCCAGCGATGTGAGCTTTTGGCCATGGCCACGGCTGTGGCGGCAAAGAAGCCAAAGATGAGGGCGAGGACGCCGAAATAGATGTTCCAAATCATACCCGAACCAATCAACGTGAATTGATCACACAGAGTGAAGTCGGTTTTGGGCAGAAGCCGTTCACCGTATCCGAGGGAGCGCAGGCCGTAGTTTTGGATGGTTTCGAGGCAACTCATGCCGTGGCCTCGCGTCGCTGGGCTTCGCCGCCTGCGGTTGCCTGACCACGGGAAAGTTTACGCGTCAATTTGGCAAAGGCGATTTCGCTCACTTTGGTTAGTGTGAGGTAGAAGACCATCAAACCAAGGAAATACCAAATGCGCCAATCTGGATGCGGATAGTCGAAGGCATTGGTTTTGTGGCCCCCCATTTCGCGGGCCCAAAAGACGATGTCATGAATGCCTAAAAGGAACAAAAGTGGCGTGGCTTTTACAAGGATCAACCAAAGATTGGAGAGGCCAGGCAGCGCGAAAATCCACATTTGCGGCACAAGAATGCGCCAGAAACTTTGGCGGTGCGACATACCGTAAGCTTCGGCTGTTTCCATTTGGGCACGGGGGACGGCTTGCATCGCGCCATAGAGAACGTTGGCCGCAAAGGCGCCGAACACGATCGCAAAGGTAAAAACCGCGATTGAGAAACTGTAGGTTTCATGGACCCATTGGGCCGAGGAGGAGAGGGGCATTTTGGCATCGGGGCAGACAAGGAAATCACTGCCCTGACGAATGGCGTCGGTCCATTCGGGGCATTTTACCTTGTGGCGCGTCCATTCGACAGCTTGGTCAAGGGCGATGACAAAGAACATAAAGAACGCAATATCAGGAACCCCGCGCACGACGGAGGTGTAACTTTTTCCAAACCAGCGCAGAGGGGCGATGTGGCTACGGGATGCTGTCGCGCCCAAGAAACCAAAAAATAAGGCAACGGGTGCGGTCACGGCCAGCAAGAAGAGGACCGTTAAAAACGAACTGTAAAACGCGAAATGTTTTCCTGTCGTGAGATAGCACGACAGCCATGTCAGGCCTTCGAGGGCGGACGGATCGGAGCAATATGAAAAGATCGGACAGTCCCCTGAGTGGTTTGGCCAAAAGGAAAACGCGCGCCTTTTTTCAAGGCGCGCGTTGACTATTAAGGTTTAGAATACTTGGGCGTCTGCGCCGAACCATTCGGTGATCAAAGCGTTCAACGTGCCGTCAGCTTTCATAGAATCGATGGCTGTGTTGAATTTTGCTTTAAGTTCTGTGTCGCTTTTGCGCATGCCGATGCCGATGCCGCCGCCCAAACCAACGGGTTCACCAACGATAAGCATATCGCCACCGCTTTCCGCCGCGATGGGATAAAGGTAGTCGCCGTCTGCGAAGACTGCGTCTGCTTCACCATTTTTGACTGCAGCGACGGTTTCGTCTGGAGTTGCGAATTCAACCAAGATTGCACCGGATTCTGCAATGTAACCTGCTTGAATTGTTGCGGCTTGTGCAGCAACAACACCAGATGTTAGGTCAACATCTGCGGATAAAGCGAGGTAAGCGGAAGCCGCTGGTGGCGTGTAGTTTTGCGAGAAATCAATGACTTCTTTACGCTCGTCCGTGATGGACATGCCTGCAATGATTGTGTCGTAGTTGCCGGAGTTGAGGTTTGTGATGATGCTGTCCCAATCGTTTTGGACCCATTCACATGTCAATTCGGCACGTTTGCAGAGTTCATTGCCCAAGACGATTTCATATCCGTCGAGATCGCCATTATCGTTGACGAAGTTGTAGGGAGGGTAGGCACCCTCTGTGCCCATGCGAACGGTGTCAGCGAAGGCAACGCTCGTTGTAAAAACTAAAGCTGCGGTCGAAAGAAGGATATTTTTCATTTTAGTCTCCGTGAGGTGTAATTACGTAAGTCTTCCGCCAACGGGGAACCAACGCTTGGTACGCGCATTCTTGGTTCCGTCGTTGAGAAACTGGGTTATGCCCGAAGGGCCGAAATTTAGGGCGATTTTGGAATCAAACTCTAATGGGCGATTCACAAATGTGAGCGCAACAAGGGCACTAGGTGCAGGCATTATGCACTCACCGTTGCGCTGAGAAATTGTTGCAAACGAGCGGTTTTAGGAGCGGTGAAAAGGGTCGACGGCGGGCCTTGCTCTTCGATGATTCCCTGATGCAAAAACACGACGTGGTCCGAAACATCATTCGCCAACCGCATGTCGTGCGTAACCAATATCATCGTGCGGCCTTCGTTTGCCAAGTCTTTGATGACTTTTACAACTTCTTGCTCCAGCTCTGGATCAAGGGCACTTGTCGGCTCGTCGAACAGGAGGGCTTTGGGCTGCATACACAACGCACGCGCGATGGCGGCGCGTTGTTGCTGACCACCAGAAAGTTGCGCAGGATAGGCATCACATTTGTCGCCAATCCCCACTTTTGCCAACAGGTCGCGCGCGCGCAACTCAACCGCCTCACGGTCCTCTCCGAGGACGGTAACAGGGGCTTCCATCACGTTTTGCAGGATGCTCATATGCGCCCACAGATTGAACTGTTGAAAAACCATCGACAGATTGGTGCGAATGCGCGTGACCTGTGCGCGGTCAGCGGGGTGACGCCCCAAACCTTGGCCGCGCCAAGAAATAGGCTCGCCTTCAAAAAGGATATCCCCACTTTGGCTATCTTCTAACAGGTTCGCACACCGTAAAAGGGTAGACTTTCCTGACCCAGAAGAGCCAATCAGCGACACAACATCCCCACGGTTCGCCAAGATGTCCACACCCTTAAGGACTTCCAGCGGCCCATAGGATTTATGCAGGTTGCGGATTTCTATCACAGGAGTTTGTGTGTCGTTTGTTTTAGGTTTTGTCACGGTATTCCAGCTGTTTGGATTTGATTCATTATTAGGAAGGATATTCCTTAAAATTGCAAACAGAAAGGACGATTGACGTAAGGGAACGCAATTTGGTGCGAAACGCCCAATTGTCGGGGGCGCCTCGGTCCAGGAAATTGGGGATTATTGATTGGATAAAACACGTTGACGACAGCGCGCACTGTCCATGTCCGTGATACCCAGTAGGTTTGCGAGCAAACGCATGAGTGTGTCTTCGTATGTATTGCGGACACCATCGGCCAAAACCACTTCCCATAGAGCCTCGATAACGGCCTCGCGCTCGTCGTGTGGCACCGAATCCTTGATCGAGCGGGTAAAGCGGACGGTGTCGGGGGCCGACTTCTCAAAGACTTCGGCTTCCTGACGCAACTCGGTGGTTTGCTCGGGGGTGAGCTCGTAGCGTTTTGCCAAAATACGGTCGATGCGGGCGATTTCTGTGTGGGAATAATCGCCATCGGTGCGTGCTATGCGCACAAGCAACCCCGCAATTGCAATGCGGTCGTCGAGTTTTTGTGGCTCTGCTTCAGGGGCAAAAAGAGAAAATATTTTATCAATCATTTTAGTTATGTTGCTTCCTTTAGGGAGGTTTTAGCAAAGGCAACGCCGTTCGCCGCGACATAGGATTTGTAACCTTCCGGATCGCCCACATCTACATGCGCGATCCAGTATCCTTTGAGACTGTCTGTCATATGTCCCCCCCAATTTTTGGTAGGTTAGGCATTTCACCACCGTTAGACCAGACGCGAATTGTCCTTGGCAGCTTTTACGAAGCCTTCAAAAAGCGGGTGCGGCGCGAAGGGTTTGGATTTTAGTTCGGGGTGGTATTGCACGCCGATGAACCACGGGTGATCTTTCCACTCGACGATTTCGGGCAGTTTCCCGTCTGGACTCATGCCCGAGAACTGAAGGCCGACGGCCTCCAATTGTTCCCGATAGCGCACATCGACTTCATAGCGGTGGCGATGGCGCTCCTCGATGCTGGTCGTGCCATAGACTTCTGCGACTTTGGAGCCTTCTTTCAAAGTGGCCGTGTAGGCGCCCAATCGCATTGTGCCGCCCTTGTCATCAGACAGTCTACGCGCGATTTTATGGTTGCCCTGCACCCATTCCTTGAGGTGGTAAACCACGGGAGTGAAACGTTTTTCACCGGATTCTTGGTCGAACTCTTCGGAGCCCGCATCGGTGAGGTGGGCCACATTGCGTGCAGCTTCAATGACCGCCATTTGCATGCCCAAACAGATCCCGAGATAGGGGATTTTACGGGTGCGTGCAAATTCGGCCGCTTTTATTTTGCCTTCGGTTCCACGTTCGCCAAAGCCACCGGGAACGAGGATTGCGTGAAACCCTTCGAGGTAGGGGGCGGCGTCGGTTGTGTCGAAAATTTCTGCATCGACCCACTCGATTTTCACCTTCACGCGGTTGGCCATGCCACCATGTACAAGAGCTTCGGCGATGGATTTATATGCGTCCTCAAGTTGGGTATACTTGCCGACAATCGCGATTTTCACTTCGCCTTCGGGGTTGAAGGCGCGGTCTGCGACATCAACCCAGCGGGTGAGGTCGAGCGCCGGTGCGGGGTCGATGCCAAAAGCATCAAGGACCGCCGTGTCGAGGCCTTCGCGGTGATAGGCGAGGGGGGCTTCGTAGATCGATTTGAGGTCGTATGCTGCGATCACTTTGTCTTTGCGGACGTTACAGAAAAGCCCGATTTTTTCGCGCTCTTTTTCTGGGATGGGTTGTTCGGAACGACAGACAAGCACGTCTGGGGCGATCCCGATGCTGCGCAATTCTTTGACGCTGTGTTGCGTGGGTTTGGTTTTCAGCTCGCCCGACGCGGCAAGGTACGGCAACAGGGTGAGGTGCATGAAAATACACTCGCCGCGCGGCTTGTCTTGGGCAAATTGACGGATTGCTTCAAAGAAAGGCAAGCCTTCGATGTCGCCCACAGTCCCACCAATTTCGCAAAGCATGAAATCGACTTCATTTTCGCCAATATGAAGGAATTCTTTGATCTCATTGGTCACGTGCGGGATGACCTGAATGGTTTTACCCAAATAATCGCCGCGGCGTTCTTTTTCCAACACAGTGGAATAAACACGCCCAGAGGAGATGGAATCCGTATTACGCGCAGCGACGCCGGTGAAGCGTTCGTAGTGGCCCAAATCAAGGTCCGTTTCGGCGCCATCATCGGTCACAAAAACTTCGCCATGCTCAAATGGGCTCATGGTTCCGGGGTCTACGTTGAGGTAAGGGTCGAGCTTACGTAGGCGAACAGTATAACCACGGCCTTGCAACAAAGCACCAAGAGCCGCCGAAGCCAAACCCTTGCCAAGTGAAGACACAACGCCACCAGTAATGAAAATATAACGAGCCATGTGGCGAACGTCTCCCGTGAGTGTTTTAACTGAGATGAAAACGGCGCAAAAAAGCGCAGCATCACGGGAGTTGAGTTATAACGGATTCTCAAGGAAACCGCAACCCAATCGCAAGATGCTGCGGAGCATTTCTGCTCGTTCTCAATTTATAGTAGCTTATTCGGCGGCGGGGGGTGTAAGCGTTTCGTCGCCAGATGACGGCGGCAGCAAAGAGTCACCTTCACCAAGTGAGGAAGCCGGAGCTTCAATCGGCGCAGGGGCCTTTCCACCAACGCGATCCAAAACCGACCCGGCACCAGCATTTTGTGCTGCAATTACAGTCAAGGTGATCGACGTCATGATGAATCCGCCCGCCAAAACCCAAGTGACTTTGCCAAGGGCTGTCCCGCCGGAGCGCCCCGAGGTGCCCCCGTTGCCGCCACCGCCAATACCCAAGCCGCCCCCTTCGGAACGTTGGATTAGAACGATGCCGATCAATGACAACGCAAGAAGTAGGTGGATGACAAGAACGATATTTTCCATGAAGCAGCCTCGCTTGAGATTTGGAGTTATTTAGGCGGCTTTTCCCGTGCTCGCAACCCTATTCGTTGAAAGCCCTTGGTCGGCCCCGTGAAATCCTCGCGGGTGTTGCTGCATTTCTAGGGGATTCTGCAAAAGAAGTACCCCTGTCTTGTGCTTTGGGGGGTAAACGGTGTTTTAGAGGTTCCCTGTAAGTCCATAGCAAGTTATACGGGCGCGGGTTTTCCAATCACCGGGATAGAATAATGGCAAATGTAGTCGTCGTAGGCGCTCAATGGGGCGACGAAGGAAAAGGCAAGATTGTTGACTGGCTTAGCGAACGCGCAGATGTAATTGCGCGCTTCCAAGGCGGTCACAATGCGGGTCACACCCTCGTTATTGACGGGAAGGTCTATAAACTGTCGCTTCTCCCATCGGGAATTGTTCGGGGTGGCAAACTCTCTGTGATTGGCAACGGGGTTGTTCTTGATCCTTGGCACCTCATCGAAGAGATCGACAAGCTGAGGGCGCAGGGCGTCGAGATTTCACCTGAAAACTTGATGATTGCCGAAAATACCCCTCTGATTCTTCCAGTTCACGGCGAACTGGATCGTGCGCGCGAAGGCCACAATACGGTCGCCAAAATTGGCACGACGGGGCGCGGAATTGGCCCTGCATATGAAGATAAGGTTGGACGTCGTGCCATTCGTGTTGCCGATTTGGCAGACGAGGCCACTCTTGAAACGCGCGTGGATCGTTTGCTTCAGCACCATGACGCGCTGCGTCGCGGCATGGGGCTTCCTGAGGTTGATCGGGCTGATTTGCTCGCGAAACTCAAAGAAATCGCCGAGCATGTTCTGCCTTATGCGGCTCCTGTTTGGAAAATTCTTAACGAGAAACGCAAAGCAGGAAAACGTATCTTGTTCGAAGGCGCACAAGGCGCGTTGCTCGATATCGATTTTGGCACTTACCCCTTTGTGACGTCATCTAATGTGATCGCGGGTCAAGCCGCGACAGGGACGGGCGTCGGACCGGGTGCAATCGACTATGTGCTTGGAATCGTTAAGGCATATACAACCCGTGTGGGCGAAGGCCCGTTTCCTGCAGAGCTGGATGACGCGGATGGCCAACGGCTTGGTGAGCGCGGCCATGAATTTGGGACGGTCACAGGACGCAAGCGGCGTTGCGGTTGGTTTGATGCGGTTTTGGTTCGGCAAACCTGCGCCACGTCTGGAGTGTCCGGCATCGCGTTTACCAAGCTCGACGTGCTTGACGGGTTTGAAGAACTCAAAATTTGTGTGGGGTATGAACTCGACGGGAAGCGGGTGGACTATTTGCCAACTGCCGCCGATCATCAAGCTCGCGTCACGCCGATTTACGAAACAATGCCGGGTTGGAGCGAGAGCACAGAAGGGGCGCGCAGCTGGAACGACCTTCCAGCGGCCGCGATCAAGTATGTGCGTCGCGTTGAAGAGTTGATTGAGTGCCCTGTGGCCATCCTCTCAACCAGCCCAGAGCGCGAAGACACCATCCTTGTCACTGACCCATTTGAGGATTGAGCATGGCATTGAGTTATAAAGCCCGTCGGCGGTGGTCGCTGTTTGCACTCCTTGTGGGGCTCCCAGCGTATATCATCGTTGCGGTTAGTGTTATTGGTCTGTTTGATCGGCCTCCGTTCTGGTTGGAGCTGGTGATCTATGTGTTCCTTGGGGTTATTTGGGCGTTTCCGCTTAAGGCCATCTTTAAGGGCATCGGTCAGGCAGATCCGGACGCTTAGAAAAGAGCGAGCCCAATGAGGTAAGAATCAAAAAAGGCGGCCCAATGGCCGCCCTTTTTGTTTTGTGACGCTGATACTACTCGCCAGCAATACGTGCTTCTGGGTTGAACCGAGTCGACTGCGCGATTTTGAATTGCCCGCGTTTTACTTTTTCGATTTTACCTTGACGCAAGAGGAGGCCAAAGGAACGCAGACCTTCTTCGCGTGAGACACCTTGGTCTTCCGCGAACTGCAAAGCACGACGCATGATGTCGGGACGTGTGAAATGCTCTTTTCCTTCGACAAAGGATGCGTAGGCTGCTGCTGCTTCTAGCAAGTCTGGCAATTCAATTGCGCCAACGCGCTCGGCGAATTCCGCGAAGGATTTGCTTTCCTCAAGATGCTTCGCCGTTTTCGAATTTGCGCGTCCGCCTTCCGACAGGTCTTCGTTCACATCTCGCAATTCGAGCGCCGATTTGCCTACGCGACGTGGCCGTACTGCTGGCCCATCGTGCAGGTCAATGCGTTGCTCAGACACCAAGACCAAAGGTGCGGGGCGATCATCTTTGCTGCTGCCCGCACGACGCTCGGCACGGTTCGGACGAACAACTTCGGCCAAATCTTTACGGTAGGCACCTGTATCGTCGGATTTTGGTTTCGAACCGCCCAAAATCCTCCGATCGGCAACTGTTGCTGCAACCGCCGCTTTAAGATGCGCGATGGCCGAACGACGCCGAGTTCCATCGCTCTCGGCAAACTTCGAATCGCTCTCCTCCATGAGGCGGTTCACATTGTCTTCGTCTGCTTGCTTGCTCAACGAATGATATTGTGTCACCTCGGGGAGAGGTTCAAGCGTGGGGATGTCGTCTGGTGTTTCATTTGTTACAGCCGCAAGTTCGGCCATCAATTCTGCTTCATCTTCCGCCGATAGAATCGACTCTTCAGCCGTTTCATTTGCATCGTCGGTGTCATCGTCAGTAAAAGCATTCTCTTGAGGTGACGCGGAGACGTCGAGGAATTCTTCAACGGCGTCCTCCTCCAAGGCTTGCTCCAAGTCAGTCTTTTTAACATGAATGACGCGTGCGCGTGCGCGTGCTAGAACATTGGATACGCTGCCTTTTGGCGTGCGAGTTGATTCTTCTGTGCTGCTTTCTACCGATGCAGTATCAGGTGCTTCGTCTTGAAGCGCGTCCTGAGGAGCATCGAGCTTGGCCAAATCCGCAAGGTCTTCGTCTCTCTGGGCCTCGGACAAAACGTTTTCTGTTTCCAAACGGGACTCAAGGCTTCCTTCGAAAGTATCGTCCTCTTGGTCTTGGTGTGTGCCTTCTTTGATCGCGCCATCACTATGCGATGTCGAATCGTCTTGGGATATTGTGCCCAAGATGGACGTGATATCCGTTGCGGCGAGGGGCTCATCCCCTTGCTCATTGGTATATTCGTCAATGCTGGCGACAGTTTCAGAAGGTTCAGACTGGGCCATGAAAGCACCAACACTTGCAAGCACTGCCGCATCGTCGTCGCTTGTGGATTCAACGTCCATTGAAACAGCTTCAGGCTCAGAAACATCGACTGAATTTTCCGTCGTGAATTCAAGTTCTTCTTCTGCATCGTTTTCGAGGGAAACCGCCAATTCGGGCATGTCTTCAAGGGTGTCTTCGAAGACATCAGAAACAACAATGTCGGCGTCCTTGACGAGGTCTGCTGTCGGCTCTTCGTCGGTGTCTTCAATTGTTATTTCTAATACTGCTTCAACGACTTGCGAGTCTTCGAATGACTCTTGGGTCGCTTGCTCGTCTGCCACTGGCGCTACTTTAGGCGCAGAAGGGAGGACGATTTCAGCGTCATCTTCAATGTCTTGAAAGGCGCTTGCGATTGGCTTGAAAAGGTCTTCGCTGTTTGCGTCTTCGATGACTTCTGCCGGAGCGTTTGTTGGGGCGCGTGATACGGCGGCCCGAATGCGTTGCAGCTTTGCGGCGACGGATTCTGATCCATCAATTGCTGCTGCCATCACAAAAGGTGCCGTTTTTTGCGTGAGTTGAACTGCAACCGGAGCGGGCATTTTTACCGTTTGGTTGAGGGGGGCGGTGGGATGCGCTTGAGGCGTCTCAGAAACGGGGGCGCTTTCTTTCGTGAATGTAGGGTCTTGCTCGCCCTCTGCCTCACTTTTGCGTAGCACAACGCCGTTGTCGCCAATTTGCGCCTGAACACGACTGCGAACTTCACGTTCTGCAATGCGAGCCAGCATTTCCACGTCTGGAGCGGGGGGTTCCGCACCAAAATAACGGTCTTCTGCCGCTAGGGTCTTAAAATATTCCGCGATGGCCTTCATCGTGGAGAACGAATCGTCGAAACCTTCAAGTGTGCAAGAGAAGGTTCCGTAAGATACGGTCAGGATTTTGCTTTCGCTTATCATGATACTGCTCGCTTTCTCTCTTACTCTGCAACTATATGTTTACCACGTTGCCGATCACACAATTGTTCGGAACTACGTTATTATACGTATCATTTCTGGGCCTAAATATGGCGTGTTTCCAAGAATAAGGCAAAATCACCATGTTTCATCCCATTGTTTCCAAATCTACACCGATCACTTTGCTTGGTGGAGGAGAGGTTACCTCAGACACCCTTTCAGAAGCCCTAACCCGTGCGCCAATTTTAGTGGCATGTGATGGCGGGGCCAAATTTGCGTTAGAAAACAACGTGCAACCCGTGGCTGTTATTGGGGATATGGATTCAATTGACGCGGCTTCAAGAGAGAAAATCGGCGCAGAACGACTGTTTTTAGTAACGGAACAGGACACAACCGACTTTGAAAAAGCACTTTTACGGTGCGAGGCGCCCATTATGCTAGGGGTTGGGTTTACAGGAGCGCGGTTGGACCACGAACTCGCGGCGTTTAATGCTTTGGTTCATCATGATTCGAAAACTGTCATCCTTTTGGGCGGCGAGGATGTGGTTTTCCGCGCTCCCAAGTCGTTGCGGATTGACCTCCCAATTGGATCACGGTTTTCTCTCTTTCCTATGGGGCATGTGCGCGGCACATCCGAGGGGCTTCGCTGGCCAATCAATGGGCTTGAGTTTGAACCTGGTGGGCGGATTGGCACATCGAATGAGGTTTCCGGTCCTGTATCCCTCACGTTTGATGCGCCCCATATGCTTGTAATTTTGCCGCGTTCTGCCCTTAAGGTGGCTATGGACGCGCTTTATTCTGCGGCTTGAAGCGCGGACGCGAGGCGGCTCTCTCGATAGATAATGTAAAGGCCGCTGGCGATGACGATCGTAATTCCCAGTGCCGCGACCCCGTTGGGGAGATCGTTGAACAGTAAGTAACCGTAAACCGTTGCGATTGGAATTTCGAGATATTGCATGGGAGCAAGGGTTGAGGAAGGTGCAAACCGCAACGACCACGTCATCAAAAGATGCGCAACGGTACCAATGCCCCCCATTAGAACAATGATGCCCCATTGGTTGTTCACCGAGGTTGTGATTTGAAAATCCGTCCAGCCGAAATGCGCGCCTACAAACCAAAGCGGCACAACAAGCGCGACACCCACGATGCCGTTGAACGCCTGAAGCGCCATCGGATCGACCTCGCGGGAAATGACGCGGGTAATAATCATGAAAACGGCAAAGGCAAAGGCCACCCCAATGGGCAGGAGCGCGGTCATCCCCACAAGCGCAAAGCTGGGTTGGATCACCAACATCGTGCCAAAGAAAGCAACGCCCGCCGCCAAAATCCGCCGTGGCCCAACTGTTTCGTTAAGAAAGAACCAGCCTAGAAACATCATGATGATCGGCATGATAAAAACAATCGCCAGTGTTTCCGCCAAAGGGATATACCGCAGGGCAATAAAGAGCATGATGGTAGACGCAATGTGCAGAGAGGTACGCAGGAACGTAAAGCCCAAGACGCGGGGCGAGGCCCGCATATCCGTCCGCGCAAACAGGACAATAGGCACAACAATCAGGCTTTGGATAATAAAGCGATAGGCCACAAGCTCAATGACGCCATTCGATCCACCCAGCAGTTTTGCCATAGCGTCGCCCAACGGCGCAAGAATGCAAAAGCCGATGATGAGGAGGATTCCAAGGAGGGGACGATCTTGAGACATGGACGAACTCTAGGTGTTCGCCGTGCCCCTGACCAGCGGATTTGCGCGTCTAGGCGCGGTCATCTTTGGGCGAGCCGATCACTACATAAGTTGTGATCGAATGCACCTGCGGCAGGGTGCCCAATTTCTCGGTGTGCAGCACTTTATAACTCGCGAGGTCTTTGGTTTCGACCCGCAGGAGGTATTCAATCGTTCCAGTCACATTGTGACATTCCCGCACTTCGGCGACCTTCGAAATCGAGCGCTCAAAGGCTTCCTGACTGGTCTTGGAGTGATCATTGAGGCCGACGCCAATATAGGCCGTGAACCCCGCGCCAATGGCCGTTTGATCTATGGTGGCCCGATAGCCCGTAATGACGCCCCGCCGTTCAAGGTCTTGGACGCGTCGCAAGCAGGCGCTGGGCGAAAGGCCGACTTTCTGTGCGAGGTCAAGATTGCTGATCCGACCATTCATAGAAAGTTCGCGCAATATCTTTTGGTTAATGGGGTTAGAATCTATCATATGTTGTGAACATTCTGTCATTTTTGCAAATTTAGCAATCACATGTCGCGTCTGATGTGCAATATCTTGCGAATGGATATAGAAAACATCAAACCCCTCATGGTCTTTGCCTTCGTTATGTCGGTGACACCTGGGCCGAATAACCTGATGCTGATGGCGTCTGGCGCGAATTTTGGCCTCCTGCGCACGGTGCCTCACATGCTTGGCGTTGGGTTTGGCTTTGTCTTCATGGCGGTTCTTCTGGGCATGGGACTGATGCAGGTCTTTGACGTTTTTCCCGAAATGTTGACAGTTTTTAAAGTTTTGGCAGCGGTCTATATGGCCTATTTGGCCTATAAAATCGCAACGGCCCGCCCCCCAAAGGAGCAGGCGGCAAAGGGCCACCCGATGCGCTTTTACCAAGCGGTTTTGTTTCAATGGGTGAACCCGAAGGCAATCGGCATGGCGATCTCTGCGATGTCGCTTTATGCGGCGGACCAGACTTTGGCATCTGTACTATTAGTAGGCCTCATATTTGGCTGCGTAAATCTGCCGTCCGTCAGTCTTTGGGCCGTGATGGGCGTGCAAATGCAAAAGGTATTAACCAACCCAACCCGTATGCGCGTGTTTAACGGCATCATGGCGTTCTTGCTTTTGTTATCGGTCATTCCGGTCTTGAGGGCCAACTTATAACTCAGCAGTTGGGCACGTTCACCGCGAGGCCACCAAGGGAGGTTTCTTTGTATTTCTCGTGCATATCTTCGCCCGTTTGACGCATGGTTTCGATAACGGAATCGAGCGGAACAAGGTGGTGCCCGTCGCCACGAAGGGCCAGAGAAGCCGCCGACACCGCTTTGATCGCGCCTAGTCCGTTGCGCTCGATGCATGGCACTTGAACGAGGCCCCTGATCGGATCGCAGGTCATGCCCAAATGATGTTCCAACGCGATTTCCGCGGCATTTTCGACTTGCTCGGGTGTACCCCCCATAGCTGCAGCAAGGCCCGCCGCCGCCATCGCTGCCGCCGAACCAACCTCGGCCTGACATCCGCATTCCGCGCCGGAAATTGAAGCGTTATGTTTGACCAGCCCGCCAATGGCCGCCGCTGTAAGGAGGAAGTCGGGAATCTGCGAGGGCGAAGCGTTGGGAACGAAATCGAGCCAGTAGCGCAATGTTGCGGGAAGCACGCCCGACGCGCCGTTGGTCGGGGCGGTCACGACTTGGCCGCCGGCGGCGTTTTCCTCATTTACTGCCATCGCAAAGCAACTCATCCAGTCGTTGATGGTATGCGGCGCACTTAGGTTGAGGCCGCGCTCCGCCAGCAAGCTTTCGTGGATCGCTTTGGCCCGTCGTCGTACCGACAAGCCACCGGGGAGGATGCCATCGGTGGCGAGGCCTCGGGTGATGCAATCGTTCATGACGTCCCAAAGGCGCAGGATGTCTTTGTCCAAATCCGCCGAGGTTTTACGCGCGTGTTCATTGGCGCGTTTTAGGTCGGCAATGGATTTGCCCGAAGCGCGGCACATATCGAGCATCTCGACGGCCGTTTGGAACGGGAAGGGGATCGGTTCGCCCGGATCGGTGTTTTTGCCCGCTGCAAGTTCGGCCTCGGTCATCACAAAGCCGCCGCCGACGGAGTAGTAAACATCGCGCAGAATGACGTCGCCTTGGGCGTCAGTGGCCATCAGGATCATGCCGTTCGCATGGCCCGAAAGCACAGTGTCGTAGTCGAATTTGAGGTCCGTCGTTGGGTCAAAAGCAAGCGGCAGGAGACCCTCGGTTGTTATGATTTTTGTCGCGTGAATTTGCGCCAAGGTTTCCTCGGCTTTTGCTGCATCATAGGCCTCAGGTGTGAAACCCGCGAGGCCGAGGATGGTGGCGCGATCAGTGGCGTGGCCTACTCCGGTGAAGGCGAGCGAACCGTGAAGGGAAGCCCGCAGGCCATGTGCCCTGAAGGGCGACCCCCGAAGGCGCTCAAGGAAATGCGCGGCGGCGACCATGGGGCCCATTGTATGGCTTGAGCTCGGGCCGATACCGATTTTAAACATGTCGAAAACGGAGAGAAACATCATGGCCTCGCGTGAAAAGTTTCCTATAGGAAACACGCGCGGGGGGAGGGTGCAAGGGTGCATGCGACACTGTTTGCGCTAAAGGCGGCGAAACCCGTGCATATTTTCGGCAATTGCCTCTCGCCGCGCCGCGTGAGGTTTTGTATAAACACCCCAACTTATGAGGAGTCGCACTATGTCTGGAGAACTTTCCCCTATCGATAAGGCCAAATTCGTCGCCGCCAAACGGGCCGTCGAATATGTCGAGGACGGGATGCGCGTTGGCATGGGCACGGGCTCAACTGCGGCATGGATGGTGCGGTGTTTGGGCGAGATGGTGCGTGAGGAGGGGCTGAATATTACGGCCGTTCCCACATCGACCCGCACCGCTGAATTGGCCCGCAGCGTGGGCATCAAAGTTGTGTCCTTGGACGAGGCCAAATGGCTGGACGTTACGATTGACGGCGCGGATGAATATGACGGTAACCTCAATTTGATCAAAGGCGGCGGTGGCGCCCTGTTGCAAGAAAAGATCGTGGCCACGGCGAGCGATCAGATGGTCGTTATTGCGGATATTTCCAAGCAAGTAGAGACCCTTGGCGCGTTTCCTTTGCCCGTTGAAGTGATCCCCTTTGGCTGGCAAACCAGCAAGGCGTTGATCGAAGAGACCCTTATTGGCCTTGATGTTTTGGGGCGCACGACCAGCCTTCGGATGAATGGCGATGCGGCCTTTTTGACCGATGAGGGGAACTATATTCTGGACCTCCATTTGCACCGGATCGGCAATGCACGTCAGATGAGTCTGGTGCTCAATCAGATCCCGGGTGTTGTGGAAAACGGGCTGTTTGTTGATATTTGTGACGTAGTTGTGATCGGCTATGGGGATGGAAAAGTCGAAGTGCGCGATATAAATAATGGAACAGTTGAGGAGTCCCGTCTTGATTTCGTCGAGAGTGACAACCTTTTTGCGGATCTAGAGGACTAAATTATGACATTCGACTTTGATCTATTCGTCATCGGTGGCGGAAGCGGAGGCGTGCGCGCCGCGAGACTTTCATCGACCGAAGGTGGCGCCCGCGTTGGTTTGGCCGAGGAATACCGTCTGGGGGGCACGTGTGTGATCCGTGGATGTGTTCCGAAAAAACTGATGGTTTACGCGAGTGAATACAAAGATCTTATGGTCGACGCCGCACATTATGGTTGGGACGTTTCGGTTGGCGATTTCGACTGGCATACGTTTCATCCGCATTTGACGCGCGAGTTGAACCGTCTTGAGGGGATTTACGGCTCGATTTTGGACAATAACAATGTTCAACGTTTTAATGCCCGCGCCGAACTTGTGGATGCGCATACGGTGAAATTATCGACGGGCGAACAATTTACAGCCAAGCATATTCTGGTGGCCGTTGGGGGCCGTCCCTTTACGCCCAAATTCTCTGGGTCCGAGCACACGATCACTTCGAATGAAATCTTCCTGTGGGACGATTTACCGAAGTCGGTTTTGATTGTTGGCGGTGGGTTTATTGCCTGCGAATTTGCCTGCATCCTTAAGGGGATGGGCGTCGAAGTCACGCAATATTATCGCGGCGAGCAAATCCTGCGGGGCTTTGATCGTGAGGCGACTGATGTGATCGCGAGCGAGATGATCACCAAGGGGATCGACCTACAGCTGGGCGAGAATGTGGAAAGCATCCTTAAGACCGAAACGGGCCTTCAGGTGACGTCAACTTGTGGTCAAGTGGTTGAATTTGATCAAGTTATCTACGCTACAGGGCGGGTGCCCAATACGACAGGTATGGGCCTTGAGGCAGCGGGCGTTGCGCTGGGCGGCAAGGGGGAAATCCTTGTTGATGACTATTCGCAAACCAATATTCCATCGATCTTTGCCGTGGGCGATGTGACCGACCGCATCAATCTTACCCCCGTCGCCATCCGCGAAGGCGCGGCGTTTGTGGATACGGTTTTCCATGGCAATCCAACCAAGCCTGACCACGATTTGGTGGCTTCGGCCGTCTTTACCCAGCCAGAGTTTGGTACCGTTGGCATGACCGAAGATGAGGCCGCGAAAACCGGTGCGGTTGAAGTCTACACCACGAGTTTCCGCCCCATGCAGACGCTTTTTGCGGGGCGTCAGAACAAAGCCTTTATGAAATTAATAGTTTCCGTTGAGACCCGAGTTGTTTTGGGCTGTCACATTGTGGGCCCGAGCGCGGGCGAAATGATCCAAATGGTCGGAATTGCAGTAAAAATGGGTGCGACGAAGGAAGATTTTGATCGCACATGTGCGGTGCATCCTGTCATGGCCGAAGAATTGGTGACAATGAAAACGCCAACACGCGTTGTTCCTGCCGCCTCTAAGGTGGCAATGCCTTGAAATTTCGGTTAGAAGCCGCATCTAAGTAAGTAGCATAGTTAATTCAGACGTTAGGAAGCTTTATGGCGGGAAATAATGGCGGCCCTTGGGGTGGCGGAGGCGGCGACGATGGTGGCGATAAAGATAATCGTCCCAATAACGGCGGTGGACGTAAACCCGGACAAGACGGACCCCAACTCCCCGAACTTGAGGAATTGGTAAAAAAGGGGCAAGAACAGCTTCGCGTTTTGATGGGTGGTCGCGGCGGCGGTGGTCGCAGCAATGGCGGCTCCGGTGGCGGCGAAGGTCAGGGACCTGCCCTCAACGGAACAACGATTGCAATTGGTGGCCTTGTGGCGCTGGGCCTTTGGGCTTTTGCATCGTTTTACACCGTCAAACCGGAAGAGCAGTCAGTAGAACTGTTCCTTGGTAAGTATTATTCAACCGGCGAGCCGGGCCTGAACTTTGCGCCCTGGCCCTTTGTGACCAAAGAAATCCTAACCGTTTCGCGCGAGCAAATCGTGGAAATCGGCACCGGAGCGCGCGATGGTCTGATGCTCACTGGCGATGAAAACATCGTCGACATCGACTTCCAAGTCGTTTGGAACATCAATGATCCCGCGAAATATCTGTTCAATCTACGCGACCCAGAGGCGACCATTTTGGCGGTGTCTGAATCGGCGATGCGCGAAGTTATTGCCCAATCTAACCTGTCACCGATTCTGAATAGGGATCGCGGGTTGATTGCCGACACGGTGAAAGCACTGGTTCAAGACACTTTGAATTCATACAATGCCGGCTTGAACGTCGTGCGGGTCAACTTCAAAAAGGCCGATCCGCCCAGCGAGGTTATCGAAGCATTCCGCGATGTTCAGGCCGCCTCGCAAGAGCGTGATAAGCTTGAGAAACAAGCGGATGCTTATGCCAACAAAGCTTTGGCGGGCGCGCGCGGGGAAGCTGCACAGGTTCTCGAAGAATCCGAAGCATATCGTGCACAGGTCGTAAACCAAGCCGAGGGTGAAGCCAGCCGGTTCCTCTCGATTCTGGCAGAATTCCGCAAGGCGCCTGAAGTTACGCGCAAACGTCTTTATCTTGAGACAATGGAGCGTGTTTTGGGCCGTGTAGACAAAGTTATTATCGACGGCGACTCTGCGGGGCAGGGTGTTGTGCCTTATCTTCCGCTCAACGAGTTACGTAAAACCGGAGGGACAGAATAATGAAAAAGACAGCATATATTCTACCAGTCGTCGTAGCAGCCGTCGTTCTTGGGTTCATGTCCATGTTTATCGTGGATGAAAAAGAAAAGGCGCTTGTCCTTCAGTTTGGTCAGGTTAAAGCCGTCAAGGAAGAACCGGGTCTCGCGTTTAAAATTCCGTTTATTCAAGAGGTTGTCTACTATGATGACCGTATCTTGAGCCGGGATGTCGAAGCCTTGGAAGTCACGCCGTTGGATGATCGCCGGTTGATCGTTGACGCCTTTGCGCGGTATCGGATCACAGACGTGGAACGGTTCCGTCGGGCTGTTGGTGCGGGTGGTGAACGGGCTGGTGAAGCGCGTTTGGATTCAATCCTTGTTTCAATAATTCGCGAAGTCTTGGGGGGCGTAACGTCTAACGATATTCTCTCTGCGGATCGGATTGCGTTAATGTCGGAAATTCGTGCCGGTGCCGTTTTCGAAGCTCAAACCTTGGGGCTTGAGGTGGTTGATGTACGTTTGAAACGCACAGATTTACCGCAAGCAAACCAAGGGGCAACTTTTGATCGGATGCGCGCAGAACGGGAACGTGAAGCGACCGACGAGCGTGCGCGCGGGAATGAGGCGGCACAACGTGTGCGGGCTCTCGCAGATCGTACCGTGGTTGAATTGGTTTCGGATGCGAGACGCCAGTCCGAGATTATTCGCGGTGAAGCCGATGCCAAACGCAACGGAATTTTTGCGACGGCCTATGGGTCGGACCAAGATTTCTTTGAATTCTATCGCTCGCTAACGGCGTATGAACGTGCTTTCCAAGCGGGAAATTCTTCGATGGTGTTGTCACCTGACAGTGAGTTTTTCAAATTCATGCGGTCGTCCACCGGTGAAGTTCCCGCGAAATAAGGGCGCTATAGATCTCAATTTTAGGGCCCATGTTTCGCGACATGGGCCTTTTTTGTTGGCGGAAGCGAGGCTTTCTCGTGGCGGGAGATTTCGTACCCGTCCCTTGAAAAAAAATGAATCGGCCACACTTTCAAATCAATGGTAACATTGCAGTCACGTTCATTTGTGAGTTCGCGATTTGATTTTGGGTTGCAAGTCCGCGCGCAGAGTTAAAGTAATTGCAAGGAATACGGCAACAAAGTGCTGGATGCAGTGTCGCCGCAGGATGATGTGTAAAATAGGAGCTTAAAGTGAAATCTTTGGCAGTTTCAATTGATCGAGACGTAGAACAGAAATCAAACATGGTGAGAGCGGCCTTGTTCGCAACATTGGCTTTGGTTCTGTTTCTCGCACAGAGCATGGTCGCGTTCGCACGCGGTGCGCCCGAAAGTTTTGCGGATCTCGCAGAATCCATTAGCCCGTCCGTGGTGAACATAACAACCTCAACGACCATTGCGCGCGCCACTCAACCGGGTCCTGTCGTGCCGGAAGGCTCCCCGTTTGAGGATTACTTTCGCGACTTTTTGGATCGTCGTGAAGGGGGCGGGGATCAACCTCAGCGCAGCCAAGCTTTGGGATCGGGTTTTGTGATTTCCGAGGATGGTTTTATCGTCACGAACAATCACGTGATTGACGGGGCGGACGAAATCATGATCGAATTTTTCACGGGTGAGGAATATCCCGCCCGTTTAATTGGCCGTGATCCCAATACGGACATTGCGCTTCTGAAGGTTGAGAGTGACACACCATTACCATTTGTGGTTTTTGGCGACAGTGACAATGCACGTGTCGGTGACTGGGTCATGGCCGTTGGCAATCCGTTGGGACAGGGTTTTTCGGTTTCCGCAGGGATTATTTCAGCGCGCAACCGGGCGCTTTCTGGTAGCTATGACGATTATATCCAGACCGACGCGGCGATTAACCGTGGCAACTCTGGTGGTCCCTTGTTCAATATGGACGGCGATGTTGTGGGCGTGAATACGGCCATTCTGTCGCCCAATGGCGGCTCCATCGGGATTGGTTTTTCGATGTCATCGGCGGTTGTCAGCAAAGTTGTAAATCAGTTGCAAGAGTTCGGTGAAACCCGTCGTGGATGGCTGGGTGTGCGCATTCAGGACATCGATTCTGACGTGGCCGAGGCACTTGGACTTCCTGACGCGACGGGTGCTTTGGTGACGGATGTTCCAGAGGGTCCTTCGGCTGATGCTGGTGTCAAAGCTGGAGACGTGATTACATCTTTCGATGGTGTCGAGGTTGAGGATACCCGTGCATTGGTGCGCCGCGTTGGAGAAACGGAAGTTGGTAAAGCGGTTGATATGGAAGTGTTCCGTGAGGGTGAAGCAAAGACGCTCACGATCACTTTGGGACGTCGCGAAACTGCGGAAGGAAATGGCGATACTGTCGTGCCGTCCCCTGAGGCTCAAGATCCCGTTGAGATGGAAATTCTTGGCGTTACTTTGACTGAGCTTACGGATGAGGTGCGCGAGGCACTTGAATTGCCAAGCAGCGTCAATGGTTTGCTCGTGAAAGGCATCGACGAAACCAGTGAAGCCTTTGAAAAAGGTTTGCGGGCGGGGGATGTGATCTCGGAGGCAGGCCAGCAAGCCGTGAATTCGCTTCAAGACCTTGAAGACCAAATTGAAGATGCCAAAGATGCAGGGCGCAAATCCTTGCTTCTTCTTGTGCGTCGTGACGGTGAGCCGCGCTATATGGCGGTTAACTTGTCATAATTTTCGGATCACTAGGGTCTGATCTTGGGGCGTCGCATGAAAATGCGGCGCCTTTTTCAGTCTAGGATGTAGTTTGACAAGCCAAGTTGCTGGCCCGCTTCGAGTGAGACGATAGAGCTGTTGAGGCCCTGAATTTCTTGGTATTTTCGAACGGCTTGGCGGGTCGGCGAATCCATTTCACCGTTGATTGGTCCCGCGTAATACCCGCGCACGCTTAAGGCGCGTTGAAGGTTGAGGATGAAATCCTCGCCGATAGTCTCCGAGCAGGGTGTCTCAAACCAGATTTCATCCCGCTGGCGGGTGATCTCTTGGCGGGTTTCGACGCGATAGATCGCAGGTTTCGTGATCGTTCCGCTCGCATCGACCTCTTCGGGTTCAACGAGAAATTTCTCGGTGGTTGTTTGGATGGTTGCAGGCGTTTCGTCGCGCGCCCAACAGCTTCCCTCGCGGGCATTTGGCGGAGCGCTGGCTTGGCTGACAGCTAGCTCGGGCTCACTCAGGCTCGCCACGTGGACGCCCTTGTCAACGCAAGCGGACAGGCCAAACGCCGCACTCAAAAGCACGGCGGTCGCACGAAAATACCCGAGTTTCGGGTTGGTCATATTGATTTTGCTCATTCTGCTCTTCTCTGCGGCGGATCTTTTGCCCACCTGCAGGAGCAATCTTAGCGTGGTTTGAGCGACGCGAGAACCCGTGTCGACTTGGTTTGTGGCGCAGGTTGCACCGTTGCATCAGCGCGCAGCAGATCGTCGAGCATATAAGAGATGTCCTCCACCACTTCGGCGACCACATGAATGACGGTATTTTCCCGCTGAATACGCCCCGTTACCCGCAGCAAACGCCCCGCCACCACCGCGCGACGATAGCGTTCGTAGATATTCTGCCAGACCACGATATTGGAAACGCCCGTCTCGTCTTCCAGCGTTAAAAAAATCACGCCTTTGGCGGTTCCGGGCCGTTGGCGCACCAAAACAAGCCCCGCAACAGCCACCCGCGCCCCCGCAGGCGGCTCCTCTAGACGCGCGTGCGGCAAGCAGGCCGGAGGGCGCGGCCATGTATTGGGTTGAAAATGGGGGGCGGGGTTAAATATCTGCATGAGAACAAATATAGAACATTTGTAAAATTTAACAAGTGTTCGTGAGCCAGCGGCAAAAGAGGGTGGCGCAGGGCAGGCACCTTAGATATTCACGTCCCCAACTGTTAAAGGAAAAGATACATGGCCAAAATAACATACATCGAGCACAACGGCAAAAAACACGAAGTGGAGGTGGCCAATGGGCTATCTGTCATGGAAGGCGCGCGCGACAATAACATTCCCGGAATCGAAGCCGATTGCGGCGGCGCTTGTGCCTGTTCCACATGCCACGTTTACGTGGACGAAGCATGGTTAGAAAAAATCCCAGGCAAAGACGCGATGGAAGAAGACATGTTGGATTTCGCCTTTCAGCCAAACCCCACGACCTCCCGCCTGACCTGTCAGATCAAAGTGACGGACGCTTTGGACGGGCTTGTGGTGCAAATGCCAGAAAAACAAATCTAATGGTCAGGGGCGCGCTCTTTGCACTGGCTTTTGTGGCGACACCTGCTTCGGCGGATGTAATCACCAAAGCCGAATATAGCGCCCCAACACAGCGCTATGATCACGGTATTCTTGGGGATTCCACGGAATACGGCGCGCTTGTTCTAACGATGTCTTCGGGCAAAAAAATGCGCCTCACTTTGCCCGAGGACCACGTGTTCGAAGATATCGCGCCCCGACTCGTGGATGTCGATAACGACGGTGCGCCCGAAGTTGTGGTTATTGAAACCGATAAGCATAAGGGGGCTGCTTTGGCCATTTATGACGCGTCGGGCAAAGTGGCCGAAACGCCGCATATCGGTCGCACGCACCGTTGGCTTGCCCCCATTGGCGGTGCTGATTTAGATGGGGATGGCCTCGTTGAACTGGCCTATATCGACCGCCCCCATTTGGCGCGAGTGCTTACGATCTGGCGCTTCCAAGATGGCGCATTGCATCCCGTTGCGACGCGCGAAGGTCTTACCAACCACAGCATCGGCCAAGACTATATTTCAGGTGGCATTCGCGACTGTGGCGATGGTCCCGAGATGATTACAACGACGAGTGATTGGTCGCAAATTGTAGCTTCGACTTTGGTGGGTGGCCGCATCGAAAGCCATGTATTGGGCCCGAATTCGGGCGCCAATTCTTTTTCAAATGCAATGAACTGCCGCGATTAACTAAAGCGCGCGATACCCAATATCGCGGCGGCAGAACCCTTCTGGCCAATCAATCTGATCCACCATTTTATAGGCCCGTTCCTGCGCTTCTTTGAGACTGGCCCCGCGAGCGGTGACGTTCAACACACGTCCGCCATTGGCCGTAATTTTGCCGTCAATCTCTTTGGTTCCCGCATGGAAGGTCATGTTCATGCTGTCTTCGTTCAGGGATTTGAGGTCGCGAATTTCGGACCCTTTTGCATAGGCATTCGGATAGCCATTGGCAGCCAAAACCACCGTCAAAGCGTGATCGTCGGCCCAGTTGACCTGTGCTTTGTCGAGTTCACCGCGCGCACAGGCGAGCAATAAATCGAGAGCTTGAGCCCCCAAGCGCATCATTAAAACCTGACATTCAGGATCGCCAAAGCGGGCATTGTATTCCACGAGACGCGGCTGACCATTTTCAATCATAAAGCCCGCGTAAAGCACCCCCTGATAGGGCATGCCACGTTTTGCCATTTCGGCGACTGTGGGCTTGATGATCTCGTCCATGGCTTTTTGCGTCACAGCGTCGGTCATTACGGGCGCGGGAGAATAGGCGCCCATGCCACCGGTGTTGGGGCCTGTGTCGCCTTCGCCCACGCGCTTGTGGTCTTGGGCCGTGCCTATGGGCAAAACATTTTCGCCATCGCAAAGGATAAACCAGCTGGCTTCCTCGCCCATCATAAATTCCTCAATCACAACTTCCGCACCTGCCGCGCCAAACTCGCCTCCGAACATGTCGTCAATGGCGGCAAGGGCCTCAGCTTCGGTCATGGCAACGATGACGCCTTTTCCTGCGGCCAAACCGTCGGCTTTGACCACGATTGGTGCGCCTTGTTCTCGAATATATGATTTCGCGGCCTCGGCTTCGGTGAAATGCGCATAGGCCGCAGTAGGGGCGCCGGAGGCCGCGCAGATTTCCTTGGTGAAGTTTTTTGACGCTTCAAGTTGCGCCGCTTTTGCCGAGGGGCCAAAACACAAAATTCCCGCATTGCGCAGATCGTCGGCAACGCCAAGGGCAAGCGGTGCTTCGGGGCCGATTACCACGAAATCAATCGCGTTTTCCTCAGCAAATGTCACGACTTCGACGCCGTCACAGGGATCAATGGCAGCGCATTCCGCCATTTGTGCGATGCCCGCATTTCCGGGCGCAACGATCAACCGATCACACTTGGGGTTTTGTTTTATCGCCCATGCCAGTGCATGCTCGCGCCCACCGCTGCCTAAAATCAAAATGTTCATTGCGTCCCCCGCTTGGCCTTTGTTACGGGGCGTTCTAAGGTGCCTCACACCAAGAAACAAGCGAGCAGACATGTCCGACCTTATTGACGACCCCGAACCCGGCCAAAACGCCCCAGAATTCAGCGTAACCGAGATTTCGGGCGCCATAAAACGCACGATAGAGGGCGAATTTTCCCGTGTACGTGTGCGGGGCGAAGTGGGGCGGGTGAGTCGGCCTCGGTCGGGGCATATTTATCTCGACCTAAAAGACGATCGATCTGTTTTGTCTGGAATTATCTGGAAGGGCGTTTCCGCCAAGCTTGCAACCCAGCCTGAGGAAGGCATGGAGGTTGTTGCGACGGGCAAACTCACCACGTTTGGCGGGCAATCCAAGTATCAAATGGTGATCGAAGACATCGCCCCCGCCGGTATGGGCGCGTTGATGGCGATGTTGGAAAAGCGCAAAGCGCTGCTTATGGCGGAAGGGCTTTTTGATCAAGGGCGCAAGCGCGAGTTGCCGTATTTACCAGAGGTGATCGGGGTTATCACCTCACCTTCAGGGGCGGTTATTCGCGATATTCTGCATCGTTTACGCGACCGTTTCCCGCGCAAAGTTCTGATTTGGCCGGTCGCGGTGCAGGGCGCGAAATGTGCGCCTGAAGTTGTGGCCGCGATCGAAGGTTTCAATGCTATGACGCGGGGCGGGGCGATTCCCCGTCCTGACCTCATAATTGTCGCACGGGGCGGGGGCTCGATTGAGGACCTCTGGGGCTTCAATGAGGAGGCCGTCGCACGGGCCGCCGCCGCCAGTGAAATTCCGTTGATTTCGGCCGTAGGGCATGAAACCGACACAACATTGATCGATTTTGCCTCCGACAAACGCGCGCCGACACCAACGGCGGCGGCGGAACTTGCGGTGCCAGTGCGCATGGAGCTTTTGGCGCATATCGATGCTCAAGGCGGGCGGCTTTTGCGGGCAATCAGCCAAGGTGTTTCCCAGCGGAGGCAACGTTTGGCGGATGTGTCCCGCGCGCTCCCACGGCCAGAAAGTTTGCTCGAAAACGCAAGCCAGAGATTGGATCGTGCAAGTTTACAATTGGGGCCCAATCTAACCAAAGCTGTTCAATCTAAACGTTTGAAATTGCAGCAGGTATCCGCTCCACTTCAACCTGCTGTTCTGCGCAGCCAGATCAAAAGCGCACAAGATCGACTGGCGCGCTGGAGCCTTGGGCTTGCCCCTAGCCTTGCCCGTGGAACATCGCACAAACGGCAGGGGTTTGATAAGGTGGCCGTGCGCTTGCGGCCGGAAAATATTGAGCGCGAGATCCTGCGCAAGAAAGATCGCTTAGAGGGCGTTTCCAAACGATTTGTCGCGCTTGCTCGTACGCAAACCGATGCGCGGCGTGAGCGTCTCGACGGATATGAGCGGATGCGGCAAAGCCTAGGATATACTGAGACGCTTAAGCGGGGCTATGCCGTCGTGAGGGGCGAGGATGGAACCCTTGTGACCACTGTGACTGCGGCAAAATCCGCAGGGGTTTTGGAGGTTCAATTCCAAGATGGGCGCATGTCTACGGGGGCTGTTTCTTCCACGCCGAAGTCTGAATCGACTCTCCAAAAAGCCAAAAAGAAAACCAATCCGCCGGGCGGGCAAGGGACTTTATTTTAGCACCCTTTAAACGCCGACGTCCGGCCCCTTGCAATACAGCGGGGTGGAACTGCGCGCGGTTTCATAAAGCTCGTCAGATGTGGGCGCATTTTCATAATGCGCAATCAAACCGTTGCTCCCCACTGAAAACGACCAACATTGCGGCACCGTCGGCCCATCGTAAATAAAGCATATTTCGTCATTTTGCGCGAACCAAGTACCGTCCTGGCATTCCCCATCATTGAACGACCAGCGCACGTGATTGTCCGGTAAATACTCCTCGACTCCAAACACTTGCCCGTTTTTTGAATAGGTCAACGTCTTGCCCGTTACGTAGGCTGAAAAGCTTTTTTCCCCAAGAGTTTCTAAATCCAAAACATCCGTCGCAAGGGCGTGTTTTGGAATAGAAACAAGAGCTAGTATGGCAAGGGTGCGCAACAACATTCAATTCACCAGTTTGGTAATCGGATGCGCGAACTATGCCAGAAAATACTGAAGGGCTCCAGAAATATTCAATTTGATTACAATCGTAGTTAATCCGGGCCGATGCGAAACAAAGCACAACGTTTCCGAAGTGTTTTGTGTCGCTTTTGTTGTGGTGCGTGCCCAATCGAACCTTATGATGAGGCAATAATATGGGAGAACGGTGTGGACCAAAAAACAGGCGTGTGGAAGTCCGCTAAGGGCAAGGGGCGCACGACGCCCAAGGGCCGTCAATTGGACGATGCTGCTTTGAGCGAGGTTCGGACACTTTTGGCAGATGTGCCGCGTCGCCGCGATCTGCTGATTGAATTTCTACATCTTATTCAAGACGCGTATGGCCATCTTTCTGCCCCTCATTTGCGGGCGTTGGCCGAGGAAATGCGCGTTTCAATGGCGGAGATTCAAGAGGTCGCGAGTTTTTACGCGCATTTTGATGTTGTGCGTGAAGGAGAGGCCGTTCCGCCTGCGCTGACAATTCGAGTTTGCGACTCGCTGTCTTGTGAAATGGAGGGCGCGCAGCAATTGATGAGCGCCCTGAAGGCAGGAAGCGATCCCGCTTCTGTGCGGATTTTGCGCGCGCCCTGTATGGGCCGTTGTGACATGGCACCGGTTGCCGAGGTCGGGCATAATCACATTGATCATGCGACGCCCGAGAAGGTTTTGGCGGCTGTGGCTGCGCGTGATGTCCACACAAAAATTCCCGAATATGAAGATTATGGCGCCTATGTTTCAGGCGGTGGATATCGCGTTTTGCATGCGTTGCGTGAAAATGGTGACCCAGAGGCGACGGCGGAAACCGTTTTTGAATCTGGGTTGCGTGGCCTTGGAGGCGCGGGCTTTCCGTCAGGCAAGAAGTGGGGGTTTGTCTTCGCGGAAACGGGGACCAAGTATTTGGCTGTGAATGGCGACGAAGGGGAGCCTGGAACGTTTAAGGACCGTGTGCACCTAGAAGCCGAACCGCATCTTTTTCTAGAAGGTATGTTGATCGCCGCATGGAGCATTGGCGCGGAAAAAGCCTTTATTTATCTGCGGGATGAGTATCCTGCGGCGTGCGAAATCCTGAAGCGGGAAATCGCAAAACTTGTCGAGCAGAAGATTGTTCAAGAGGGTTATATTGACCTTCGCCGCGGCGCTGGCGCCTATATCTGTGGTGAAGAAAGCGCGATGATCGAGAGCATTGAGGGCAAGCGCGGATTGCCACGCCATCGTCCGCCATTTGTTGCGCAGGTCGGGATTTTTAACCGTCCAACATTGGTTCACAACGTGGAAACCCTCGCTTGGGTGGCGCGTATTCTGCGCGAAGGGCCGGAGGTTTTTTCGGGGGTTGAGCATAACGGGCGGGTTGGGCTGCGCAACTACTCCGTTTCGGGGCGGGTCGCTAAACCGGGTGTCTACCTTTTGCCTGCAGGATCGACCGTAACCGATATTATTTCTGCGGCGGGCGGCATGAAACAAGGCCACATTTTCCACGCGTATCAACCCGGCGGGCCGTCGTCGGGGTTGCTTCCTGCACACTTAAACGACGTTCCACTTGATTTTGACACGCTTCAGCCACACGGAACGTTTATCGGATCGGCCGCCGTTGTTATTCTCTCGGATCAAGATCGCCCTAGGGACGCCGCGCTCAATATGTTGCGGTTTTTTGAGGATGAAAGTTGTGGGCAATGCACGCCGTGTCGCGTTGGCTGTGAGAAAGCCGTGAAGTTGATGCAGGCGGATCATTGGGATCAACCATTGCTAGAAGAACTCTGCCAAACGATGGTCGATGCGTCGATCTGTGGTTTGGGCCAAGCCGCGCCAAATCCGATCCGACTTGTGATGAAGCATTTCCCCGACGAAATTTAGCGTTTCACGGACGTAAAAAAGGTGAAGAACGTGTGATTTCGCTGCTCCCCTCTTTCATAGGGCGGGGCAATGGCTTAGGTGAAGAGGATCACCAAGAGGCCGCTCAATGTCGTTTTTTAAAAAGCTCAAGAACCGTCTGGTAAAATCTTCGTCAAAACTTGACGAGGGTTTGGATGCAATCGTCGCCGAAACCGTTGAGGCACAGCCCGAAGTGGTCGCTTCCCCAGAAGTGCAGCCCTCAAGCCCCCAAGAGGTTGCAGCACCAAAAATCGAAGAAGTCGTCGTGAGCGCGCCGGCCAAACCAAGTCTTATGGGGCGTATTCTTGGACGCGAAAGCGAAAAGAATATACCGCGCCGTGAACTTGATGACGAGATGCTTGAGCGGTTGGAAGAATTGCTGATATCGGCGGATATGGGGGTCGATACGGCCCTGCGTGTGACGGCGAATATGGCCGAAGGGCGCTTTGGCAAAAAGCTTTCAAGTGCCGAGATAAAATCGCTTTTGGCGGATGAAATTACCCGCATCATGGAGCCCGTGGCCAAGCCGCTACCGATTTATACCAAAAAACCACAGGTCGTTTTGGTTGTTGGGGTAAATGGCTCTGGCAAAACCACGACCATTGGAAAATTAGCGAGCCAATTCAAAGCGGCGGGCATGAATGTTGTCATCGCTGCGGGTGACACATTTCGCGCGGCGGCCGTGGAGCAATTGCAGGTTTGGGGCGAGCGTGCAGGCGTGCCCGTTTTGACGGCACCAGAGGGAAGTGACCCCGCGAGCCTTGCGTTCGATGCTATGACCAAAGCAGAGGCCGATGGGGCCGATCTGTTGTTGATTGATACCGCTGGGCGTTTGCAAAACCGTGCGGATCTCATGGAAGAACTGGCGAAAATTGTGCGGGTTATTCAGAAGAAAGACCCAACAGCGCCCCATAATACGCTCCTCGTCCTTGACGCAACGACAGGGCAAAACGCGTTAAACCAAGTGGGGGTTTTTCAACAACTCGCCGATGTTTCGGGACTTGTGATGACAAAACTGGACGGCACGGCAAAAGGCGGTGTTCTTGTTGCTTTGGCTGATAAATTCGGGTTGCCGATCCATGCAATCGGTGTCGGAGAGCAAATCGACGATCTTGCCGCATTTGACCCCGAGGAGTTTGCCCGTGCCCTAACTGGGGCGGATATTTAGGTTGACTGAATGGCTTATTTCCCTTGAGGGAACCGAAATGGGGCATAGGGTTGCCCTTGGTTTGGCCCTTTTGGCTGCCGTTTTACATGCTATTTTCGGTGCGCTTCAAAAGGGTGAGCACGATCCGTGGCTTTCGCGTGGGGCGATTGATTTTAACTACGGCGTGATGGCTGCTCCCTTTGCATTGTTTGTCGTTCCGTGGCCTGAGCCACACATGTGGCCCATTTTTTTCGGCATGTTTGTTATCCATATTGGGTATAAGGCCATGCAGGCGCAAACCTATGTTTTGGGTGCTTATACAGTGGTTTACCCGGTGGTGCGCGGGATGGGGCCGCTGTTTACGGTTCTTGGGGCGGGGCTGGTGTTTGGTGAACATTTCGCGTTCGGTCAGTGGATCGGTGTAGTGGTTTTGTTATGCGGGATTTTTGGGTTGGGGCTCTACAATCTGATGTATCTAGAGACCAATCGCGAGACCCTGAAAGCGGCGCTATTGATGGCGACCGGCACCGGAATGTTTGTCGCGCTTTACACGACCTACGACGCCTATGGAATTCGCGCAACGGCCAACCCATTCACCTTTCTCGCGTGGTTTTTCTTTATTGATAGCCTTGCGATCCCGCCCTATGCTGCGTGGCGTTATTCAAAAATGCAGGTGAAACCGCGTTTGAAGCCTTTGATGAAACGCGGAATATTGGGGGCATTTGTCGCCTTTTTTAGCTTTGGGTCGATCATGATGGCGACGCGGCTTGATAGTGTCGGCGAGGCTGCCGTCTTGCGCGAGACGTCAACAGTATTTGCCGCCCTTATCGGCTGGCTGGTGCTAGGGGAAAAGGTTGGGCCGCGACGGCTCATTCTTATGTCATTGATTGCCGTTGGTGCAGTCATTGTTGAAATGAACGGTTAGGAAGAATGATGACGGAAAAAACGGTAAACCCCTTTGTAAAGCTAGGCTTGGAGCTTGGTCCAGTCGTCCTGTTCTTCGTTTTCTATGGCCGCATCAAGGATGAATTCTTCACAATTGGCGGCGTGGAATACGCTGGGTTCATTGTTGCAACGGCGCTTTTCATTCCCCTGATTTTGGCTTCAACGGCAATTTTGTGGTGGCTGACAGGCAAGCTGTCAAAAATGCAGCTAATGACAGCCGTTTTGATCGTGGTTTTCGGTGGAATGTCCGTTTATTTCAACGACGAACGCTTTTTCAAAATGAAGCCCACCATGATCTATCTTTTGTTCGGCGGTATTCTCGGGATCGGCCTTTTACAGGGCAAAAGCTACCTTCGTTCGGTCATGGAAGAAGTCCTTCCTATGCAGGATGAAGGCTGGATGATCCTCACGAAACGGCTGACTGCCTTCTTTGCTGCGCTCGCAATTACGAATGAATTTGTCTGGCGCACGATGAGCACGGACGCGTGGGTGAATTTTAAAACCTTCGGCCTCACGGCTGCTGTATTCGTGTTTTTTATGTTTCAAAACAAACTCATGCAGACCTACGCGGTAACGGTCGAAGATCAAGATACATGACGGTCGCCCTAGGCCTACGCCTAGGGTTTTTTCTTGAAGAGAAGGTCGTGGGATTTTTTGTCACTTTGAAGATTTGACCGCTTTTCAGCGGCCAATGCCCGACCTTTGATGACGCCTTTACGCGCGCTGACTTGGTCCAGCCAACGGGCGAAATGTGGTTTGTCTTCTAGGGTTTGTTGCTGGCCTTCCCAAAGGCTGGCCCAGCCCCAAATCGACATATCAGCGATGGAATAGAAGTCGCCAGCAACATATTCGTTCTCTGCAAGACGCCGATCCAAGACGCCATAAAGACGTGCGGTTTCATTGCGATACCGGTCTTTCGCATAGGGCAGATCATTTGGCGGTTCCATTGCGGGCGCGTATTTTAAAAAATGATGCGCTTGCCCTGCCATGGGGCCAAGGCCGCCCATTTGCCACATAAGCCATTCGGTTACAGCGATTTTTTCACGCGGAGTCTCGCCCCCGAACTGTCCGGTTTTCTGAGCAAGATATTGCAGAATTGCCCCACTTTCAAAGATCGAAATGGGCGCACCATCGGGCCCGTCAGGATCGATAATCGCGGGCATCCGGTTATTTGGGGCAATTTTAAGGAAGTCGGGTGCGAATTGATCGCCTGCACCAATATTAATCAGATGAAGTTTGTAGGGCAGGTCCATCTCTTCGAGAGCGATTGAAATTTTCCAACCATTTGGGGTCGGCCAGTAATATAGGTCTATTGGGATTGTCATCATTCGCTCCTTATCCTCGGAGCAATGATCATCTTTTGGGACTAGATAGCAAGGGGGCGCGGGTAAAGAGACGAGACCATCGACGGGATTGCGAACGCGCGCAAGCCGCGGATAAATCGGATATTGATAGACTGTCTGGCGCGTGGAGAAATTGGCGATAGAGTGGAAACATTCCAGGTCGAAGGTAGGTTGACCAATGACAGATACGCCGGAGCGGAGGCGCAATCGGAAACCCTTGGCGTCTCAAAGCGGCAAGGGTGTTTGCACAGTCAAGTTGAAGGTCCAGCCAATTCGCGCGGGCAGGGGAGAGGCCATGCCCCAAGCTACGAGAAAAGGGGCGATGCGGTGCAATGGCCGTTTCAATCAGTAAATCGTAGAGATCATTTTCGCGACTGGTAATGTTTAGAACTTCGCAACTTTTGCCCGCTGGAGTCTGCATCGCAATTTGGGCCACGGAACTTAGCTCAGCCCCAGCCATTAAGACAATACGGTTTAGGGCGTTTTCCGGGAGTTTCGCAAGCGCAGCCAAGAGAACACGCGCTCCAAGGGAATGTGCCATCACGTTGATTTTGCGGTTGGGGGCAAGATGGTGCAGAGTAGTAATCACAGCAGCCAACGTATCTGCCGCAGGGATCGCTTGCTTGTAAGCTTGCCAAATTGTGCCGCGCGCATGCCACCCAAAGGCGATGCACTGCCCCTCTTCCTTTGTCGCTCTGCCAAATCCGAGGTGATGGGGCCAAGAGATACAGGTTCGTTTTTCATGACGCGGTCTTAACGCAAAAATCTGGGCATGCGGATCATGCTTCTCTTCAAATGGCGAATATCGAAAACCATGCAGCATAATCGTTATGGGGCCCGTTGATGGGCCTTTGAGCATGTTCTCGACAGATTTGCACGCCGTTGCGCACACTGGGTCAGCCGCTCCAAACGGAGCGTTTATTCGCAAAACGGGCATAGCGTCCTCGCGTCGTGGTCTATCATTGGGATAAATCCACTGTATATCAGGAGCATGAATTTCTCGTTACGACTGCGTGACGGGCTTGACGAAAGCGCCGCAGGCCCCTATTCAGGCGTCCTGTGGCGATTTGTTCTCCTGATTGCGGGCCACGTTAAATATGCCGCTAAAGAGGTCTGGGACGTACCCCCTCGCTTCTTTTTGCGCAGGGGGTTTTTTTGTGTTTTCACGTAAGTGGAGACAGGCACAAAGGGTTGAGACAATGACTAAAGACTGGAACGCGCGCACGAAAATGGTTCATGCTGGAAGCCGCCGCAGCCAATACGGTGAAGTTTCCGAGTCGATTTTTATGACCCAAGGCTTCGTTTACGACTCAGCCGAGGCCGCCGAGGCCCGCTTTGTAGAGGTCGGAGATGACGAGTTTATTTACGCACGATATGGCAATCCGACCGTTCGGATGTTTGAGGATCGTATCTCCGCCATCGAGGGTGCAGAGGACGCATTTGCAACGGCAAGTGGTATGGCGGCCGTAAACGGCGCATTGATGTCTATTCTCAAATCTGGCGATCACGTGGTGAGTTCGCGGGCGCTTTTTGGCTCCTGTCTCTATATTCTCGAGGAAGTTTTGCGTCGTTTCGGGGTGGAAGTGACCTTCGTTGATGGTGCGGATTTAGCGCAATGGCGTGCCGCTGTGCGGAAAGACACTACCGTCGTGTTCCTTGAATCCGTGAGCAATCCGACCCTAGAAGTCGTAGATCTTAAATCTGTTGCCGAGATTGCCCATGCCGTTGGGGCGACCGTCATCGTGGATAATGTTTTTGCGACGCCTGTGTTCTCTCGCGCCATTGAATTCGGCGCGGATGTCGTCGTGTATTCTGCGACTAAGCATATTGACGGCCAGGGCCGATGCCTTGGTGGTGTTGTGCTTGGGAAAAAGGAATATGTCCGCGGCCCACTAGAAACGTACCTAAAACACACTGGCGGTTCGATGAGTCCTTTTAACGCTTGGGTTATGCTCAAAGGGTTGGAGACTTTGGATTTGCGGGTCCGCGCACAGGCTCATTCCGCAGAGGTAATCGCCGAGGCCTTAGAAGGGCACGAAAAACTGGAGCGCGTATTGTTCCCGTTTTTAGACAGCCATCCCCATCAAGCGATTGCCAAAGCGCAGTTTGAGAAGTGCGGCACAGTCCTTTCTATTGATCTTAAAGGCGGGAAAGATGCCGCGTTCAAATTCCTGAACGCGTTGGAAATTTGCATTATTTCCAATAACCTAGGTGATGCAAAAAGCATTGTGACGCATCCGGCGACCACAACCCACCAACGTCTTCCTGACGATCAAAAGGTGCTTTTGGGAATTTCCCCAGGTTTGGTGCGTGTCAGTATCGGCATTGAAGATACCAATGACTTGCTGTCCGATATTTTGAACGCACTGGATGCCGTTTAGGCCGCAATTTTTGTCGGCATAGGGTTGGAACTCTTGGGTAAAGCCGCGTAACGTTGCTTTACCTGAAGGGGGGGGAAGGAATGAATACGGACATGCAAAAAACGCTTTTATCGCGCGATCAAGCGAAGGCTGCGCTCGAGACCTTAAGGGAATGGGCCGCACATGTATCGCCAGTAGAAGTGGCCGAATTGGACCCCGCGATTGGACGGCTTCTTCCAGAGAGGGCGTTGGAGAATTACCCAGCGCTTGCAAGAGCTTATCCAGAGGAGTTCACAACGGATGACGCGTATCGTGCGACTCTCCCTGATCTACAGAACGGCCCTGAAAGCCTCATTCGCGGCTCTCGGCGCCCCATTCAACACGTGGGAATTTCGAATTTTCGTCTCCCCATCCGCTTTCAGGCACGCGCAGGCGGCGATCTGGCTCTAGAGACCTCCGTGACAGGCACGGTCAGCCTAGAGGCTGGTAAAAAAGGCATCAACATGTCGCGCATCATGCGCACGTTTTACAAATACGCGGAAAGTGTCTTCAGTTTTGACGTTATTGAAGCCGCTCTCGCGGATTACAAAACCGATCTTGAGAGTTTTGACGCGCGCATTCAAATGGCGTTTTCTTTTCCTGTAAAGAACAAGAGTTTGCGGTCAGGGCTGGCAGGTTATCAGTATTACAATATAGCATTAGAGTTGGTCGAGACCGCCGGTAAAGTTGTGAAAATCATACATTTGGACTATGTCTACTCGTCCACTTGCCCCTGTTCGCTTGAACTATCCGAACATGCGCGCCAAACACGCCACCAATTAGCTACCCCACATTCACAGCGGTCCGTCGCCCGTATCTCCGTTTTGCTTAACTCTGAAAAACCACGTCTTTGGTTTGAGGATTTGATTGATTTGTGCCGTGTTGCGGTGCCGACGGAAACCCAAGTGATGGTGAAGCGAGAAGATGAGCAGGCCTTTGCCGAACTCAACGCGGCAAACCCGATTTTTGTCGAAGATGCCGCGCGTCTGTTTAGTGAGCAACTTCAGAATGATGAACGCATTTTGGACTATAGAATCGTCGCGAGCCACCAGGAAAGTCTACACAGCCATGATGCTGTGAGTGTTCTGACAGAAGGGCAAACGTTCGAGGCCCAAAGCTTCGATCCGAAACTGTTTTCGACGTTATTCCACGTTGGCTGATGACACAGGCCCAGAAAAGAAAAAGGGCGCAGCCAAAGTTTTGGGTGCGCCCTAAGTTATTGAATTTTATCCTTTAGTTCCAGCATCGCACCAAGACGGTCATGTCAGACGCGCGTGCCGTTAGGTCCACTGGGTGGAGCGCTCCGCCTTCTGAGGACGTCGTCGAGGCGATGCCGTTGTCAGCCAAAATCTTGAGGATCGCATTCGCTGAGGTCGAGAAACTTACGTTTTCCGGCAAAGCGCGGCCGTCCTTAACTTCGGTTGAGCGCAACATGCCGATGACCGTTCCGCCTGCATTAACTACAGGGCCCCCTGCGTCGCCCAATAGGGACACTAGATCTAGCCGCTGGGTGTTCACCTCTCCGTCAAGGCCACGAACGTCTGCTAATGCGCCGAACGTCATTGTCGGAGCCCCCAGAGCGCCCTCGTAAGAATAACCAGAGACGGCGACTTCCGATTTCAAACGGGGGGAGGCATTGGCGAAAGTCGCGAAGCCAAGCGGTGCTAGTTTTTTCTCAGGTTTCAAAATGGAAATGCCGAGAGCCGGGTCAGTGAAGATAACGTCAGCAAGTGTTAGGTCATCCAATGTCAGTTTCGCGCAGGTTCCCGCAAACTCGCTCGTGGTCAAGACTGTGCCTGTTGCGTCCAGATAGAAACCAGAGCGCGACAGGATTGGTTGACGAATTTGGAGGCCAGACAGAAGGTCAATCTTCTGCTCGTTTTGATCTGTACCAGCGAAGTCATCAAGCGCCGTGTCACCCAATGATAGGAGGCTCGTCATCATCACACCGATGATGCGGTTCATATTTGCCTTGTCGCCAGCAGGCCAAACGAGGGTGAAGCCCTTAATTGTGCCGTTTTCCAAGGCAGCATAGGTATAGGAGTTGATTTTTGCATTGTTGCCTCGCAAAACAAAGCTCGCATCCTTGCGCTCGCGCTCTCCTGTTAAAGGAACAATTTCAAGAGTTTGCATGATTTCATACAGGCCAAACAACGTCGCCTGATCGCCCTTTTGCGAGATCAGAGAAACGGAAACGCCACTGTCGCCTTTTGGCAGGAAGTGAACGAAAGGCGCGGTATAGCTGTCAAATTCGACCAAATCCATTGGCAGATCTATAGAAATTCCCGCTTTGGGGTCGCTATAGTTTTCCATCCCTGCATTTGTGAACACTTCGTTGAATTTCGCGCGTAATTCGCCGCGTTGGTATGTCGTCAGGATACCCGTCGTGTCATAGCCCATCGCCGCTTGATATTCGGCCATCGCACGCCGCGTTCCGGCACCAAAGGAGCCGTCAATGGCACTGGTGTAAAAGCCTTCCCATTGCATGGCTTCTTGAAGTTCCATTTTTTCTTCTCGTGACAGGGCGTTTTCGTTTGCGCGCGCCTGACCCGGGGTTTCGTCCGGAAGGGTGATGATTTGGCCTACGGGCTCGGTCGGAGTTAGTTCGGTGCTTGTAGTGGGTTCAACGGTTGTCGTGGGTTGAGTAAGGGAGTTGCCTCCAAGGGGCCAAAACTGTTGTTGATAGCCGCGGCTGTCTGCCAAATAACTGTCCCTCGGGATCAAATTTTCCTGCTTCAATCTTTCAAGTTCCTGCGCCGCAGTCGCTGCCGAAAACGGGCCGATCGAAATTACATACCAGCCAGAGCTGACACGAAACCCGCCCACATTCGGATAGGCACCTGAAAAGGCGCGCACACGTGTCTGTGCCTCGTTCAGGGTCGGGTGGGCTTCAATCTGAATCCATGTATTTTCTTGGGCCTGTGCCTGATTTGGGGCCGCGAGAAAAACAAGAAGGGTCGAAATAAGAAATATTGAAATGGCTGTAACCAGTGGCCGGGCATGAGTCATGGCGGTCGGGTTTCCCTTTGGTGGATATCTGTTGCGCTATTTGTCTTGTTTTGCGCATTGCGAGCCAATAATGCAAGAGCAAGCAATTGACCCTTCGCGAAGGGTTGCGTATTTGGAACGGGAATTTTCATAAGGATCCGCCATGTCCGCCGCTTCAAACTCAAAAAACAAACCTGGAAGCTTTCAGGAGATCATCCTGCGTTTGCAAAACTATTGGGCGGAGCAGGGCTGTGCCGTTTTGCAACCCTATGACATGGAAGTCGGCGCGGGAACGTTCCACCCTGCCACGACGTTGCGCTCGCTTGGCAGCAAGGCATGGGCCGCGGCCTATGTTCAGCCGTCGCGCCGCCCGACTGATGGGCGTTATGGGGAAAACCCAAACCGCTTGCAGCATTACTATCAGTATCAAGTCGTGATTAAACCAAGCCCCCCCGAGCTTCAGGAACTCTATCTTGGGTCCCTCGCCGCTATCGGGGTGGATATGGAAATCCATGACATTCGCTTTGTTGAGGACGATTGGGAAAGCCCAACCCTTGGCGCATGGGGTCTTGGATGGGAAGTTTGGTGTGACGGCATGGAAGTCAGCCAGTTTACCTATTTTCAGCAAGTTGGCGGTCATGATTGCCACCCAGTGTCAGGCGAGTTGACCTATGGGCTCGAACGTTTGGCGATGTATATTCTTGGCGTCGATCACGTGATGGACATGCCGTATAACGACCCCGCGTCGCCTACCGCCTTGAGTTATGGCGATGTGTTTCGCCAAACCGAGCAAGAGTACAGCCGCTGGAACTTTGACATTGCCAACACAGATGTGCTTTTGCAGCATTTCTTGGATGCGGAAGCCGAGTGCAAAACGATTTTGGACCAGCCCTATGTTGATCCCAAAACGGGCAAGCGCATTGTCATGGTGCATCCGGCCTATGATCAAGCGATTAAAGCCAGCCACTTGTTCAACCTTCTCGATGCGCGCGGCGTGATTTCGGTAACCGAACGTCAGGCCTATATCGGACGCGTGCGGACCTTGTCCAAAGCTTGTGCAGACGCCTTTGTGCAAACCGAGGCCGGTGGCTGGGTTGCACAAGAGCAGGCGCAATCATGATCGGGAAACTCATTGCAGGTGCAATCGTGATTACAGCATTGATCGCCGGCGGTGCGATGTATTATTTGCAGGAATATGGCTTTTACGAAACCGTTGAGGCTTCGTCCGAGAATGCCAATATCCAGATAACCAACCTCGTCACCCAAGCTCCCGAACCTATGCTTATTTCAGGGTTCGAGGGGATCGACGCTGACAGCTCCCCGATCCGATATCGCGCGTGTTTTACAACGCCCATGTCGAATGCCATGATGACAGAAACATTCCAAACCTATCCCGCAGCCGAACCGCTGGTGGCTCCCAAACAGTTTTCCTGCTTTGACGCCCGCAAACTTGGAGCCGACATCGAAACGGGCACCGCGACCGCCTATTTGGGCCAAGCAAATATCATTTATGGCATTGATCGTGTGATCGCCGTCTACGACGATGGGCACGCCTATGCCTGGCACCAAATCAACACCTGTGGCGAGCATGCTTTCAACGGCGATCCCGTCCCCGCATCCTGTCCTCCCGTACCTTCTGAGAAAGAATAAATCATGGCCGACCTACTGATCGAACTCTTCTCCGAAGAAATTCCCGCACGCATGCAAACCCGCGCTGCGGCGGATTTGAAGAAACTTGTAACGGACGGGCTGGTTGACGCGGGCCTGACCTACGCGTCAGCGGGGGCCTTCTCAACGCCACGACGGCTCGCGCTATCCGTCGAAGGCCTCCTCGCCGAGAGCCCCGACACCATTGAAGAGCGCAAAGGCCCGAAAGTCGGTGCGCCGGAAAAAGCAATCGAAGGCTTCCTGCGCGGCGCAGGGCTCACGATGGACGATCTGCAAATTCGCGATGACAAAAAAGGCCGAGTCTATTTCGCGGTGACCAAAAAGGCGGGGCGGCCTGCGGCTGAGATTGTCGCGGAAACGCTCGAAGCGGCAATCCGCAATTTTCCGTGGCCAAAATCCATGCGCTGGGGAACAGGGAGTCTAAAATGGGTGCGTCCGTTGCACTCTATACTTTGTATTTTGAGTGACGAAACTGGCACCACGGTCGTATCATTGGATGTCGACGGCATCAAAGCGTCAGACGTTACATTCGGCCATCGTTTTATGGCACCAAAATCACTCAAAATTGCCCATTTCGACGATTACCAACGCAAGCTGAAATCGGCATACGTCGTGCTCTCATCTGAAGAACGCGCAGACCAGATTTGGAACGATGCTACCAACGCGGCCTTTGCTCAGGGATTTGAAATCGTTGAAGACAAAGGATTGTTGGCAGAGGTCGCAGGGCTAGTGGAATGGCCTGTTGTCCTGATGGGCGATATTGCCGAAGACTTCCTCGGGTTGCCCGTTGAAGTCCTGCAAACCTCGATGAAAGAGCACCAAAAGTTCTTCTCTGTGCGCAATCCAAAAACAAACCGTATCGAGAAATTTGTCACCGTGGCAAATCGAGAAACCACGGACAACGGCAAAACCATCCTCGCGGGGAACCAAAAGGTTCTGTTTGCGCGGCTTTCGGATGCCAAATTCTTCTGGGAAAATGATCTACGGATCGCCAAATCTGACATGGCGTCGTGGACGAAGTCGCTCGCGAATGTCACCTTCCATAATAAGCTTGGAACGCAGGCCGACCGGATCGACCGGATTGAAGCACTCGCGCGGGATTTAGCGTCAGTCGTTGGTGCTGATGTCGAAATGACAGCCCTTGCAGCACAGGTTGCCAAAGCCGATCTTTCGAGTGAAATGGTCTACGAATTTCCGGAACTTCAAGGGCTTATGGGACGTTATTATGCCGAGGAAGCCGGACATCCGCAGCCCGTCGCGGATGCCTGTGAAGCGCATTACTCGCCCCTTGGTCCCAGTGACAATGTCCCAAGCGAGCCGGTCTCTGTGGCTGTTGCCCTCGCCGATAAGTTGGACACTTTAACTGGGTTTTGGGCGGTAGATGAGAAACCAACGGGGTCAAAAGATCCGTTTGCCCTGCGCCGCGCCGCACTTGGTGTGATCCGTTTGGTCTTGGAAAACAACGTGCGTTTGCCGTTGGAACGCTTTGTGGACGCGCAACTCGCACGTCACGAAAATGCGCTCAATTCAGGTGAGGCCGCCCCGACAGAGAGCCTACTGGCTTTTTTCCATGACCGTTTGAAAACATACCTCAAAGACCAGGGTATTCGCTTTGATGTTATCGACGCTTGTTTGGCGATGCCTGCAAATGATGATCTTACACTTCTTGTGAAGCGCGCTGATGCCTTGGCTGCGTTTTTGAAAACTGATGACGGTGAAAATCTTCTTCAAGGGTTTAAGCGAGCCAACAATATTCTCTCGCAAGCCGAAGAAAAAGATGGTGTGGAGTACTCCTATGGGGCGGATGTGAAATATGCCCAAGCGGACGAAGAGAAAGCGTTATTTGCAGCACTAGACACTGGCGAGGCTGCGATCTCTCCGGCCATCGAGGCCGAAGATTTCGCGGGCGCAATGAGCGCCATGGCCGGGCTCCGAGCGCCGATTGACGCATTCTTCGACTCGGTTCAGATTAATACCGACAGTCAGATCACACGGCGCAATCGTTTGAATTTACTAAATCGGATTCGCACGCTGTGCCTTACGGTTGCGGATTTGGGTAAAATCGAAGGTTGAAGATCGCAAGAAATCCGCTTAGGGCGCAAATTTGGCGTCCTAAGCGGCAAACGGTACGTCAAAGCTTGCCAGCCTTCGTTCAAACGTTATGGTCTGGGAGACAAGGAGTGCTGCGGTGCAGAAAAATGCGAAAACTTTAGAGTTCACACAGATCACGACAACTGCGCCGATAGCTACCAAACGGCACGGCGGGCGCGCTAAATGTCTTCAGAGACTGGTGCGATTGGATATGCCAATTCCTCGCACACTTGCGCTTTCCTTTGATGCTGTGGCCGGAATTGCAGCCGGAATATTACCCGATACCACAGCCATGATGCGGGATTTTGGCGACGGTACCCTTGTTTCCGTGCGACCAAGTTCCGAAGATCCCGATTGGGGCGGTCCGCGCGCCGTTTTAAACATTGGAATGAATGACGCACGCCATGCACAGATGGAATTGTCGGTAGGGAAAGCGAGCGCGAATGCCCTTTATTTGCGCTTTATTCAAGCTTATGCCGTTCATGTCGCACGCCTTGATGCCGACATGTTTGAGGATCAACCCTTTGACAAGAACGACCCTGATGGGGACAGCGCCTTGCAATCTGCTTTGCGCGCCTATGAGGATGAAACGGACGAGAAGTTTCCGCAAGACCCAGCCCAGCAGCTCGCCGAGGTGCTCCGTTCGATGGCGCGCGCATGGTCTGGAACCACGGCACGTCTTCTGCGCAGTGCAAAAGGTGCCCCGGAGGACGCGGGTCTTGGGTTGGTCGTACAAGAAATGGCCTTGGGTGTTGGTCATGACAACAGCGGCTCTGGCGTTATTCAATTTGTCGACAGCGAAACAGGCCTTCCGCAGATTACAGGACGCTACAAATGCCAGAGCCAAGGCCGTGATGCGCTTGGCGCTCAAAGGGACGCGTTGTTTTTAAACAAAGACCCGCGAGGAGATTCGCTTCAAGATATGTTGCCTGAGCAATTTGATCGCCTTGTTGAATTAGGCGGAATGGCGCGGCGCAGTTTGCGAGAAGAAATGCAAATCGAGTTCACGATTGAGGGCGGTGTTTTGCATATTCTGGATGCGGTGCGGGTTAACCGGCGCGCCCGAGCCGCGTTGCGCATTGCCGTTGATCTTGCGCGTGATGACGTCATTGCGCGTGAAGAAGCGATCATGCGGATCAACCCACATTCGCTGACAGAACTCTTGCACCCTCATGTGGATCCTCTTGCCGAGCGCGACATCCTTGCGCGCGGTATTGGTGCCAGCCCCGGTGCGGCGCTGGGGCGGATCGTGTTTTCAGCGACGGCAGCACAAGCGGCTGCGGCAAAGGGGGATGCTGTGATCCTCGTCAGACGTGAAACCTCCCCCGAAGATATTCGGGGCATGCACGCTTCTGTTGCTGTTGTGACTGAAAAAGGTGGGATGACCAGCCACGCGGCTGTGATTGCACGCGGATTGGGTTTGCCTTGTATCGTTGGTGCGTTCGATCTTGTGATAAATTCCAAGGATAAAACACTCACCACACCCAACAATCGCCGCTTTGTCGAAGGCGATCTTCTCACGGTTGATGGTTCTTTAGGGGAAGTGCTGGCGGGGGAGCCAAAATTGCTCGACGCCGCCTTGGACGACGCCTTTACGACCCTCCTCGACTGGGCGGATGATGCCCGTGATATCGATGTGCGCGCCAACGCAGACACCCCCGCAGATGCGAAAACGGCCCGCCGATTTGCCGCGCAGGGCATCGGATTGTGTCGAACGGAGCACATGTTCTTTGAAGACGACCGGCTAACGGTGATGCGTGAAATGATTTTCGCCAACGGGCCAGAAGACCGCCGCGCAGCGTTGGATCGCTTGATGCCTATGCAACGCGCTGATTTCATAGAGCTTTTTGAGATTATGAAAGGACAGTCGGTTTGTATTCGCCTTTTTGATCCCCCCCTACATGAATTTCTCCCTTCCACACGCGAAGGTATTCATGAACTCGCAGAAGCATTGGACTTGCCGTTGTCGACGGTGACCGCGCGGATTGAAGCTTTGACGGAGTTCAATCCGATGTTGGGGATGCGGGGCGTTCGGTTGGGGATCACAATTCCCGAAATCTACGATATGCAAGCGCGCGCTATTTTCGAAGCCGCCGTTGAAGTGACACGACGCGGGGATACGGTTGTTCCTGAAATCATGATCCCGTTGGTGTCCGCGCAAAAAGAAGCGGAATTGGTGAAATCACGAATTGATTCCGTGGCTGCGGCAGTGCGCTTCACGGAAGGCGTGGATTTCACCTTTCGCTTGGGCGTGATGGTCGAAACCCCTCGTGCAGCGTTACGCGCTGGGGATATCGCCCTAAACACCGATTTCTTAAGTTTCGGAACAAACGATTTGACACAAATGACCTATGGGTTGTCGCGGGACGACGCCGCACGGTTCATGTTTGATTATGTCCGTCTGGGTGTTTACACTGAAGACCCTTTCCATGTTCTGGACACGGACGGCGTTGGCGAGCTCCTGACAATCGGTGCGGAACGCGGCCGCGCTGCGCGTCCTCAGATCGTTCTGGGCATCTGTGGCGAGCACGGTGGGAATCCAGAATCGATTGCCTTTTGTCGGCGTGCGGGATTCGATTATGTGTCGTGTTCACCCTATCGCGTTCCGGTTGCACGCCTCGCTGCTGCACAGCTAGCGATTGCAGACAAGTGGCGGTCCTAGAGGCGTTTCTTTAGCTAAGATATTGTTTTAATTTATATAAATTTGAGCGAAACTGATTGCCGACAGTTGTTTCCATATTTGGGGGTAATCGGGGGTTTCTCGCACGTTTGTCGCAGTAAAGATTCAGGTGTAGACAAGCCCACCTTTTTTGCCTACATCACCTGCCGGTCGGGGCCGTGGGGGCTGCTGATCCACAGGTGTGGGTTGAAAATGGGTGAAAATATGTTTTTCCAGATGATTAAAACGACGCTTCCAAGGGCTGCAACCAAGTCGGTTTGCGGCCCTCTATTGCGCGGACTCGTCCTGTGCGTTGCCATGGCTGGTCCCGTTTGGGCAAGCGACACGGTGACCGGAACAAAGACCCTTCCGCACAGTACACACCAATCTGAAAAAAATCCCAACTCCTTTCTCAAGTTTTTTATTGGCCGCAGTCAGAAAACAGCAAAAACCAAAAGTTTTGAGTATAGCAAATCCTGGTTGGCGTCCCAAAAGCCCGCTTCGGGCGACGATCAGTGGGCGTGCTTGAGTGAAGCGCTCTATTTTGAGGCGCGTGGCGAAAGTGTTAAAGGGCAATTTGCGGTGGCCGAGGTTATTTTGAACCGTGTCGAAAGTGCAAAATACCCAAATTCTGTCTGCGGTGTGATTAAGCAGGGCACAGGCAAGAAATACCAATGCCAATTTACCTATACTTGCGATGGGAAAAAGGAACTCTATAACGAGGCCTCCGCGCGAAAAAGCACGCAGAAGATAGCCGCAGCCTTATTGTCTGGCGCTGTGCCGCGCTCCTTGACCAAGGGCGCGACCCATTATCACACTAAGGCCGTCAAACCGTCGTGGTCCAAGAAATTCCCTCGCGTCGCAGCGATTGGTGTGCATTATTTCTATCGCCAACCCGGGGCTGGGACGAATAAATCCTAAGCTGCGCTCACATCCGCCGTTAACGATGATTTTACTGGTTTGCTCGCTAGTCGCGCTGTACATATCCGACAACAATCGGGATTACACATGACAGTTGAGCCTAGCGCACATTTTTTACATCCAATTGAGCGATCCTCGGTGCTGCGCCCCACGGGTGTTTTGGATCGTATTTCCCTGCGCGATCACATTGTGGCCGTTGAAATTGGGGCCTTTGAAGTTGAGCGCGCAGTCACACAGCGGTTGTCCTTCAACGTCGTGGTTGAAGTTTCGGATGTCCAAAAGCCGCTCGATGATGATGTCGATAAAATTCTTTCGTATGATCGTGTTACGGACGCTATTTCAATTGCTCTCACACGGTCTCGCGTAAATCTGCTTGAAACATTGGCAGAAGATATTGCCACTTTGATTTTGGCCGCCCCCCAAGCACAGCGGGTTTTCGTACGCATTGAAAAACTGGATCGTAGCGCAGGGAAACTTGGTGTCGAGATTGTCCGCGAAGCTCTTACCGTGGGGGAAGCGTATTCGGATTGGTCGGGTTTGGCTCCGCTTATCGTTGCCGTTCCAAATCACCTGTCACTCTCTGAATGGGTCTCGATTTTTCACACCCATGCCCATCCAGTTCTTCTCCTGCCAGAAATGTGCCTTGAGTTTGGGGCGACACAAGACGAGATTGCCAACCAACGGCTGGAGTTATTGGCGTGGGACAGCGCGGCTTGGACCCTCTCATCGCGCAATGAGCACGTCGGTGTCGTTGGGAGCCGTACGGAAATGGAGTGGGGTTTCGGGCAGGGGCGTGTCAACGTTTGGGCGCCAATGAAGCAAGTTCTCGATAGCCCTCATCCGCCCCAGAGCTTTGACGCTGAGAGGTTGGCCTTTTGGCTGGCAAAGCAGCAAGCCGGGCAGGTCGTCGGATTGGACTGCCCGATTGGCGTTGAAATCACAGACCCCACCCAGTTTTTGGACCTGTCATGACGTTTTACTACCGCGCCATTCCGCGAACCGACCAAGCAAAGCCAGAAGGCGCTGTTTCCCTTGCGGGTGGTTGGTGTTGGTTTGACCAAGTGGAAGTCCTACAAAGGGGGCGCGCCATGCACCTCATTGCCGCGCGTGAAACCCCACATGACGTTCTGCAACGCATGACCTCTCCGCGCGCTGATATTGCGTCCTTGGACATGGGGCGCCCCAATATTATGGGCATTTTAAACGTGACGCCCGACAGTTTTTCTGACGGAGGCAAGTTTGCGTCAACTGCCTCGGCAGTTGAGAAGGCAGAGCGAATGATTTCTGACGGCGTCAACATTATAGATATCGGCGGGGAGTCAACGCGCCCCGGAGCGCTCGACGTTTCGATTTCTGATGAGATCGCGCGGGTGGTTCCTGTTATTGCGACCATTCGCGCTCAAAGTGATATTGCGATTTCAATTGATACACGCAAATCAGACGTCGCGCAGGCGGCCATGCACGCAGGCGCAACATTTGTGAATGATGTGTCCGCGATGGGTTTTGACGCCAAGATTGCGACTGTCGCTGCGCAGGCGAAGACCCCGATTTGTTTGATGCACGCGCAAGGGCAACCAAAAGACATGCAAGTCGACCCGCGCTATGAGAACGTAGTTCTGGATATTTACGACTATCTTGCTCATCGGATTGAAATTGCCGTTCAGGCAGGTGTCGAGCGCGCGCAAATTGTTGTTGATCCCGGCATTGGTTTTGGCAAAACTCAAGGCCATAACCTTGCGATTTTACGCGGAATTAGCCTGTTCCATTCCCTTGGTTGCCCCGTTCTCTTGGGCGCGTCGCGGAAAAAATTCATCGGTGATATTACGCAAGAACCAATTGCAGAACTCCGTGTCGGTGGGTCACTTGCTGTAGCGCTCAAAGCGGTATCACAGGGGGTTCAGATTTTGCGCGTCCATGATACAAAAGAAACAAAGCAAGCCATACGGCTCGCACAAAAAATCTAATGTAAAAGGTGACTTATGGGCGATTTATTTGGAACGGACGGTGTGCGTGGTCAGGCAAACTCCTACCCGATGACAGCAGAAGTGGCGCTGAAATTGGGTGCGGCGGCCGGTCGGTACTTTCGAACAGACGGCCAAAATCGCCACCGCGTTGTGATCGGCAAGGACACACGGCTTTCGGGATACATGCTCGAAAACGCCCTGACGGCGGGCTTGACGAGTACGGGAATGAATGTCCTTCTTTTGGGGCCGGTGCCCACGCCCGCTGTAGGCTTTTTGACCCGCTCTATGCGGGCTGATATTGGTATCATGATTTCAGCAAGCCACAACCCGCACCAAGACAATGGGATTAAGTTTTTTGGGCCCGATGGTTTTAAACTTTCTGATGGCGCGCAAAACCAGATTGAAATGATACTTAAAGGCGAAATTGCCCCCGTAAAGCCAGAAAATATTGGCCGTGCGCGTCGTGTAGAAGACGGCTTAGGCCGCTATATTGAGTATGCGAAAACAACATTCCCATCCCGCGGAAGACTCTCTGGTCTGAAGGTCGTCGTGGATTGTGCCAATGGCGCAGCCTATCGCGCAGCACCCGAAGTGCTTTGGGAGCTCGGCGCGGAAGTTATTCCCATTGGTGTTTCTCCTAACGGATTTAATATTAACGATAAATGTGGTTCAACGCATACTGAAACAGCCGCGCAAGCTGTCGTGCAGCATGGTGCCGATTTAGGCATATGTTTGGACGGTGATGCTGATCGGATCATGATTATCGATGAGAACGGGAAGGTCGCAGATGGCGATCAAATAATGGCTTTGTTGGCAGACCGATGGGCGCTCGACGGACGTCTTTCCGGGGCGACGTTGGTGTCGACAGTCATGTCTAATTTGGGGCTGGAACGCTTTCTTTCTGCACGGGGTATAAACCTCCTGCGAACGAATGTCGGTGACCGCTATGTCGTTGAGGCGATGCGCGCAGGGGGCTTTAATCTGGGTGGAGAGCAGTCGGGGCACATTGTGATGACAGACTACGCCACCACCGGTGATGGGTTGATCGCAGGTCTTCAGTTTATGGCAGAGATGGCGCAGTCTGGAGACAAGGCGAGTACCCTGACGCAAAACTTCACTTCCGTGCCTCAAATGTTGAGAAACGTCAAATACAAAGGTAATATTGACCCATTATCACTTGAAAAAGTTGCATTAGTGATTGCCGATGGTGAAGCCAAACTGGCAAAAACGGGCCGTCTTGTTATCCGTAAATCTGGCACTGAGCCTCTTATTCGTGTTATGGGCGAGGACGAAGATCTCTCGAGGTTGACCAATGTTGTCGACGAAATCGTCGGGGTTATTGAATCCGTCTGCTAGGCGCGCCATTTTTGGCTAACGGCGACACCAAATAGGATAAGCCCCAGAGCTGGCAACAGTTGTGGGGGCATTGTTTCACCTAGCAATGTGACGCCGAAAACAACCGACCAAATCGGGACTTGATAATTTGAGAGGCCGAGAAAAGACGGCCCCGCCTCGCGAATGACAGAAACGAGGAGGAGGGTGGCCAAGGCCGTCGGGAAGAGTCCCAAATAAAGGGTCGCGAGAACGGGACCAATGGGGAACTCAGTCGGCACACCGTCAAACCAAAGCGCCAAACCCACGCTGACAGCCGACGCCATCAAAAGCGCCGCGGCACTAAAGCTTTTGTGGGAAACAGGTGGGGCGCGCCGCGTGATAATGGAGCTACACGCATAGGACGCGGCGGCGAGGAAGCACGCCAGCCGCCCAACACTTTCTATTTGGGTTCCCGACGAGACAAATGCGTCCTTTCCAACAAGCAGCGCAACACCCGCAAAGCCGATCAAAAATCCAATAGCTTTTCGAACTGTCAGTCGATCACTTGGTACAAAAATATGCGCCAGAGGTAACACAATCAGAGGAACTGCAGCCATGGAAACACCTGCAAATCCGGAAGTAACATAGCCTTGGCCCCAAGATAGAAGCGCAAACGGCACCGCATTTGCAAAGACACCAAGCCCTAAGGCCGAAAGCCAAATGTGCCGTGCATTTGGGCCTCTCGTATCTGGCAATCCGGTGCCCGCCAAGTAAGTAACTACACATAGAACACTGGCGGCAATGGTAATTCGAATGGCCGCGACCCAGAGAGCAGTAAAGCCTGCAATCGCGAACTCAATGAACATAAAGGATGCGCCCCAAAGAGCACCAAGGAGAAGAATCCGTCCCCAGTTTTTAAGTCCTGCTTGGGCAAACATAGCGCATCCTCTCAACGAAAAAAGACGCCGCGATGGGCGCCTTTTCCCAAGTATTTAAATGGTTTAGTTCTTTTCGTGGTCGACAAGTTTGCCTGCGGAAATCCATGGCATCATGCCACGAAGTTTCGCGCCAACTTCTTCGATTTGGTGCTCGTCGTTCATGCGACGTGTCCCCTTGAAGAAGGGCTGACCAACAGCGTTTTCAAGCATGAAGTCGCGTACAAACTTACCAGTTTGGATGTCTGTGAGAATGCCTTTCATCGCCGCTTTGGTTTCAGCGTAAGGAAGAACGCGTGGGCCTGAAACATACTCACCATACTCAGCAGTATTGGAAATCGAGTAGTTCATGTTGGCAATGCCGCCTTCATAGATCAGGTCAACAATGAGCTTGGTCTCGTGAAGACATTCAAAATAAGCCATTTCAGGAGCGTAGCCAGCTTCAACAAGAGTTTCAAAGCCCATGCGGATAAGCTCAACGATACCACCACAGAGAACAGCTTGTTCGCCAAAGAGGTCAGTTTCGCATTCTTCGCGGAAGTTGGTTTCGATAACGCCAGAACGACCGCCACCGATTGCGGAACAATAGGAAAGACCGATTTCGAGGGCTTTGCTTGTCGCGTCATGGTCGACAGCAACGAGGCAAGGAACACCGCCGCCTTTAACGTATTCGCCGCGAACCGTGTGGCCTGGGCCTTTTGGCGCCATCATGATGACGTCGATGCCTTCTTTGGGTGTGATCAGACCAAAGTGAACGTTCAAGCCGTGGGCAAATGCGATGGCTGCGCCGGGTTTGATGTTGTCGTGCACGTATTTTTTGTATGTTTCTGCCTGAAGCTCGTCGGGCATTGTGAACATGATAACGTCACACCAAGCAGCAGCTTCGGCGATTCCCATAACTTTCAGGCCTTCGCTCTCGGCTTTTTTCTGGGATGGGGAGCCTTCACGGAGGGCAACGACGAGGTTTTTCGCACCCGAGTCACGCAGGTTGAGCGCATGCGCGTGGCCTTGCGAACCATAGCCGAGGATGGCAACTTTTTTGTCTTTGATCAGGTTAATGTCGCAATCGCGATCGTAATAAACACGCATGTCGGTGCTCCTTTTGTTAAGCAATGTAGTGTTGTGGTGAAAATAGCGAATTTCGCATGGTATTCTTTGTCGAAATGAATAAAATGTCCTCATGTTTGGTGTTTTCTATTCGCCAAATTTTTGTTTTTAGGAAATTTCATGCTTACCGATGAAATATCACGCAGAATTCTTCGGCATATGCAGGCCGAACCTGATTTGCCGATGGCCGAACTCGCTCAAAGGTCGGGACTTGCGGCCGGAACTTGTGCGCGGCGGCTTGAAAAACTGCGTGAAGCAGGAATTTATCAAGGTGTTCAAGCCATTATCAACTGGGCGGCCCTTGGATATAGCGTTGAGGTTTCGCTGCGGGTGACGTTGGACAAAACTCAGTCGCGGGCGTTTGACGAATTCATTGAAGAGGCACGTAAAATACCGGAGGTTTCGGAAATTCACACATTCCTCGGTCGGGTCGACGTGAGGCTTGCGGTTCTTGCACGTGATATGGCGCATTATCAGGAAATATATAAAACGCGTATCCTGACCCTGCCACATATTGCGGATATTGAGGCGCTTATGCAGGTCGCTGCGATTAAGATGTCGGAGGATTTGCCCCTATGATTGACCTTGATGAAATCGATCGTAGCTTGCTGCGCGCTTTGGCGAAGGATGCCAGTCAATCCGCTGGAGCCTTGGGGAAACGGTTCGGCCTGTCCCAACCCGCCACATGGCGCCGGATTAAACGTTTAGAAGACGCCAAAATTATTGTCGGACGTCGGCTTGTGCTGAATCGAGAAGCGCTGGGATTTGGAGTAACGGTGTTTTTGGGTGTAAAACTGGCCACCAAGGGACGGGTTAGTCTTGAGGATTTTGAACGCGCGGTCACGGCGATTCCTGAAGTTCAGGCCGTGCACCACGTGTTGGGAATGTATGATTATCGCTTGCGGGTCGTGGCCCGCGACCTTGCCGATTTTGAGCGTGTTTTGCGACGGCGCGTGATGACCCTTCCGGGAATTGGCAATGTTGAGGCCAATGTTCTTTTGAGTGAAGAGCGATGTCCGGGGCCGATTGGCTAGCTTAACGCATGCCCAGGCCAGCTTTCATAAGGGTTTTCCGAATGGGCGCGACCGAATAGAACGTGTTCAAAGCGCCAGCCCGTAAGTCGCGTAACCCCTGCGCACCAACCATTGAGGCGCGGTTCAATAGATCGACGCCTGTGACGCGTATTTGGGCTTCCCGATGGCGCAACCTGTTATATTTTTCGAGCATTTTCGGGGTCCCAAGGGCCGTTGGATCGGATGTCGCGAGGTCGAGGAGGACGCGTAAGTCGCCTAAACTCATGTTTAAGCCCTGTGCACCAATCGGTGGAACAACGTGGGCTGCCTCGGCCATCAGCGCCGTGCGTTGGCCATACATTGTGGCGGCGATTTGGCTGATGATCGGCCAACTGCTGCGCTGGCTTTCAAGGGTGAGAGGGCCGAGAATACCTGCTGATCTCAAGGTGATTTTCTCTTCGAACACCTCTATTGATAGGGTTGCAAGGCTGTCGATCTTCGCGGCTTTTTCCATCCAAACAACAGCGGAAAAGTGTTTTCCATCGTGATCGGGGAGGGGCACGAGGGTAAAGGGGCCTCCGCTTCTGTGTACTTCGGTCGAAACATTTTCGTGCGAAGGTGCATGCGAAACGGAAAAAACAAGCGCCTTTTGACCGTAACGAATTGTTTTTACAGGGATATTTAACGCCGCGCGCACATTTGAACTTCGTCCATCCGCCGCGATAAGGAGCTTGGTCGAAATAGACGACCCATCCGTCAGGCGAACAATGGCGGAAGTTTCGCGGGTTACAACATCTTGGGTTCCAACCCCTGCGCGAAAGGTTACATTCGCAAGCGTTTCAATTTTCGCCAAAATCTCACGGCGCAGAAGCCAATTTGGTAAGTTCCAGCCGAAAGGTAAGTCACTGATATCGCTGGCGTTGAAGTCCTTGATAAGGCGCGCTTCTGGCAATTCTCCACCCGCATCGACGATGCGCATCGTTTGCAAGGGGGCCGCATGGGGCGCGAGCGAATCCCAAAGGCCCGCATCGATCAAAGTCTGGCGAGCCGGTTGCAAAAACGCCGTCGTGCGCAGGTCTGCTTGTGGGTTAGACGATTCAGTTATCGGTGGCGTCGGGTCAACGCAGATGACGGAAAAACCCGCCGCTCCAAACGCCGCCGCGGCCGTAAGACCGGCAATTCCGCCGCCCGAAATTAAAATATCGGTGTGGGATCTATTCATGCCTTAGATGTAAGCTTCAAAAGGGCGCACGAAAACCCCTCCTAGACCAACTGCGACAGAAAAGTCGTTAGGTCGGAAGTATGATAATGAATGTGATCTTGGGGCGATTGCTCGGGGGCCACATGAATCGTGCGCATTCCCATCGCATGGGGTGCAATGAGGTTGCGCGTATCATCCTCAAACATTGCTGCGGAGGCAGGAATGGTGCCATCCTTTGAAAATATGGTTTCGAACGCAGCGCGCTCGGGCTTGGGGCGAAAATTTGCGTGCTCCACGCCGTAAATTGCATCGAAAATACCATCGAGGCCCCGCGCCTTTAGAACCCGTTCGGCATAGGGCGCGGTGCCATTTGTATAGACGATTTTACGTCCGGGAAGTGCTGCAATCCGCTCTGCTAACGCCGGAGCAGGGCGCATATGTGACACTGAGATGTCATGGACATGGGACAAATAGGGCGCGGGATCGACGCCATGTTCATCCATTAATCCAGTCAAAGTAGTTCCGTATTTTTGCCAATAGTGCTGGCGAAGGTAATTGGCCTGTTTTTCATCAACGTTGAGAGCGGTCATAACAAAATCGGTCATGCGAACTTCGACTTGGTCAAATAGCCGATCTGACGGCGGATATAGCGTATTGTCGAGGTCAAAGACCCAATGTTTGATGTGGGAGAATTCAGCCATTGGAGATTTAGTTTGATTTTGCATAAACGCATTGTAGGGAGTTGTGATTGAAGCAGCAACGGGGTTGATCGCGATTGCCGCACGGGAGTAGGGTGCGGATACGCGAGGGGAAGCACATGAGTGAACACAAAAACGGCCAAAAAGATGCGTATGCGCTGGTTTTAGGCGCAATCGACGTCGGAATTTATCGGCCGGGGGATCGATTGGTTGAGAGCGAATTGGCTGAGCAGTTTGGCGTTTCCCGCACGCCCATTCGAGAGGCCCTTCAACGGCTTGAAACACAATCCCTTTTAACCCGCGATGGTCGCAGTTTGATTGTGGCTTCCCTTGATCACAATCAGTTAGCGGAATTATATGTGGTGCGGACCGAGCTTGAAGGGCTCGCGGCCCGTTTAGCAGCACGCCATGCCGCGCCCGAAGAAATCCGTGTTTTACGCGAAATGGTTGAAGAGGATCGCGGTTTTTTAAGCGATCCGGAAGCGCTGTCGTTGGCCAACAGAAGATTTCACAAGCAAATTCACCTCGCTTCGCACAATCGCTACCTCGTTCAGCAGTTGGATTTGGTGCATCGCACCATGGCTCTCCTTGCGACCACCTCTTTGGCGGTCAAAGGGCGGGGCGAAACGGCGCTCAATGAGCATGAAGCCATTGTCGCAGCGCTGGAAAAACGGGACGGTGAAGCCGCACATTTGGCGCTCAAAAGCCATATTTCAAAGGCCTTTGAGACGCGCCTCAAACTTGATGCCTTGAGCGTCCGGATTTAATTATGGCGTTTATTTCAAACTCTATTTGACGATTTCACTACCTTTTCCGCGTAAAGGCCATGCTCTGTTTTATCCCAATAGAACGGGCGAACAATAAGTTCATAGATGCCTTTGTAAGACGCTAAAGCTCCTAGCGGAAAATAAAAGTGAAGCGTCGGAACCCACCACAGAAGATGTCTGTGTCGTGGGCCCGAAACCGCCATCATTCCAACAGAAATTGATAGGATCTCAGATAGGAAAAAAATAATCCCGAGCGCGATTATCGCGTTGCTAGGGAGGATCATTTTAATCGGGTGATGATCGAAAAAGGGAACGAGCCAAAAAGACCACAATAGGGGGGCCAAAATATACTGGCTGAGGGTGCCTAGAAACAGGAGTTGGACGCCAAGAAAGCGCCATGGACCCAAGTCCTTTAGTAGTTTCGCAGGATTGCGCATGTGGACCGCCCATGTGATTGCATAGCCTTTAAGCCATCGAGAACGTTGCTTAATCCACGGCCAGTAGCGGCAATTCGCTTCCTCATAGGTGACTGTTGGGAGAACTTCCGTTCGATATCCGTGCCGCGCAAGGCGAATTCCAAGGTCCGCATCCTCAGTGACATTATGTGCGTCCCAACCCCCAAGTTTTTCAAGCGCTTCGCGTCGAAAAAAAAGCGTTGTACCGCCAAGAGGAATAGCAAAGCCTATTTTCTGAAGCCCTGGCAGAATAACGCGAAACCATGTCGCATATTCGACGGTAAAGCATCGCGCCAGCCAGTTCGTTTGCGCATTGTAAAAGTCTAAAACGCCTTGCAGGCAAGCAACGTCTTGTCCACGTTCATGAAAACGTCGAACCACAGTATGGATCTGCCCCTCCTCAGGGGCGTCTTCGGCGTCATACACTCCGATGATTGTCCCTCGGCAAAAATCCAACGCATAATTCAAGGCCCGTGGTTTGGTCCTTACCGCCCCAGTTGGCACGGTCACCACACGGGCCCATTTGGGCAAATCGGCCTCGGCGAGGGCCTGTGTTGTCGTGTGGTCATCGGCTTCTACGACGAGGCAAATGTCCAACAATTCCTTTGGGTAGGACAGTTTGGAAAGGCGTCGGATAAGCTGGCTTGCAACTTTTCGCTCTTTGTAAAGAGGGACCATGATGGACACTACGGGAAGGCGCGCAATTGACGGAGATTTATGGTGTCGAAACCCTGGCGTTTCCTTTTTTCTGAAATTTGAGACTTGGGTTGCCGCTGCTGCGAATTTTAGGGCGGAACATGCAATCAGAGTAAGAACTGCCCAACCAAAAAAAAGGGAAATAACGAACTTTGGAACTAACAATATTCCCATGATAATAAAGAGAATAAGGGCAGTTGCGAACCGCTTCTTCTGTGGTGTATGCCAGTTGCGGCAACTTTCTTCTTCGCGGACACAGGTCTCTGCGCTATACGTTAAGTAGGTTTGCCGAACCCGTTCTAAGGCGCTAAAAACTTGAACTTCCGAGGCAATTGCCATTCTTACAGGGCCAAAATCTTCAGGCAGGTTGCGAAGCACGTTCTCAAATTCGGCAGGGCGGGCGGTGCAGATAATCGTCACGATCCCGACCCGTTTCCAAGGCAAGAAACGCCCTTTCAAGCATACTTTTGCGCCAATGGCGTCAATAAGGCGGGCGTCCGGCTGCTCAAAGTTCAAATCTACGAATTGCGCCCCCCATTGCTCTGAGAGTCCGCGATAAAGTTCTTGGTCAGTCACGAGGTCGTGGGCGATCAAAATATCGCCTATTTGGACTTCTTGTCGTGCCTGCAGTGCCAGCGCTTTCACGAGGTCACTGGGCGAAAGAGCGCCGTTTTGCACGAGGATTTGGCCAATAGGAGTCCGTCCACGCTCGGCTCTTGGCTGATGTGGAGCAACCGTAGAGAACGGTCGCACAGTGCGAAGTTGGGTCAGTTGCATGGTGCAGGCGACGTCCTATGAGGGCACGCCTACATTTACTGGGAATGGTTAATGTGCGATTAACCGACGCGTAAAGAGTGCTACTTTTCCATCGCTTTTACAAAACGCTCAAAGAGGTAATAGCTGTCTTGCGGGCCGGGAGAGGCTTCGGGGTGGTATTGGACCGAAAATACCGGTTTTCCGTCGACTCGAAGGCCGCAATTGGAACCGTCAAAAAGGGAAATATGGGTCTCAACGACGCCTTTGGGAAGGGATTGAGAATCGACCGCAAATCCGTGGTTCATTGACGTTATTTCAACTTTTCCGGTGTCTTTATCTTTAACAGGGTGGTTTGCACCGTGGTGGCCGTGGCTCATTTTGACTGTTTTTGCTCCCAAGGCCAAAGCAAGCATTTGGTGGCCAAGGCAAATACCGAAAACGGGAATGTCGGCCTTGAGAATACCTTGGATCATTGGCACGGCATAGACGCCCGTTGCCGCGGGATCACCGGGACCGTTTGAAAGGAACACACCTTCGGGGGCGTGGGCCAAGATTTCTTCGGCGGTCGCGGTGGCGGGAAGCACTGTGACGTCGCAGCCAGCGGAGGCGAGGCAGCGTAGAATGTTGCGCTTGGCGCCGAAGTCAATCGCAACGACTTTGTGGCCGGGCTTCGTGGTTTTTGAGTATCCGTCAGGCCAAGCCCAGCGTTGCTCATCCCAGGTATAGGACTGCGCGCAGGTCACTACTTTGGCGAGGTCGAGGCCTTCTAAACCTTTGAACGAGCGCGCTTTTTCTACGAGATCGGCGATATCAAAAACGCCGTCCTCAGAATAGGAAAGAGCCACATGCGGCGCGCCTTGTTGGCGGATTGCGCGGGTGAGGCGGCGTGTATCAAGGCCACCAATTCCGATGCGTCCGCGCCGTTTGAGCCAGACGGTCAATTCTTCGGTTGCGCGCCAATTGCTGGCGTCGGTGGGGTCCCATTTGACCACCATTCCGGAGGCAAAAGGATCGGCAGTTTCGTCGTCTTCGGGGGTGACGCCAGTATTGCCAATATGGGGGAAGGTGAAGGTGACGATTTGGCCCGCATAGGAGGGGTCGGTCATGATTTCCTGATAACCGGTCATGGCTGTATTAAAGCAAAGCTCTGCGATCTCGGTGCCCTCGGCTCCAAACCCATAGCCGTAAAACAGAGTGCCATCCGCAAGCGCAAGGCAGGCAGTGGGATGTGGTGAAGCGGAAGGTTTATACGATGTGGCGGCAGACATGGGCGACTCCTTAGGCAAATCGGGCGCAAACTTGTCGGAAACTAATGGCGGACGGCAACAGGGTCAAGGGGGCAAAAGAAAATAGATTAGTGTTAATATTCAATATGTTACCAATATAGACGGAGGTTGAAAGCTTAGAGATCACAGAGTATTGTCCTAGGTCTTAACTTTTCGGAAACCAGGGGATGGAAACCGATGGACATGAGAACAAGAATTACGACGGCGATGAAAGAGGCGATGAAGGCAAAGGAAGCGGCTCGGCTTTCCACGCTACGTCTTATCAACGCTGCAATTAAAGATCGTGACATCGCTTTGCGCGGTGAGGGCGACGATTCTGGGGTGGCGGGAGATGAAATTCTCGGAATTCTGGGAAAAATGGTCAAACAGCGTCAGGAAAGTGCGCGCGCCTATGAAGAAGGTGGTCGTCTTGAATTGGCGGAGAAAGAGCTGCAAGAGATTGTAGTCATTGAAGAATTTCTGCCGCGTCAACTTGATGCGGATGAGAGCGAAGCCGCTGTTGTGGACGCTATTAAATCGGTCGGGGCTGAGTCTATTCGTGACATGGGCAAGGTCATGGGCGTGTTGAAATCCAAGTATACAGGGCAAATGGATTTCGGACGGGTTGGACCGCTGGTCAAGGACAGACTGGGCTAAAACAGCCGTAAGTTTTCCATATGATTTGCATATGTTTTTCATATGCGCGTTTCTTAAAAAGGCAGGGCTCCGTTTGGGCCCTGCCTTTTGAGTCTGCGGTGTAGATAAATCCGCTAGAGGCCGAGCTGTTGGCTCAGCTTTTTGAAGTCCTCCCAACGGGGAAATCCTCGGTACTTGGTGGAGCCATAGGTGGTGCCGTATTTATAGGGAAGGAAAGCGACAAACTCGCCAGCTTCATCGAGCATATCCAAACCGTAGACCGAACCAATATGATATTGATAGCGGACGACTTTTTCTTTTTGGGAATAGAGCTGGCCGTTCCACACCCATTTGCAGGTGAGGACGTTGATCTCCTCGGCGCCGTCAACCTTCCACACCCCCTTGCACACACGCGGCCCTTCGGGATGGTAGCTGAAGGACAGCAGGCCGCCGTTTCGAGCCTGATAAATTTGGCCGTTGGCATGGGTATCAAAGCTGTTACCGGAAAGCATCCGTGCGATCTGAAGCTCATTGGCGAGGGGACCCGAACCGGGAACATCGTTTCGCCCGCCAGAGCAGGCCGCCATGAGCAGTAGACTCAAGGCGCCGGTTTTCAGAATGAACCTCCAATTGGCCGAGACGAACAAAGGTATTCCTTTAGTGGGGCGCACGACCCTCTTGCCGTGGACGCCATCATCACATCCCTTAGGTTAATGTGAGGTTATTGCGAGGGGGGGGGGAATTGGGTTCAAAAGGCGACCGCGGCGAATTTCTGGGTTGTTGACAGAACAAATGTAGCCGTGCTCTTGTATTGCCTCGTATGCGTCTCAAAACCAAGAATGGAACAGAAGAAGGAAAACATAAGGAGATTGAAATGAAATTTGCAGTCTATTTATTTGCCGCGACTATTGCCGCACAGAGTGCTTTTGCCTCTTGTCCTAGTTCACCACCAGAGACCGTTTGGAATACCCACGATGGAGATCAGCACGTTAACGCGGAGTATCTGCAAAAGATACTTGCGGGTAACTCCGTCAAATATGGTCGCGAAGGCACCGAGTATTACAACAATAATGGAACATATATTTTTAGTACCTCGGCGGGCGAACTCAGAGCGCCCAGCTACAAGTATTATGAAGATGGCTCGCGCTGCATCAATACAGTTACCCCGCGGTTCGATCTTTTTGTTGTCAACGATAGACGCCTGATTTTGATTACGAATGACGGTACGCGCTTGGAAGGCCAAATAAGAAGATAGCTTCTTCAGGGTGAAGGAAGGTTGAATTCAAAACCTTCAAGAGGTTGCCGGAACGCGCGAGAAGACCGCCTTTGTTTGACGGTATAAAGCGACAGAATCGAAATTTGACAACAAAAAAGGCCCCACCAAGGGAATGGTGGGGCCTTTTTATTATGGGGTCGGCGATCTTAGTGTGAGTGGGGTTTGTCCCAGACGCTTTGATCAACCAGTTGCTCGAATGTGTGCTCTGGGGGTGGGCAAGGAAGGGTCCATTCCAGAGTGTCGGCGTATTCATTCCAGTAGTTGTTCACCGTGATTTTTTTACCGTAACGCAGCGAGTAGACCATGATGCCGATAAAGAAGATGAACGAAGCGAAGGAAAGGAACGCGCCGTAGGAGCTGATTTTGTTCCAGTAAGCGAAGGCTTCAGGATAGTCGATGTAGCGACGTGGCATGCCCTGACGACCCAAGAAGTGCTGTGGGAAGAAGGTCAGGTTTGCGCCGATGAACATCATCCAGAAGTGCAGTTTACCGGCCCATTCAGGATATTCACGGCCTGACATTTTACCGAAGTAGAAGTAGACGCCGGCGAAGATACAGAACACGGCTCCAAGGCTCATCACATAGTGGAAGTGGGCCACAACATAGTAGGTGTCATGATAGGCACGGTCGACGCCCGCTTGGGAAAGAACGATGCCCGTTACGCCACCAACGGTGAAGAGGAACAGGAAGCCGAGCGCCCAAAGCATGGGGGTTTTTAACTCGATTGAGCCTCCCCACATAGTGGCAATCCACGAGAAGATCTTGATGCCCGTGGGCACCGCGATCACCATTGTCGCCATCATGAAGTAGCTTTGTTGGCTAAGCGACATACCCACAGTGTACATGTGGTGTGCCCAAACAACGAAGCCCAGAACCCCAATCGCGACCATCGCGTAGACCATTGGCAAGTAACCAAAGATCGGTTTCTTGGAGAAGGTTGCGATGATGTGGGAGACGAGACCAAAACCGGGAACGATGATGATATACACTTCGGGATGCCCAAAGAACCAAAGGATGTGTTGGTACAGGATGGGATCGCCGCCGCCTTCGGGTTGGAAGAAGGTGGTGCCGAAATTCCGGTCGGTGAGCAACATGGTGATCGCGCCAGCCAGAACGGGTAGGGCCAGAAGAATCAGCCATGCAGTGACAAAGATCGACCACGCAAAGAGCGGCACTTTGTGCATTGTCATGCCGGGGGTACGCATATTGAGGAAGGTGGTGATCATGTTGATCGCGCCAAGGATCGAGCTAGCGCCCGAAACGTGGACCGCGAAGATCGCCAGATCCATCGAGTAGCCGCCCTCAGAGGTGGAAAGCGGTGGATAAAGCACCCAGCCAACACCAGAACCGCTTTGACCGTTGCCACCCGGGGCAAACAGTGAGGCAATACCAAGGCATGTGCCAACGACATAAAGCCAGAACGAAAGGTTGTTCAACCGCGGGAACGCCATATCGGGCGCGCCGATTTGGAGCGGCATGAAGTAGTTACCAAAACCACCGAAAAGGGCGGGGATAACCACGAAGAACATCATCAAGACACCGTGGTAGGTGATCAAAACGTTCCAGAGGTGCCCGTTTGGCGTACAGAGTTCAGATGAATCCGCGAACAGACGTGCGCCTTCGAGGCACATATACTGAACACCGGGGTTCATGAGCTCTAGGCGCATATAAACGGTGAAGGACACCGATATGAACCCGACCGCCGCGGCGACGAAAAGATACAGTAGTCCGATATCTTTGTGATTTGTAGACATAAACCAGCGGGTAAAGAAACTCCGCTCGTCGTGATGTTCGTCGCTAGTCATAGCTGCGTCGGCCATGTCCTGCCTCCCAGTGCTTTTATAAATTGGACGCGCAGGGGCAGGCCCTGCGCGACGTGTTCCGCTCATGTCTTAGAGCGCTTCTGTTTTGTGGGCAATCATCTAGACGTCCCGACGCCCTTTTTTTTCATCGTTTCCGACGAAATACGGAATTTATTCCGATGCGGGACCCATTGTTGCAAGGAAGGCCGCAACATCTTCGCCGCCCTTTTTCAATTTAAAGGTCATTTTTGTTTTTGCGCCCGAATCGCCTGTGACCTCTTGGAGGTAGTCTTTTGGGTTTCCAGCATACTCAGCGATGGCTTCTTCGTCCCAGACGATGCCCGCTTCATTTGCTGCAATAAGGCCGGAACCATATTTGAAATCTTCTTCGGACCCCATAACACGACCGACGATACCATAAAGATTTGGACCCGTTTTGCCGCCTTTGAGGAGCACTTCATCGCCATTTGCGATCATATGGCAAGACTTACACTGCTTGAATGTTTTCTCGCCTTTTTCGATATCGCCTTCAGCAAACGCAGGGGATGCGATTGCGAGGGATGCGATCGCGGCCAAAATATGAAATTTTGTCATTAGGAACCTCTTTAGTGAGTTAAGTGTTCGCGCTGTGCCCGCATATCATAGGGAATCGACGCCGAATTAAAGGGTAAAAAACCTTCTGCGACCATTTTGTCATTTTATTTCGACGAACAGGGCGGCCTTAGGCTTCATAGGGCGCGACGCACCGCTCAAAACAGCGCTTGAGGGCCACATCGACATCGCCCATTTCGACGGGCAGCCCTAAATCTACGAGGCTTGTGACCCCGTGTTCACGTATGCCACAGGGGACAATGCCGTCAAAATGCGACAGGTCGGGTTCAACGTTGATCGAGATGCCGTGAAAGCTGACCCATTTGCGCAGGCGCACACCAATAGCGGCGATTTTGTCTTCTTGGAGGGAGCCGTCGACATTGAGGGGGCGATCAGGGCGCGTGACCCAAACCCCGACTCGGCCGGCGCGGCGCTCGCCTGTGACGTTTAATTCCGCCAAGGTGTCAATCACCCATGCTTCGAGCTGATTGACAAAGCAGCGCACGTCATGGCCGCGTTTGCCGACATCAAGCATCGCATAGGCCACCCGTTGGCCAGGGCCGTGGTAGGTATATTGTCCGCCGCGTTTGCTCTCGTGAACGGGGAAACGGTCGGGATCGGTGAGGTCTTCGCGTTTTGCGCTGGTGCCTGCCGTATAGAGGGGCGGGTGTTCGACCAGCCAGATGGCTTCCTCGGCCTCGCCACGGGCAATCGCGTCGGCGCGTTGCTCCATGAAGGTTACGGCCGCCTCATACTCCGTGAGACCCTCAGATAGAATCCATTCAACCACCGAAGTCTCCTCATATGCGTTTTCTGCTTTTTCCGGCCGCTTGCGTGGTCAGAAAAGGTACGGTTTCAGACGGACAAAACCGCGTGCCCTCAGGTTAAAGGTTTCCCATGGAATCGTGCAAGAGTGCAATGGTTCGAATTCTGGGGGCGATGGGAGGGATTTCGTGGTTCTGCGGGTAGGGGAGGCTTTGTCGCGCCCTCATTTTTAAGGGATTTGTACAGAGGGGGAAGCAGAGGTGGAAGTTTTCTGACTATTGGCGCGTTTTCCTACTTCACATCCCCGAATCCCTTGGCTATACCCCGCCCCAGACTACCAGAATATCACGTGCGGTCGTGGCGGAATGGTAGACGCGCAGCGTTGAGGTCGCTGTGGGGTAACACCCGTGGAAGTTCGAGTCTTCTCGACCGCACCAATATTTTCCCCTTAATCAGTGAAGTTCCTTATTTATATAAGGATATACAGGGGGTTATGGTGGGCATTTCGTACTGAAATGCGCTATAATCCATTGAAATTGACATGTCATTACGAACGAATTACGAATTTTCCGAGCGGGAGAATTTGAAATGGCGTCTTTTAAAAAGCTGCAAGCCGGCAAATGGCAGGCGCAAGTCGCCATGCAAGGTATACGAAAATCAAAGTCATTTGAGAAGCGGGTTGATGCCAAAGACTGGGCCGCGCGCCAAGAGTTCTTGATTCGAGAAGGAGAGGTTTCGGTGTCGACCGAGACCATGCGCGATGCATTGCTGCGATATGCGCGGGAAGTCTCGCCGTCAAAGCGGGGCGCGAAGTGGGAGCAGCTGCGGCTAGAGAAGATCGCAAAAGGATCTTTGGGCAATGTTATCCTGCGTGAAGTTCTCCCTATCGATATTGCGAATTGGCGCGACATGCGATTGCGTGAAGTGGCGGCCGGCACCGTAAATCGGGAAATGAGCCTTCTGTCGGGCGTGTTTAGCATTGCGCGCAAGGAGTGGGAAATCAAGGCGCAAGTGATGCTGATGTTGTTCAAGGCGGCGCAGGGCGTAAACGTCGCCGCGATGAAAGAACTGCTCAAGCAGGCAGAGCGCAGCGAGCTAGAAAGTCTGGCGGGCAAAGCGCGCGGCGACGGCAAAGCCAAGGAAAAACCGCTGGGCAAAAAGGGGCAACAAAGCAAAGACGCGCGCGAGATCACCACCACCGCCGAGGGCGGGGTTGCGGCGCATTTGCCGAGTTATTCAGAATTCAAACATTAGGGGGCCGAGGTGGCGCTAGATTTTCCCTTTGCTTGCCTTGATTGGGAGGAAAAACTCAAAGCGGGGGAAACGCCGATTTGTGATCTGCCGATCGATAGTAAGAAGGCTGACCAGGCAGAGGCGATTTACAATTCCCTGCGGCTTCCGGATGTGATCGGCCAACCGTGTGCCCGGCGTTGGAGAAGACGGGGGGTATGCAGGGCTGAAAATAAAAGAACATAAGGCTGAGCAATGGCCTCTGCATTGAAAAATGGCCTGTAAACATTTTTGAGGCTACCAGTGCGGCTCAATTATCTTTGCCTCCTGTGTCATCCCCCCTTCGCCTTAACTGGCGAAGGGGGGGGCGAGCAAGTCGCAAGAGCTAACATTCGCTGCATTGTAGAAAACTGGTAAAGTGGGCTCAGACCCGCCGTTCGCTGCGTTCGGTTCCAACTTCCGCTATGCGGGACAAAGTGTGAATTCGCTGCAACCGCGCCAAGGGCTGTTTTGGCGTGTAGACAAGGAAACTCCGTGTATTCCCTTCGCGGTAAATTTGGCTCGTAACAGGTCACCCGCGAGCCTGTAGCTCCAACCAGTTTGTGAACACTTGCAGTCTCGGATTTATGTTCGGCGTTGCCTCGGACACCACATAGAGACCTTGCGGACGGTCAACCTCAATCGGGCTTAATCGAACGAGGCTACCGGCAGCCACATCCGCTGCGGTCATTTTCAAATCCGCAAGGATCACGGCTTGCCCCGACAGGGCCGCGTCAAACATGAATGCGCGGCTTTCGTACACGATAACTCTCTCAGGATTGGCAATTTTCGACCCTGACGCCTTGGCCCAAGCAGACCAATCTTCGCGCCATCGCCGACCACAGGCCAGTGGTAAGGCTAAAATATCACCTGCTGACAGGGGCATCTGACACCCGTCTATCAATTGCGGTGCACAAACCGGACTGACAACATCGTTGCAGATGAGCACGCTGGACATTCCGTCCCAATCGCCTGCGCCATATCGAACGGCGGCGTCAAAACCGGAGTTGCGAAGGTCAACATAATCGAACGAAAGCGATGGTATGATCTCGATGCTAGGGTGTTGTCTGTGAAAATCAGGCAGGCGCGGTAGCAACCAACGATTCCCGAAAAACGGGGCAATTGTGATTTTCAATGTTCCTGCTAGGTCAGGCTTGCGAGCCTTTGCTACGGCATGTTCGATTGCATCTAATGCCCTTCCCAATTGTTCAGACAGTGCGCGACCTTCTTCCGTCAATTCAATCTTTCGGGTCTTGCGCCGGAACAAAGCGGTGTTCAACTCAAGCTCCAAACCTTTGATTTGGTGCCCAACGGCAGCGGGCGTCACACACAACTCTTCCGCCCCCATTTTGATGCTCTCATGGCGGGCAGCGGCCTCAAAGGCGCGCAGTTGGTTAAGTGATGGCAAGCGTCGGGTCATGACTTATACCTTAGAAAACCTAGGCTATAAGTCAATTTATGATCGTTTGTCAGGTGTGGCCGCCAAAACCTATGCTGTGGATACAGTCCCTTTTTGACGCGACAGGAGGACAACATGACACAAATATCACCCCGACTCCCCCATCACACAGACGACATTTTCTTGACCGATGGCGGAACCGAGACTTGGCTTATGTATAAGCGCGGCTTTGAACTTCCGGAATTTAGCGCCTTTCATCTTCTAAACGACAAGCGCTCAGCGGCCGCATTGCGGGAATATTACACCGCCTTCGCCAATGTCGCCGTAAAACTCGGAACGCCTTTCATCTTTGACAGCCTGACCTATCGGGCAAGTCGGGATTGGGGTGCTTTGCTTGGTTACTCCCCCCAAGGTCTCGCTGAAATGAACCATAAATGTTTTGAACTTTACCGCGAATGCGCCGCAGAGGCTGGTTTGACAGCCGAAAACACCGTTATCAGTGGGTGCATTGGACCGAAGGGCGACGCCTATAAAACAAACCAAGAACTATCAGCCAAAAGGGCCGAAGCCTACCACAGAGAGCAGATCGCTACGTTCAAAGTCGCAGGTGTTGATATCGTCACAGCCCTAACCTTGAACACGACGGCGGAGGCAATTGGCATCGCAAAGGCAGCAGCCGAGGCAGGCATACCGTCGGTTCTTGCTTTTACGATTGAGAAAAACCGCAAACTTCGGAGCGGTGAAACATTGAAACAAGCGATTGAAATAGTCGACGCCGCGACCTCAAGCGCACCGGCCTACTACATGATCAATTGCGCGCACCCCGTCGATTTTGGCCCCGCACTTGCCAGTGAGCCTTGGGCAAACCGCATCCGTGGACTTCGGGCCAACGCGTCGTCGTTGGACCATGGGACCTTGTGCCAATTGGGCCATCTCGACGAAGGCAATCCTGATGAATTGGCGAGCCAGTACGTTGAAATCCGGGCCGCCCACCCGAATATGAATGTGTTTGGCGGATGTTGCGGTACGGACTATGTGCATGTCGAAAAAATCGGACGGGCGCTACTGGCCGCTGCGTAGGCCATCCGAGATACACATCTGAGAATACATCGGCTTGTCCTCTCTGTACTGCCTCAGTTTTTCATTCCGAATGCAAAGCGGCCTTTGGTAGCATTGCAGATCACGTAGCCGACATTGGTACAACGTGCAGCATTTTGCAAAATGGGCTCTTTCCGGACTTTAGCTGCAAAATGAACCGAGGTCGGGTATGCGGACGAAGTGCGAATTCGCTGCAGCTGCGCCAATGGCGGCTTAATACATTTATCGACAATTATGATCTCATTTTCTGTCTGATCTTCAAAGGCTGGGTAAGATCAGGCCACCACCAGCATATTGCCGCCAAGAGACGCCAAATCTCGGAACTGGATTTTCATACCAGCCGAAAAATTGTTTCCCTCCACGCAAATCATCTTGAGATTAGGCGCATTGCGAGCCCATTCCAAGATCGGGCGGGCACCTGCATCTCCAACAGAGCATCCTACAAGTCCCAATTCTGTCATGGTCGCCGGGAAGGCGGTGGCTAATGTGGCAGCACCAACGTCTCCCAATTCAGGGTTATAGCTTGCGCTGAAGGACCTAAGGGAAAGCGCATTTCCAGCATTAGCTCGCAACATTCCGTCCGCTAAAACCTGTGCATCTGCTTGGTTTAATCCTGCGCGCCGCAGATGCAGATCAAATCCGGCCTGTGATCCGATTGCTGCTTCCAACCTATCAGCGGCAGCCAGACAACCAGGCGTTCCAATTGATCGCAGAGCAGTGATAAGATCGGTTGGGTTCATCTGAGCACTTTCGTTTCCTGCGGCTTTGGCCGGCGTGGGCAAGACCGTAGCATAGGTTGCAATACCGCAAACGCCTGCAAACGCAGTTGATAGCACTCTGCGCCGAGACACGCGCGGCGGTTCAAATTTCTGATCTCGCATAAACCTTGCCTCATCAAAAAATGTTATACTCTCGGCCGATGTTCTGGCGGCTCTTAAGGAAAGGCAATGCCCGTCACGTCCTGCCCAACCTCCCACAGCCGCTTCGCAACGCCAGCATCCCGCGCGGAGGCATCGATCTCGCCAATCGCAGGCAAACCGCCCAATTCGCCCGGACCATCTGGCCCATAGTAGTCCCCTTGCATAACATTCGCCCCTGTCGCGGCGAGCAATGTCGGTAGCGAACCCTGCCAAGCCTCCATGAAAGTCATTTTCGCAAGCATTGCAGGATCAACATGTCGTTGCAGTTCCGTTTTTGTGAACCCTGGATGACAGGCGACGGATAGCACGGACGCCTCTTTTGCATCAATGCGGCGCGCAAGTTCCAAGGTGAACAGAAGGTCAGCCAATTTACTTTGGTAGTACTCGCGCTTTTGATCGTAGGTTTTTTCCAGCCGCAAGTTGTCAAAATCAATCTGCGCGCCCCTGTGTGCAATGCTGCTGAGCGTCACAACCCTTGAACCAGCCGTAGATTGCAAACGATCAAAAAGGAGCCCGGTCAGCGCAAAATGACCCAAGAAGTTGACCCCGAACTGGCTCTCGAAACCGTCTTCAGTCTTGCCCGCAGGCGGCATCATCACGCCAGCATTGTTGATAAGAACATCCAGCTTTGGATGGGATATTCTAAATTGTTCTGAGAACTGCTTTACGGACGCCAAACTTGCCAGATCGACAATTCCGGCCTCAACATGTCCAGCCACCCCTTCAGCTTCGATGCTTTTGATGGCTTGCTCGATCTTATCGGGGTTTCGCCCTGCTATAACGACGTGTGCACCGGCTTTCGCCAGAGCCAAGGCAGCGTAGTAGCCTATTCCAGAATTTCCCCCTGTAATCAGGATTGTCTTGCCGTCTTGGCTTGGGAGATTTTGGTCAATCCAATGTTGGAATTCTGAGGTCATTTAAGAAGCTTTCTACATTGGGGTTTTTGCCTGTATATCTGCGTAACAGTTCCAACTTTAAATGTCAGCTTCTTGTGGTTCACTGACATTGGTCGTTTCCGCAGCATCCGTTAGAATGGGCTCAGACCCGCCGTTAGCTGCGCAGTGCACTAAGGTCTGGTTTGGGCCGTTCGCACCAGACTGCGGTTCGTTTGAAAGCTGAAGCTGCCTTTTTTCTAACTACAAGTGCCAAAAAAAACACAACATGCATTCTGAAGCGCCGTACTTATCTTTCATCAATATCCGAGCAGAATATACCCGTAAAGTACGCCCCTAGGCAGCCTATCCCCTTCGCTCTAATCGGCGGGGGCTATTATTGCGTTCAAACCCCATGAAATTGCACCGGCGCCTCAGAGCTCCCAGTGCGGCACACCCGAAAATACACCAAAACTTATAAGGCAATCTGATGCCCAAAATAAGTGAGCGTCAGGTGTGCCCCGCCTAACGGCTACGTAATTGACAGAGATCATACCCGTAATTTGGCCGTCAGGTTAGCATGTGGTGTCTCGTTTTGAGGGATGTTCACAAAGCTAAATGGAGAATGAGGATGTTTAAGAACACACTTTTCGGTGCGGTATTGGTGGCCTTTGCAGCAAGTGGCGCGTTTGCGGCTGGGGATTTGAGCAGGGCGAACGTGATTACCGTCGAAATCGAGATGGGGACGAATGACGATGGCATGTACTTCAAGCCCAACACGTTCGAATTCGAGACTGGTCAGGCCTACAAACTCAGGATGATCAATGTCGACGAGATCAAGCACGAGGTTTCGCTGAATGAAATGGGTGAGAGGATTTTCACCCGTAAGGTTGAAATCGAGGATGCCGACGGCGAACTTGTGGCCGAAATCAAAGGCTCGGTCCGCGAGGTCGAGGTTGGTCCGCACAAAACGGTGGATTGGTATTTCGTGCCAATTCAGCCTGTCAGCCTGACCGAAATCAGCTGCGAGCTGGAAGGCCACAAGGAAGCTGGGATGCGCGCCGACGCGTCCATCAACTGAGATTTGACCGGGAGAGGTGTAATTCGCGGATTTCTCTCGGTTTCGCTTTTGGGGTATACTCAATCAAGTTCCGAATTGTGCTTTGGCGGTCTCGACGCTTGAAGCAGTGAAGCGGGACTTGTTTCCCAAGCTGGTTATTGATCAGTTCCTGACGCCAAGGGCGGCGTTTAACCTTGAGGTGGAGCAAAGCAATATGGCTTCGCATCCGCGTGATTCTTTGGAGGGTTGGATGGACGAAATTCTAAATCAGCCGAGCTAGCTAACATAAATGGGTTCGACTTCGGGTGCTCAATAGGCTCAATGCTGCGCCATGTACATTATGTAACTAAGGGCGGAGAGCGGTCAATCGCTGCGATCTGTGTAGAGGTCTGCTAAGCGGGACAAAACCGACATTCGACCTTGCCGCACCAAAGACCGCTTTTATAAAGCAGTCAAATGGTGTGGCTCGACTTTGTTCTGCTACTGCGAACAACTATTCAGGTTTATCGGAAGTGCGGATGTTGCAACTTCAGTTTCTGCTGTCGTTTCCAAATGATCAAGAAGGTCGTGAAAGTTGTTTCCGGCGACATCCTCAAGCTCAGTGCTGGCATGAACAACGAGTTCGCTTTGGGTCCACACGTCATTTGGGGTGAAGCTCCAAGAAGTTTCGCCTTCACCAACATGAACCGTCCCATCTACGATTTGACCATCTCCAGCCGCTACTTGAATGTCCTTGCTCAAAAGGTGGCGATCAAAGGGGCGGTCAAAAGCGATGTACAACGAATCTGTTGTTCCAACACATGGCACTGTTGCTTGCCAAAGGCTCACATCTGGTCGTTCTCGAAGGGCTAATGAAACCGAAAACGTTCTGGAAAAAGGGGGTAAAACAGAAGCCCCATCTGCTGATGGCCAACCGCCCTCGACAGATAACGTATAGAGTTGCCCCGCGCGCAAGGCAGGGCCGAGTTCCACATTGGTTGCGACCTTACGCTTGATACGCCCGGGGTCAATCAGAACTGTCAGCCGCGTTCTGTCTTCATTCCAAAGTTCCTGTTTGAATCGCATGAAAGCGGCATCATCGACGTTGCCCGCTGCATCGCGAAGCTTGATATAGTCGAAGGCAACCTGTGGCGACATCGGTGTCGAGAAGTGAATATAAAACCGAAGCACATTTTCAGGTAGTATGTCGCCGCTTGGGTAGGTGGCGGTGACCAAAGCATCAACCGCGAGACCATCGGGCGGAATGGAGAATGAGACGAAGTCGTCATTTGCCTCGGATATCCGAATACGCGCGACATAGTCTTGGCCCGTTTCAAACCCAAAGGCAGGCAAAAACGTGAGGGCATCATCGGTCCGTGTGTATTGACCAGTAATTGCTATGCGACCCTCGCAGCAGGGTTCAGCGGGGCCCACAAAAACTTCAAGCAGTTCCGATGGACGCACCTGCGCCCAATGGATGCCGATCAAAGGTAAAATTACCGGCTCTGCCCCATCTTGCGGTAGCGTCAAATCCTGTGATTGCGCAGCTGAACTCATCATATTCACCAATAGGAAGGTCGCCAAGAATTTGGCGACCCCGTTGTTTATACCTTGTATCATAGTTGTCACTGCGTCCGCGTTGGATCTGGTGCATAATCAGGGAAATCAAACTCCGCTTTCATGTTGTGAATACGGTTGGGGAACCACGTTGGGTTGGTATCGAGGTTCAGGCTACCCGTGTAGAGATCGCGGGTGATCGAAGCCAACATGCCCTCGCCGACCTGTGTCATGTGCATCGACATCCCGTCGAACATGACTGCTTCACCCACTGGGCCATAGGGCATCACGGGATGCAGATCGAGCTTACCGCCGCGTTCAAAGTCGTTGTGATCGACAACTTTCGCGTCTTGCAGCCCGGCGATCGGGATGACCTGCGGCGAGCGGCTGTCATTGGTCACCAACAACATCGTCTGCCCCTGCATCTGGAACGGGATCATATCCAGCGGCTGGCCGTTGCCATAGTCCATGATCGTGTTGGCAGCGATCTTCGCACCGTCTTGAATGTCCTCCAGCGGCACCAGCACGATCGGGCTGCAAGTATAGGCGGCGACCAACTGCGGTTTCCCGTCGATCTCTTGCACAGACATAGCTCGGATAGGGGCGCGGCTTTCGTACTGGTCGTGGGTGACGTGGTACATCTCAACATTTGTGATGCCTTGGCTGCCATCGAACGGGTAGGACATTCGGCGCAGCGATGACAGGAAGTTGTCATGGGCCACACCAGCAACGAAAAGCTCCCCCTCGTAATATTCCATGTCCATGATTGCAAGTGTGCGCAGCGGGATTTCACCCTTGGCGATGTCCCGTGTTAACGGTGGCATCGGACCCATCCCACGAACGCCAAACGTGGTCTCGCCTTCGGGGAATTCCATCAAATCTTGCTTTTGGAAGTCAAACGAGGCGAGGTCTACAAGGCTAATCTGTTGATCCTGTGTCACTTGGATAATTGCGGGCCGCGAAGCAGAACTGCCAATACGCGTCACCGAGATGTAAAGGTCTTGGGTGATCGGGTGGGACGCCATGTCATTGAGTTCGATTGCATGGATACCGACACCAAGCAGTTCAGCGATTTTCGCATCGATGTTGGCAATCGAGCTTGGCATGATCTGCTCTGGACCACCCGTTGCAGGCATTTCGAAAGCGTAGATAGCACCATTGTAGTTGTCGCCCACAAAGAGCGTGCCGTCCTCGGTAAATTCAAGCGCACCAGCGAACTTAATATCCAATGATGTGTCAGCAAGAGCGCTGGTTCCAATCAGCAACGCCGCTGAAAGTGTGATGGCAAACTTGTTTTGTTTCGACATGTTGGTCTCCCGTTTGGTGTTTGCGTCGACGGCGTGTTGACGCATAAGTACTTGTATTGTACTGATCAGTAGATAATAATACTGCACAAGATGAGTCAAGGAGTTTTATACTGAATGGTAGAAAACAGTAAGAAACGCAGTCCGGGCAGACCGCGAAAATTCGACGAAGATGAAGTGCTGGACAAGGCGATAGATGTATTCTGGGAGCTAGGATATGAGGCGTCGGATACAGAGACACTCGCCAAACGCACAGGCCTGACAAAGCCGAGCCTTTACAATGCCTTCGGGGTTAAGGAAGACCTGTTCGTTGCGGCCATTAATCGTTACAGGCAAACGCGATCAAAGGCGTCCTTGGACGCCATGGCAAAAGCAGAGGCGCCTAGCGAAGGGATACGGGATTACTTCATTAACCTCGCAAACAATGTCGCTTCGCCAAATCACCCGTCCGGCTGCCTGATCATGTCCATCGCCATGCCCTTGATGGACCGACTTCCCAAAGTCGCCGCGGTTTTGGATACGGCACCCAAGGAAAGTTACGCGCGTATGTCGACCTATTTTGAAGAACAAATCGAAAAAAGCAACTTGCCCAAAGACTTTGACTCCGCCTCCGCGATTTCCCTGATCATGGACTTGGGTGCCGCGATGATCATGCAGGCACGCGCCGGAGCGCCACTGGAGGCTCTTAAGGCCAAGGCAATCCGCAACACCGATCTTGTTTTGATCACCGGTCAGGGGTCTCTACGATAGAGGAACCCAACGCGACCATCCGTTATGGGAGTTCGCCGCAGATCCCGTTGTTGCAGGCCACATTGTGTTACTGGGCGACGCAGCCCAATTGTCCAGTCCGCGCACGGGCTCGTGCAGCCATGAACACGATGTTCGGTCTGTTTAGCTAATCAAAAACGAACATTTAGCGGCAGTGCCTGTCGCGCTACCGCTAGAGCCAACCGATCCCAAAAGCAGCCATTCATGCACATCGCAGCATTTGTAGGTTTGGGCTCGAACCGGACATTCGCTGCGCTTTGCACCAATGGCAGCTTTGGGCCGTTCACGACACCTACGCTAGGAACTGTTAGGAAGTTCGAGTGCGAATGCAGCATTCGTCATTCAGTGCGGTTTTCCGCAATCCAGCCATTCGACCCACGAACACTGAAAGCAACCGGCCGATGGCGGCATCCAGTGGCCGATTCAAGAGATCGCGGCAACACACTCAGCGGAAATTCAACACTACCCCCTTTATCAAGCTATTCTACGGCCATGGCCTCTGTGGCTGCAATCGCGAGTTCCAAGAGTTTATGGCCCCCATGCGGGTCATCTCCCGAGGGAAAGAAATTTCGGAACATTCCCGGTCGCAACTCTCCCTGATCCTCTCCGACGGGTGCTTCAAAGATGACTTTGTCCTCCTTGATTGTCACCAAAACACTAAGCGTGTCCAGATCCTCCGGATCAATTACTGTCGGGTCATTTGAAAGTATGACGAAATCGGCAAGCTTGCCGACCTCCAGGGAGCCCTTTTTGTCTTCTTCGAAATGCTGCCATGCTGGCCAGATCGTCATTGCCTTCAGAGCTGTCATGACATCCACCCTTTGATCCGGACCAAGAATATCACCCGAGCGGGTTCGGCGTGTCACGGTCGCATCCAGCACGCGCATACTGTCCGGGTACGCGACTGGTGCGTCGTGGTGTGTTCCGAACATCATTCCACGTTGGCGGACCCAGCCCGTTGGAGAGATATTGTCCGCGTTGACGGGACCGACCGTATGTTCGCGGTGCCAATCCCCCCAATAGAATGTGTGCATCGGGAAAAGGGACGGAAAAAGCCCGAGTCGTTTGACCGAGTCCACCTGGTCTTCGCGCATGAACTGACCGTGAATGAGGACTGGTCGATTTCCAACCGGACCGTATTTTGCAAGTGCTGCCTCGGTCGCCGCGATCAGCATATCAGAAGCGCCTTCACCATTGGCGTGTGTGAGAATCTGGAGGCCGTTCGAGTAGGCCCAGTCCATCACGTCATTGACCTGTTCCATTGTGGCGGAGGAGTAGCCGGAATAGCCGGGAGGATAATCGCCTACCGGATCGTAATAGGGGCGGTCCCGCAAGGCTGTAAACCCTTGCGGCGATCCGTCGATTGTGAGTTTCGCGCCCGCAACCCTTAAGCGGTTAATATAATCCTGGGAAACGTTTTCAAGGATGAAATCGCGGTCCACAAGTACATCCGGATAGGTCACGACGTCGATCTCAAAGCCGCCTTCATCCGCGATGCTCCGCATAACTGCAACCGTCGCGGGAATAGATCTACCCTCTTGTGCGGTGGTATAGCCAAAACTCGCCCATAACTCGGTCCCGGCTTTTGCGAAGGCCCTGAAGCCGTCCTCGCCCAGACCACCAAGCATTTTGACCAGAACCGCGTAAAACGCGTTCTCCTCAAGTACGCCGGTTGGTTCTCCTTGAGAATCGCGGCGGTAAATCCCGCCCGCTGGGTCAGGTGTATCTGCTGTCACACCTGCCATCTCGAGAGCCTTGGAATTGGCCGCGCCCAGATGAGAGGATTGGTGAACAAGCAGTATCGGCACATCCATGGAAATCTTATCAAGATCTTCGCGGGTCGGATGTCGGAGTTCCGCAAGCTGGGACTGGTCATATCCGAATCCGATGATCATTTTTACTGACGCAACAGTTTCGGCATTATCCTTCATCCAGCCGCGCAGGGTCTCCTGAAGTTTCGGGATATCGGTGACCTCGCCGTCGGGCGGGGCGAGCAGGTTTGCCGAAAGCCGCTGGAGACCTCCGTTCACGACGTGACCATGGCTGTCAACGAAACCGGGAAGCATTGCGCGACCGTCGAGTTCGAAGATCTCGGTGCCTTCTCCCTTGTGCAAGGCGACGTCGGCAAGAGATCCCACAGCTATGATGACACCGTCTTTCACAGCGATGGCTTCGGCTGAAGGTTGCGCGTCGTTGATGGTCAGGATTGGCCCACCGGTATAGATAGTGTCGGCGATTTCCTGTGCGTTCAAAAAAGCAGGTAGAAGAGCAAATAGTGTCGTTGTAACAAGTCTCTTTAACATGAATCCCATAGCTATTTCATCCTTCCAGTTGATTGGCGACCCCACCTAAACGGTATCGTAAGGACTATAAAAGGCAAAGCGGTTTATTCGATTGCCTGCGCCCATCAGACAGCAAACGGAAGGATTTTTCCGGCGCACTTATGGATCGAAGCTAGGCGGATAAGATGATGCTAAGTCCACGAATGGCAGTTTCGTTGAAATTGTACGCAGCAGTGGGACTTCAGCTCAGTGGCTGGAATGGGCCGTTCGCTTCGTTTGCATAGGGGCTCTGACTCAATGTTTTTTTGTGCTACCGCGGCATTTGGCGCTAAGGGCGGACAGCTGACATTCGCTGCAAGTGCGAACCAGGTGTGCCGGAACGTTTGAAGCCGACATTGGGGAATCCTAGAAACGGGAGTTTTCTCTGCGCTGTCGCAAGTCGGCTTCGAGCCCATTGTACCTTTTTTCTGCTGTGCGGCTAACGTCTGCTTTGCGAAATATATGGGCGACCGACGCTAATCACGTCGCAATTCTTCTTCCAGATATCCCTTTGAACGCCCAAAAGACAACCGCAAGCAGAACAGACACAAAAGCAGCCATTGTTAAACCCGATTTCACAATGGAAGCGACACTTGCCACTGGGACAGTGTTGGCAGATATTTCTGGCCAACTCAGGATCATGAGGCAGATGCCGATGTTTTCTAGATAGTCACCGATAGCTGCCCCAATCGAAAACCAAATTCCGATCTGAACAAGTTTGCGGTCCACGCCCCTTAACCCCAACCATTTGAGCAATGATACCAAAGTCAGCGCCATGAGCGCGGGATACGCTAGATCGAGCGGAATCTGTCGCGTGAGATAATACCGCCTCCCGCTAGATCCTAGGGCAGAGAGCAGTGAATTTGCCTGTTCAGCCGAATATCCTCCGGGGCGCATGTCGAAAGGGCGAAGGCCGGACAAAGTCTCGATGTGCGCGAGTGTGATAAAGATCATCAACAGATAGATTCCGCTGGCAGCGAAACTGAAGAGAGCCGCTTGCCGCCCATACTTCTTAGTTGGTATCATCATATTCATTGGTTGTTCTCCGTACAATTAACACCGTCGTACTGAGTGCGAGCAAAGCTGGCATTATCGTTTGATAAGGAATTCGCAACTTGGACCTTTTTACTTTTCTGACGTGTCTCCCGAACGCATTGGATAAAGACATTGGGCGTGAGTTCGCGGCAGCATGGAGTGTGGAATATGTCGAAAAAGGGTGTCGTATAGCGACGCAGGGCGAACCAGACCCCATGGAGCGCATCATTCTTGATGGACAAGCCACCAGTCAAATCACAGATCCCGAAGGTCGAGCCGTTTGCGTTAGCTTTCACACTGGTCCATGTGTGGTCACACCAAATGTCGCGAGAACCAGAAACGGGATCTCGCTCGTATCAATAAATTTGATTACGGATGCACTGGTTGCACAAATGGACAGCCGCGCTTTGACTGAGCTTATGTTAGCATCGGAGCCAATTCGCGAATGGGCAAACGGCATATTGCAACACGAACTGGCCCGTAAGGCTGATCGGGAGTGGTGCCTTGCGGCACTTGGCGGCGCAGACCGCCTTGCGTGGTTTCGGAAAGATTTCCCGCGTCACGAAGGGCTTTTCGGCCATTATTTGATAGCATCCTTTCTCGGTGTAACACCGGTCACACTAAGTCGGCTTCGCAGTGCCGAGCGAAACGCGACGCTTGACTGAAGGTTCTATTGCGAGGACCAATTGCCCGGTGGCCTCAACTGATCGACGCAACACATGCATTGAAACGCTCTGCGGGAGTTTCGTATCCCAGCGTCTTTCGGGGTCGCTCATTGAGCTGTCTTGCGACAGCGCTCAGCTTTGCTTGACTATGTATCGACAAATCCGTGCCCTTTGGGAAGTACTGTCGTAGCAGGCGGTTGGTATTTTCGTTTGAACCGCGTTGCCACGGCGAATGGGGTTCGCACAAAAACACGTCGATATCCGTCGCCAAGGTGAAGGCCTTATGCTTCGCAATTTCTGAACCACGATCCCAAGTCAGGGAGCGATACAATTCTTTGGGCAGTTTGCGTGACTGTTTGATCAACGCTTGAATGACGCTAGCGCTATCTTTCTTACTGATTTTTGCCAACATGACAAAGCGCGTGTGGCGTTCGACCAGAGTGGCAATGAAGCTGTTGCCAGAACCTGCGATCAAATCGCCCTCCCATGTGTGGATGCCCCGTTCAATGCAAGAGATTCTTTCAACAGTTTGTACATGTGATCGGGTACGGTCATGTGTCAGGCCTCAGTTTGCGACGTTTCACATGCCGCGGGCCGGTATGGCGATGCGAAGGTCGGGTCCAAATCAATGCCACGAGCTATTAACTCTCTGGGAGGGCCTGGTTTTCCTAACCTCGATCTAGTCGATCATTTTGTCCTTACTGTCTCAATGTCCTTCTCACATCATACCGAGCGTTGCAGTTTACACTGCCGCGATCGGATCTCGATAATCTTGTTGCTTCGTCATCATGGCCCAAATTGTTCGGGCGGTTTTGTTTGCCAGCGCAATTGCCACGAGCATACGAGGCTTGCGTTCCAACATCTGTTCCAACCATGATCCTTTGGGTGGACCGTTTTTGATCGTCCATCTGATACGGGTCATGGCCCCAATAATCAGCAATCGTCGGATATCGCGTTGGCCCATTTTTGAGGTGCGGCCTAATATTTGCCGCCCGCCTGTGGATTTCTGGACAGGTACCAGCCCA